>DATAAV010000133.1:0-1690 GCA_036259935.1 Geodermatophilus sp. | reverse complement strand
GAGACGGCCGACAAGCAACTCCCGGTACAGGTGCCCCGCGACGTCGAGCAGTGGGTGAGGGCCGACGCCGGGGTGAAGGTGGGCGCCGGAACCCTGCTCGCGCTCGGCAAGCTCCCCCGGCTCTCCGCGTTCGCCCTGGCGCTCAGCACGGTGCCGACCACGCTGGCCGGCCACCGGTTCTGGGAGTACGACGACCCGAAGGAGAAGGCCGGGCAGCGGATCCACTTCCTCAAGAACCTCGGCCTGCTCGGTGGCCTGCTCATCGCCGCCGTCGACACCGAGGGCCGGCCGTCGGTCGGCTACCGGGCCCGCCGCGCGGCGAAGAAGGCGGCCGGCGCGACCGAGAAGCAGGTGGAGGCGGCTCAGAAGCGCGCGGCCAAGGCGCACCGCAAGGCCGAGGCCCGGGCCCGGAGGACCCAGCGCCGGGCCCGGAGGACCCAGCGCCGGGCTCGAAGGGCCGCCCGCTGACCCCACCGCTGAAGCCCGCGGCCGCGCTCCGGAGGATCGCCTTCCTCTTGGAGCGCGCCCGCGAGCCCACGCACCGGGTGGCCGCCTTCCGCACCGCCGCCGCGGTCGTCGACACCCTGGACGACGCCGAGCTCGACCGCCGGATCCGCACCCGGACCCTCACCGACCTGCGCGGCATCGGCCCCAAGACCGGCGCGGCCATCGTGCAGGCCCACCGCGGCGAGGTCCCCGAGTACCTGGCCCGCCTGGAAGAGGCCTACGCCGAGCTGGTGCCGCTGGCCGACGACGTCGCCGAGTTCCGCTCAGCCCTCCGCGGCGACCTGCACGTGCACTCCGACTGGTCCGACGGCGGCAGCCCGATCCGGGAGATGGCCGAGGCGGCGATCGCGCTCGGCCACGAGTACATGGCGCTCACCGACCACTCCCCCCGGCTGACCGTCGCCAACGGGCTGACCGCCGAGCGGCTGGAACGCCAGCTCGACGTCGTCGCCGCGCTCAACGAGGAGCTGAAACCGTTCCGGATCCTCACCGGCATCGAGTGCGACATCAACGTCGACGGCAGCCTCGACCAGACCGACGAGCTGCTCGGTCGGCTCGACGTCGTCGTCGCCAGCGTGCACTCCGACCTGCGCGCGGAGAGCGCGGTGATGACCGAGCGGATGCTCCGAGCCATCGCCAACTCGCACACCGACGTCCTCGGCCACTGCACCGGCCGGCTGCTCATCCCCCGTGAGCAGCGGGAGGGACGGCGGCAGCGCCCCCGCCCGGAGAGCGAGTTCGACGCCGAGGCCGTGTTCCGCGCCTGCGTCGAGCACGGCACCGCCGTGGAGATCAACTCCCGCCCCGAACGGCTCGACCCGCCGCTGCGGCTGCTCAGCCTCGCCGTCGACCTCGGCTGCGAGTTCGCCATCGACACCGACGCCCACGCCCCCGGGCAGCTCGACTGGCAGGGCAACGGCTGCGAGCGCGCCCTCGAGTGCGGGGTCCCGATCGAGCGGGTGGTCAACTCCTGGACCGCCGACGAGCTCCTGACCTGGGCCGAGGCGGACTGAAGCAGACGGCCGAGAACAGGTACTGAACAGCGCCGCGCACGTATCCTCGGTCATCCGGGGGGAGCAGCTGAGCAGACGGAGGGCCTGGGTGAGACGTCCCTACGTCGTGGCGGCTGTGCTCGTCGCGGTGGTGGCCGTGGCAACGACCGTGCTCATCGCGAGCCGGTCGA
>DATAAV010000132.1:0-7924 GCA_036259935.1 Geodermatophilus sp. | reverse complement strand
GGGTCAGCGCGCGATGCGGGCCCAGCTCGACGGCGTCGGCTTCGCGATCATGGTGGCGACCATGCTGCACTCGATCGCGACCGGCAACATCCTCCCGGCGTCGATCCCGCTGGTCTGCGTGGACATCAACCCGGCGACCGTCACCAAGCTGGCCGACCGCGGCAGCGCCCAGGCGATGGGCATCGTCACCGACATCGGCCTGTTCCTCGAGCAGCTCGCCCGCGAGCTCGCCCCCGCCTGAGTGTCGTGACGAGTGGGGGCAGAGGCCTCCGCGAGGAGCGACGGACCGGCTCAGCACGGCGGGGGAAGGGCATGTGGGCCGTGGTGTCGGCCGTGGTGTCGCCCGGTAGGGCGACGGTGTCTTCGCTCAGGCGTCGCCGTCCCCGACCGCGCGGCGCACCAGGTCCGCGGCGCCGACCAGCCCGGCCTGCGCGCCCAGCCGCGCGGCGAGCACCCGCGGGCCCGGCCGGAAACCGCGGCCGGGCAGCGACCGTTCCATGCGCTCGCGCGCCGGGCCGAGGATCATCTCGCCGAGCACGCTCACCCCGCCGCCGATCACCACGACCTCGGGGTCCAGGACGGCGGCGAGGTCGGCGATGCCCTGCCCCAGCCAGCTGCCGACCTCGTTGAGCAGCTCACGGGCGAGCGGATCCCCCTCGGCGGCGGCCGTGGCGACGTGCTCGCCGGTGAGCCGGTCGGCGTCGCCCTCGACCCGGTCGAGCAGCAGGGCCGCGGCGGCCGGGGAGTTGCGGGCGACCTCGCGGGCGGTCTGGCCGAGCGCGGTGCCGCTGGCGTACTGCTCCCAGCAGCCGCGGTTGCCGCAGGCGCACAGCCGCCCGTCGGGGACCACCCGCATGTGCCCCCACTCCCCCGCCACGCCGTGGGCGCCGCGCTGGAGCCGGCCGTCGATGACGATGCCCCCGCCGATGCCGGTGCCCAGCGTGATCATCAGGGCCAGGACGGCGCCGCGGGCCGCGCCGTAGCGGTATTCGGCCCAGGCGGCGGCGTCGGCGTCGTTGCCCACCCACAGGGGCCGGTGCAGGCGGTCGCTGAGGTCCTTGCGCAACGAGGAGTTCCGCCAGGCCAGGTGCGGGCTGAACAGGACGGTGTCACCGGTGCGATCGAACCAGCCGGCCGCGCCGACGCCGACCCCGACCAGCGGCCCGCCGTGCCGGTCGGCGAGCTCCTCGACCACCGCGACGATCGCGTCCTCGGTCTCGGCGACCGAGCCCCCGGGCGTGCCCCGCCGCGCGGTGTCGAGCACGGTGCCGTCAGGGGCGACGACGCCCCCGGCCACCTTCGTGCCGCCGATGTCGATGCCCAGCGCGGGCAGGTCGGCGGCGCCGGTCCCGGCCACTCAGACGATCTCGATCCGCTGGACGGCGGGGCGGGGGTCGGCGCCCGCCGCCTCCTCCTCGGCCGGTGACGCGTCGGGGGTGGCGCGGGCCGCCGACGCCTCGGCGAAGCTGCGCAGCGCGGTCGCGGCCGCCGAGAGGGCGTCGGCGAGCGCCACGGTCACCTCGGGCCGTTCGCCGCGCAGCACGGCGGTGGCCTGGCACAGCGGGCACCAGCGGCAGTCGGCGGCGTGGCCCGCGGAGCCGCCGGCCGCGGCCCCCTCCGCCGGTCGGGCGGCCGCGCCCAGGGTCTGCCCCAGGCCGGAGACCAGCCGGCGGGCCTGCTCGATCCAGTCGGGTCGGTCGCTCACGTGTCCTCCTCGCTGGCGCTCGTCGGCCGCGCGCCCGGCAGTGCTGTGCTCCTCGGTGAGCCCGCGGGCTCGCTCACGGACCAGTTCCCTCCGCGGCCAGGAGATCGGCCGGCCACTGCTGCGGATCGGGCGCGAAGGTCACCTCGAGGCGCGCCCGGGCGGTGCCGGGGTCGGCGAGCGCGCCCGCGGTGACCACGCACCGGCGCAGCAGCGAGTCCAGTCGCAGCGAGCGGCGGGCGCCGGCCACGGTGACGACCAGGTCGTCGTCCCAGCGGGTGACCTCCACCTCCCCGCGGACGGCGAACGGCAGCGGCAGCGCCAGCCGCCAGCCGCCGGGGATCCGCTCGGTCGCCGGCTCGGGGAGCTCCGGCGCGGCCCCGCCACCGTCGACCGAGGGCAGCAGCGCCGCCGCCGCCTCCGCGTCCGCCGGCGCCTCCGGGGCCTCGGGAACCGGATGCAGGCGGGCCAGATCGGCCAGCTGGGCCAGGCCGGCACGCTGCTCGGCGCCGCGCCGCGCCCACCACTCGCCCGCCCCGCCCTCGGGCAGCACGCGGGCGAGCACCGCTGCCGGGCGTTGCCCGTGCAGGCCGAGCGCGGTGACCGCCGTCCGCAGCGCCGCCACCGCACCGGGCCGGGGCACGGCGACCAGCCGGATCTCGGTCGCCCGCGGATCGGTCAGTCGCTGCCGGCGCAGCAGCCCCTCGAGCAGCGGCACGAGCGCGAGGACGGCGTCCACCGGCCCCCGCCGCACCGTGCCCGAGCGGACCGCGGCGGTGCGCACCGCACCGAGCATGCGCAGCCGCGTCGGCAGGGCCTGGTCCAGCCACCAGCGCAGCGTGGCAGGCAGGCCGACCAGGGCGGTCGCGGCCTCCAGCGGCCCGGCGTCGACGACGACCAGGTCGGCCTCGGCGCGCGTGACCTCGGCGAGCAGGGCGAGGTCGGCGGTGCCGGGCAGCGGCACGACCGAGGTCGCCGGCGGCACGGTGAGGCCGGGCACGACGTCGGCGAGGGCGCCGGCGTGGGCGCTCCACAGCGCCTCGACGGTTCCCTGCGCCTGCGCCGGGACGACGTCGAGGCCGGGCACCTCGCCGAGGCCGGTCACCGCCGGCGGCTGACGGGTGAGCAGCAGCGTGCGCCGGCCGGAACGGGCCGCGCGGACCGCGGTGGCGGCGGCCAGGGTGGAGGTCCCGGCCCCGCCCGGGCCGGTGAAGAGCAGCGTGCGCACCGGGGTTCTCAGCCCTCGACGCGCTTCTTGAGCTCCTTGAGAGCCGTGTCGAGGATGACCTTCTCCGCCTTGCGCTTGATCATCCCGAGCATCGGGATGGACAGGTCGATCGTGATCGCGTAGGTCACCTCGGTGCGCCCGCCGGTGTCGACGAGGGTGTAGGAGCCCTCCTGGCGCTTCTGCATCTGCCCCGTGACCAGCGTCCAGGAGACCCGTCGGTCGTCGTCCCAGGTGTACTCGAGGACGTAGTCGTCCTTGACCGCGCCGGCGTCGAGCACGAAGTGCACCCGGCGGGCCCGCCCGTCCTCGCCGGTGTCGAGGACCTCCACCTGCTTGGCGGCCGCCACCCACTCGGGATAGGACGGGAAGTCGGCGATCACCGCCATCACGTCGGCCGCGGGCGCGTCGACGACGATCGACTGGGTGGACTGCTCGGCCATGGGCAGCAGGCTAACCGGTCCGGGGGACGGGGCAGCCCCCGCCCGGGCGATGTGCTACTCACCGGTAGCTCCGAACCGTTAGATTGTGCCCCACGTCCCCCGACGGGGCCACGGGCGACGGCGCCCGTGAGCGGGCGGGGAGGAGAGGACCAGCGTGCGCGAGTTCAGCGTTCCGGCGACCACCGAGGTGGGCCCGGACGAAGCCCTGACCGACATGCTCGCCACCAACGTGGCCGAGCACGGCGACGAGATCGGTCTGCGGATCCAGCGGAACGGCAAGTGGGAGGACGTCACCTGGCGCGAGTTCGGCGCCCAGGTGGCCGGGGTCGCCAAGGGGCTGATCGCGGCGGGCGTGCAACCGGGCGACCGCGTCGCCCTGCAGGCCCGGACCCGCTACGAGTGGACCGTCTGCGACTTCGCGATCTGGACGGCCGGCGCGGTCGTCGTCCCCGTGTACGAGACATCCAGCCAGGACCAGGTGGCCTGGATCCTGGCCGACTCCGGTGCCACCGCCGCGATCGTGGAGCGCCAGGAGCACGCCGAGGCGATCGACGCGGTACGCGACCAGGCGCCCGACCTCGGCCCCGTCTACGTTCTGGACGACGACGCGGTCGGCACCCTCACCGCGGCCGGCGCCGGCCTTCCCGACAGCGAACTGGACGCCCGCCGCGCCACGCTCAACGCCGAGAGCCTGGCCACGCTGATCTACACCAGCGGCACCACCGGCCGGCCCAAGGGTTGCGAGCTGACCCACGGCAACTTCCTGTTCGAGATCGGCAACGGCATGAGCCTGCTCGACCGGTTCATGAACGTGCAGGGCTCGCTGCTGCTGTTCATCCCGCTGGCGCACGTGCTCGCCCGGGTGCTGCAGGTGGGCGCGGTCAAGACCCGCACGGTCATCGGCCACACGCCGGACACGACGAAGCTCGTCGAGGACCTCGGCGAGTTCAAGCCGACGTTCGTCCTCGCCGTGCCGCGCGTGTTCGAGAAGGTCTACAACTCGGCCAAGGCCAAGGCGGAGGCCGACGGCAAGGGCAAGATCTTCGACAAGGCCGCGCAGGTCGCCATCGACTGGTCCCGTGCCCAGGACACCGGCGGCCCCGGCCTGGGCCTGCGCGCGCAGCACGCCCTGTTCGACAAGCTGGTCTACGGCAAGCTGCGCGCCGCCCTCGGCGGTCGGTGCATGGGGGCCATCTCCGGGGGCGCTCCCCTCGGCGAGCGGCTCGGCCACTTCTTCCGGGGCATCGGCGTCACCGTCTACGAGGGCTACGGGTTGACCGAGACCACCGCGGCGGCGTCGGTCAACCACGACGGCGCCTTCCGGATCGGCACCGTCGGCCGGCCGCTGCCGGGGGTGGCCGCTGCTGTTGCCGACGACGGGGAGATCCTCATCCGCGGCGGCATCGTGATGCGCGGCTACTGGAAGAACGAGCAGGCCACCGCCGAGGCGATCGACGCCGACGGCTGGTTGCACACAGGTGACATCGGCGAGATCGACGGCGACGGGTTCCTCAAGATCACCGGGCGCAAGAAGGAGATCCTGGTGACCGCGGGCGGCAAGAACGTCGCCCCCGCGGTCCTGGAGGACCGGCTGCGTGCGCATCGGCTGGTCAGCCAGTGCATCGTCGTCGGCGACCAGCGGCCGTTCATCGGCGCGCTGATCACCCTCGACGCCGAGGCGCTGCCGGCCTGGCTGGAGTCCAAGGGCAAGCCGGCCGACACCCGCATCGAGCAGCTGCGCGACGACCCGGTGCTGCTCGCCGAGCTGGACGCCGCCGTCGCCGAGGCCAACAAGGCGGTCTCCCAGGCCGAGGCGATCAAGAAGTACCGGGTGCTGACCACGGACTTCACCGAGGCCAACGGCACGCTCACCCCCAGCCTGAAGCTCAAGCGAGCCGTGGTGATGAAGGAGTTCGACCAGGAGGTCGAGGCGCTCTACAGCCGCTGACCGCGGCCCGCCGAGCCCCGTCCCGCTCCGTGCGGGGCGGGGCTCAGTGCTGTGCGGGGTCAAGGAGGCCGGCGAATGTGCGCGCGATCGTGGCCCACGACCAGCGCTGCTCCACCCACGCCCGGCCGGCCGCGCCCATGCGCCGGGCCCGGGCGGGGTCGTCCAGCAGGCCGGCGATCGCCGTCGCGACGGCCTGGGGGGACCGGGGATCGGCCACCACGTGCCCGGTGACGCCGTCCTGCACCGCCTCGGGCGCGCCTCCCGACGTGCCGGCCACCACCGGCAGGCCGCAGGCGGCGGCCTCCAGGTAGACCATCCCCAGGCCCTCGACGTCCAGGCCCCCGCGGCGCGTGCGGCACGGCATGGCGAAGACGTCGCCGGCGGCGTAGTGCTCGGGCAGCTGCCCCGGGGGCACCGGACCGGTGAGGACGACGGACTCCTGCAGACCGCGGGCGGCCACGGCCCGGCGCAGCCGGCCCTCGTCGGGTCCTCCGCCGACGAGCAGCAGGCGCGCGCCGGGATGGCGGGCGAGGACCCGGGGCCAGCCGGCCACCAGCACGTCCTGGCCCTTGCGGGCGACCAGCCGGGACACGCAGACCACCACGGGGGCATCGCCGAGGCCGTAGCGCCGCCGGACCGCGCCCCCCTCGACGGCGGGGGTGAACTGGTCGACGTCCACCCCGGGTGAGAGCTGGGCCAGCCGGGTGCGCCCGTCCAGGGCGGGGGCGAGCCGGCTGCGCGTGTACTCGCTGATGTAGGTCAGCACGTCGAGCCCGCCGGCGATGCGGCGCATCAGCCCGCGGGCGCCCGGCAGGGCGACCCAGCCGGTCTCGTGCCCGTGGGTGGCCCCCACCAGGTGCCGGACGCCGGCCGCGCGCAACGCGGGGGCGAGCAGGCCCAGGGGCGCCGCGGCGCCGAAGAAGGCGCTGTCGCAGCCGTGGCGGCGGGCGAGGTCGACGGCGCCGCGCGCGGTCGCGCGGGTGGGCAGCAGCATCCCGGTGGGCCGGCGGACCACCGGATAGGGCAGCCGCGCGTCGTACGCCGCCGAGCCGGAATGGTCGGAGGCGAGGACGACGACGGACTCGGGTGGGCGGCGGGCCAGCAGCGCGGCGACGAAGGTCTGGATGCCGCCCTGCCGCGGCGGGAAGTCGTTGGTGACGACCAGCGTGCGGGTCACGGCGCTTCCAGTCGTGCCCAGTCCTGGGCGAAGGCCACCCGCTGCGGCACGGTGGGATGGCTGCCGAAGAACCACTGCCAGGCGGCCGGCGGATCGGGGTCGGAGAGGTTGGTGGTGGCCAGCCGGCGCTGCATGGCGATGAACGCCTCGGGGTCCCGGGTCAGCTCGAGGGCCCGCAGGTCGGCGCGGGCCTCGACGTGCCGGGACACGAGGTTCAGCACGGGCGTGCCCACCAGGGTCGCCGCGCCGAGCAGGAACAGCACGAGCGGGATCACCCGGGGATCGGTGGGCCTGTCGGCCCCCGCGCGGCGCAGCAGCGGCGTCCAGGACAGGCCCCAGCCCAGGATCGACACACCGGCCGCGGCCCCGAGGGCGCCGATCAGCGTGCCGGTGAGCACGTCGTCGTGGACCACGTGGCCGAGCTCGTGGCCGACGATCGAGGCGATCTCGTCGTCGGGGAGGTCCGCGAGGACGGTGTCGTAGAGGACGATCCGGCGGGTGGACCCCAGGCCGGAGACGTAGGCGTTGAGCGCCGTGGTGCGCCGGGAGGCGTCGGAGACCAGCACGTCCTGCACCGGGGTGCCGTTCTCCTCGGCCAGCGCCAGCAGCTCGCTGCGCAGCGGCCCGGCCGGCAGCGGCTCGAACCGGTTGAACGCCGGCTCGATGACCACCGGGTAGAGGAACGACCCGACCACCACGAAGCCCGCCGCCGCGGCGGCGGCCCAGGCCCACCAGGTGCGCGGCGCGCGGCGGACCAGCCAGAGGAGGACCAGCAGCGATGCGGCGGTGATCCCGGCGCTGATCCCGGTCGCCACCGCGATGTCGCGCAGCCACAGCCCCCAGCCGCGGGTCGACAGGCCGTACCGGTGGCGCACCACCTCCGCGTAGGCCGACAGCGGCAGGGTGACCAGCCGGCCCACGACGATGATCGCGACGGTCCCCAGCAGCACCTGGGCAACCCAGCTGCCGCCCAGCGGACGGGCCACCGCGCGCACCAGCCGGCTTCCCAGCCGGGTCAGGCCGAGGACGGCGGAGACGGCGAGCCCCAGCAGGAGCGAGGTCAGCGAGGCCGGGCGCAGGGCCGCGGCGAAGGACTCCGCCCGGGCCAGGAACTCCGGGGGCAGGCCGGCACTGGGATCGACCGGCGTCCGCCCGCCCGGCGGCTCGGGCAGCACCACCCACGGCGTCCGGACGGCGATCACGACGGCGAGCGCGACACCGAGGACGACCGCGGCGACCAGCGCGGCGCGAGCCCTCCCCCGACCCGCCCAGCTCACCCGGCCGATCCTAGGTGCGCCCGTCCAGGGTCCGGCCGGTGCGCCCCGACACCGGACCTGCGAGGGCGCCCGGACGTCGGACCTGCCGGTGCACCCGGCCCCTGCTCCCGCCGGGCTCCCGGATGCGCCGAGGGCCGGGAACCTCCGCGGAG
>DATAAV010000131.1:0-2280 GCA_036259935.1 Geodermatophilus sp. | reverse complement strand
CTGCGGCCCCGCGACATCGCCGTCTACGTCGCCGCCGGCACCCTCGACGTCGGCATCACCGGCCGGGACATGCTGCTGGAGACCGCCCCGCCGGACGGCCCCGCGGCGGTCGAGGTCATGTCCCTGGGCTTCGGCCGCTCCTCCTTCCGGTTCGCCACCCCGGTGGAGTCGGGCATCGAGAGCGTCGAGCAGCTGGCCGGGCTGCGGATCGCCACTGCCTATCCGGTGCTGCTGCAGCGCTTTCTCGACGAGGCGAACATCAAGGCGAGCGTGGTCAAGCTCGACGGCGCGGTGGAGACCGCCTGCCGGCTCGGGGTCGCCGACGCCGTCTGCGACGTGGTGGAGACCGGGACGACGCTGCGCGCGGCGGGGCTGCACATCATCGGCGAGCCGGTGCTCACCAGCGAGGCGGTGCTGGTCCGGCGGGAGGGCTCGGAGGAGATCCCCGCCGTCGCCCAGCTGCGCCGCCGGCTGCGCGGGGTCCTGGTCGCTCGCCAGTACGTGATGCTCGACTACGACTGCCCCAACGAGCTGCTGGCGCGGGCCACCGCGATCACCCCCGGGCTGGAAGGACCGACGGTCAGCCCCCTGCAGACCGAGGGCTGGTCCGCGGTGCGCGCCATGGTCGCGCAGAGCGACACCAACCGGGTGATGGACGAGCTGTGGGAGCTCGGGGCCCGAGCGATCCTGGTCACCAGCATCCACGCCTGCCGGATCTGAGGACGCCGGTGGCACTCCGCGGCGGTCCCGTTCGTCGAGGGGACGTGCGCCTGGTCCTGCTGCTCCCCCTGCTCCTGCTCGCCGCCGCATGCGCCGCCGCGCCGGGCCCCGGTGCCGGGGCGGGGGCGGGGCAGGACACCGCCACCGGCGACGGGGTCAGCCGCGCCGAGAACGACCTGACCGTGGAGATCGACCGGGGGAACGGCGCCCCCGTCGAGCGGTACACGCTGATCTGCGGCGCATCGGTCGAGGGCACCCATCCCGACGCGGCGGCCGCCTGCGAGCACCTGGAGGGGATGGCGGACCCGTTCGCGCCGATCCCCGACGACGTGATGTGCACCGAGATCTACGGCGGCCCGCAGACCGCCACGGTCTCCGGCACGTGGCACGGGGCACCGGTCGACCTGCACCTGTCCCGGGTCGACGGCTGCCGGATCGCCCAGTGGGACAGCCTCGGGCCGCTGCTGCCCGGTCCCGTGGGGGTGGAGTCCCCGACCTGAGAACCAGGGACGCATCCGGGGGTTCCCCGATGGTCCGGGAGGTCGGCGCTCGGGAGGCTTTCGGTCATGACCTCCGCCCCGTTCCCCACCCAGCCGTCCGTGGACCAACCCACCGGTGAGCAGCCGCCTGCTGCGCCCGGCCGCCCCCCGCTGCGTCGCAGCGGCACCGACCGGATGCTCGGCGGCGTCTCCGGCGGCCTGGCCGACTACAGCGGCATCGACACGCTGCTGTGGCGGGTCGGTTTCGTCGCCCTCACCCTCGCCGGTGGCTCGGGCATCCTCGTCTACCTGCTGCTGTGGGTGCTCATGCCCCCCGCGCCCCTCGGCCCGGAGGACCGGCGCAGCCCGGTCGAGCGGTTCGTCGAGCGACTGCACACGGCCGTCACCGGCGCCTTCACGACGTCCCGACGCGGCTGACCCCGTACGCGCGAGCGCCCCCGGTCCGGGCAGGACCGGGGGCGCTCGGCGTCTGCGGCGTCAGCGCACGCGCAGCGTCCGGTCGACCAGGTCGATCGCCGTGCACAGGCCGAGGGCCAACGCCCGGCCGCTGGTCGAACCGGTCGCCAGCAGGCCGGCCACGGCCGGCCCCAAAGGCCGCTCGCCGACCAGGCCCTGCAGCACCGCGGCGTACTCGCCGCTGACCCGGCCCGCGGCGGCGTGGCGCAGCAGCGCCCGTGACAGCTCGGTGGTCCGGCCCGCGGTCAGCGCGTAGACGCCGGCGGCGAACCGCTCGGCGGCCGGGTGGCCGAGCAGCACCAGCCCGGCCATCGTCCCGGCCATCACGTCGTCACCGGCTGGGGTCAGCCCGGGGCCGAGGCCGATCAGGCGGGCGGCGGTCCGCAGCGCCGCGTCCAGGTCGGCCCGGCGGACCGCGCCGCGCAGCGCGGCCAGCGGGCCGCCGGGGCCGGTGGGCAGCCCAGGCAGGGTGAACGCGCTGTGCGGGACCCCCTCCCCGTAGAGCGTGGTGCGCAGCGTGCGCACGCCCTCGGGCAGCAGCGCCGGGCGGTGGCTGGGCAGCCGCGGACGCGGGTCCCACCAGGCGGCGGCGCTGACCGCGAGG
>DATAAV010000130.1:0-1566 GCA_036259935.1 Geodermatophilus sp. | reverse complement strand
CCCAACGACAATCCGCAGGAACCCTCTGGGGCCCCGGGCCCGGCCTCGACCGGCGCCCGTCTGGTGTTTCATCGCGATAAAGCTCGGGAGTCAGCCGCGGGGGCCGCCGGCGACGTAGATGACCTGGCCGGAGACGAAACCGGCGCCCTCGCTGACGAGGAACGAGATGGTGTGCGCGATGTCCTCCGGCCGGCCGGCGCGGTTGACCGGGATCGCCGCGGCCCGCTCGGCGATGTAGGACTCCCACTCCTCACCTAGCCGCGCGGCGGTGGCCCGGGTCATCTCGGTCACGATGAACCCCGGCGCGACGGCGTTGGCGGTGACCCCGAACTTGCCCAGCTCGACGGCGAGGGTCTTGGTGAAGCCCTGCAGCCCCGCCTTGGCCGCGGAGTAGTTCGCCTGGCCGCGGTTGCCCAGCGCCGAGGTGCTCGACAGGTTGACGATGCGGCCCCACCGCGCCTCGACCATGTACTGCTGCACCGCCCGGGTCATGAGGAACGAGCCGCGCAGGTGCACGTGCATGACCACGTCCCAGTCGGCGTCGGTCATCTTGAACAGCAGGTTGTCGCGGGTGACCCCGGCGTTGTTGACCAGCACCACCGGGGGGCCGAGCTCGGCGACGATCCGGTCGACGGCGACCCGCACCTGGTCGGCGTCGCCGACGTCGGCGCCCACCGCCAGGGCCCGCCCGCCGGCGGACTCGATCGCCTGAACGGTCCCGTGCGCGTCGTCCGCCCTGAGGTCGATCACCGCGACGGCGAACCCGTCGGAGGCGGCCAGCCGCTGGGCGGTCGCCGCGCCGATGCCGCGCGCGGCACCGGTGACGATCGCGACACGCGGGGACTCGGTCATCCTCGGCACTCCTCGCTGGTCGGGGCTCCCGGCGGATCATGCCGGGAGCTCCGACCAGCGCGAGCGCCGGGGCGGGTGGCGGCCCTCAGACCCGCTCGAAGAGCGCGGCCAGGCCTTGGCCGCCGCCGATGCACATCGTCTCCAGGCCGTAGCGGGCGTCGCGGCGGGCCATCTCCCGGGTGAGCGTGGCCAGGATGCGGCCGCCGGTGGCACCAACCGGGTGGCCGAGGGAGATGCCCGAGCCGTTGACGTTCATCCGCTCGAAGTCGCTGGGGGTGAGGCCCCATTCGCGGGTCACGGCCAGCACCTGGCTGGCGAAGGCCTCGTTGAGCTCGATCAGGTCGATGTCCTTGAGCGCCACCTCGGCCTGCTCGAGGGCCTTCGCCGTGGCCGGCACCGGGCCGATCCCCATGGTCTTCGGCGGCACGCCGCCCACGCCCCAGGACACCAGCCGGGCCAGCGGCCGCAGCCCCAGCTCGTCGGCCTTCTCCGGGGAGGTGACCACGCAGACCGCGGCGCCGTCGTTCTGCCCGCTGGCGTTGCCGGCGGTGACGGTGGCCTCCGGGTCGCCCTTGCCCATGATCGGGCGCAGCTTCGCGAGGGTCTCCACCGTGGAGTCGGGCCGGATGTGCTCGTCGCGGTCCACGACGACCTCGCCCTTCCGCTGCTTGACCGTCACCGGGACGATCTCGTCGGCGAACCGGCCCTCCTCGG
>DATAAV010000129.1:0-2042 GCA_036259935.1 Geodermatophilus sp. | reverse complement strand
GGGAGAGGTGGAGCGCGCCGCCGAGCGCGGTGCCGGCGTCGCCGGCGGCGGGCTGGGCCCACACGTGCTCGAACGGGCTGCGCTCGTAGAGGACGGAGTTGGCCACGCAGTTGAGGGCCACGCCGCCGGCCAGGGTGAGCGCCGTGTCGCCGGTGCGCCCGTGCAGCCAGCGCACGAGGTCGAGCAGCGTCTCCTCCAGGCGCAGCTGGACGCTGGCCGCGAGGTCGGCGTGCGCCTCGGTCCACTCGTCGCCCTTCCGGAGCCGCGGGGCGAACTCCGAGAAGTCGACCTTCACCGTCCGGAAGCCGCCGTCGCCGGTCGCGTGGATGGCGGCCTCGAGCTCGGCGGCGAACCGGGGCTTCCCGTAGGAGGCCATCGCCATGACCTTGTACTCGTCGGAGCTGCGCAGGAAGCCCAGGTGCTCGGTGAGGTCCTCGTAGAGCAGGCCGAGGGAGTGGGGGAGGGCCTGGCTGGCCAGCACCTCCAGCTGCCCGTCGGTGTAGCGGCCGGCCAGGTGGCTGACCGCCTCGCCGCGTCCGTCGAGGACGAGGACAGAGTTGGTCGGGTAGGGGGCGGCCAGGCCCGCGGAGGCGGCGTGGGCCACGTGGTGGGGGACGTAGACCACCTTCTCGGGGTCCAGGCCCGGGAGGTGGTGGGCGAGGAACGAGGGGGCCTTCTCCGCGTACATCTTGCGCATGACGTCGCCGTCGTCGAACAGGCCCGACTCCTCGGGCGTGCCCATCAGGCGGGGGTCGAAGGAGTAGGCGACCGCGTCGAGGTCGGCGGGGGTGAGGCCCGCCTCGACCAGGCACCACGCGGCGGAGAGTTCCGGCAGCTCCCACGCGCTCCACGGCAGCGGCCGCTTGCCGTGCTTGCGCCGGCTGAAGCGTTCCTCCTCCGCCGCGGCGACGACCGTCCCGTCGACGACGAGCGCCGCAGCCGGGTCGTGGTAGATCGCGTTGATGCCGAGGACCTTCACGCGTGCACTCCTCCCGCCGGGCACCGCGCCCGGTTCTCGCTGTTGATCATCGGGGCAGCGCGCCGGCTCCGCAGCGTGAACGCCGTCCGCCCGCCGTCCGGGTGACCGCCCTTCCCCGGCATCCGTTGCCGCCGAGATCGCCGGTCTCGGCGGAGGGTCGGGCCGCCGCAGCTCAGGAGGTCGCGCGGCGCTCGAGCAGGTCGTTCTCCAGGACGGCGGCCAGGCCGAGGGTCTTGTAGCCGACCTCCTCGAACAGGACGACGATCCGGTCGTCCTCGACCCGCATGACCACCCCGGGCCCCCACTCGGCGTGGTGGACCGCGGTCTGGGCGGGGAAGGGCGTGTCGTCGTCCCCGGCGGCGGGCTGCTCCTGCGAGGTGCCGGCCGAGCAGTTGTCGCAGTTGCCGCACGGCTGCTCGAGCTGCTCACCGAAGTAGCCGAGCAGGAACTGCCGCCGGCACTCGGTCGTCTCGGCGTAGCCGCGCATCATCTCGACCCGGCTCTGGTCCACCCGCTCGTGGTGCTCGGCCAGCTCGCGGGCGGCCGCGGCGGCCTCTCCGGGGTCCGGGGCGCCCTCGACCGGATGGGCGGCGCCCTCCTCGTCCAGGACGACGGCCGACACCTGCTCGAGCAGGTTCAGGTCGCGGGCCAGCGGAGTCGCTCCGCGGCCGGTTTCCTCGCGCAGCTGCTTGACGTCGACGCCGTCCTCGAGGCCGGCCACCGGTGCGGCGGCGACCAGGCCGGCGACCTGCTGCAGCTCCTCCTCCGGCGGGATGCCGGCGGCGAAGAACCGGCGCAGGCCGAGGTCCTCCTGCCGGTAGACCAGCACCGCCAGGGCCGGCTGCCCGTCGCGCCCGGCGCGGCCGATCTCCTGGTAGTAGCTGTCGACGGAGTCCGCCGGCTCGGCGTGGACGACGAAGCGGACGCCGGGTTTGTCGATCCCCATGCCGAAGGCGGTGGTGGCGACGACGACGTCCAGTTCGTCGTCCATGAACGCCCGCTGGGTGTCCTCGCGGTCGGCCTTCCGCAGCCCGGCGTGGTAGGCGCGGGCGCGCAGGCCCCG
>DATAAV010000128.1:0-15509 GCA_036259935.1 Geodermatophilus sp. | reverse complement strand
CTGGAGGGCCTGGACCCCACCGCGCCGAGCCCGTGGTGGATGCGCCGCCGGCTGGCGCAGTCCGGCGTCCGCAGCATCTCGCTGGCCGTCGACGTCACCAACTACGTGATGCTCGAGCTCGGCCAGCCGATGCACGCCTTCGACCGGGACACCGTCACCGGCCCGATCACCGTCCGCCGGGCGCGGCCGCGGGAGCGGCTGACCACCCTCGACGGCGCCGACCGGGCGCTGGACGGCGACGACCTGCTGATCACCGACGAGAGCGGGCCGATCGGCCTGGCCGCGGTCATGGGCGGGGCGACCACCGAGATCGGCGACCGGACGACGAACGTGCTGCTGGAGGCCGCCCACTGGGAGCCGACCGGCGTGGCCCGCACCGCCCGCCGGCACCGGCTGCCCAGCGAGGCCGCCAAGCGCTTCGAGCGCGGGGTGGACCCCGAGATGACCGTCGTCGCGCTGGCCCGCGCCGCCGCGCTGCTGGCCGAGTACGGCGGCGCGAAGGTGGTCGGCGCCCCGGTCGACGTCGACACCCGCGGCCCCCGGCCGACGATCGACCTCGACCCGGCGCGGCCCGGCCGGCTGGCGGGGGTGCCCTATCCGCCGGCCCAGGTCGCCGAGCTGCTGGCCGCGGTGGGCTGCAGCGTCGACGGCAACAGCGCCGAGGGGCGGCTGACGGTCACCCCTCCGCCGTGGCGGCCGGACCTCACCGACCCGGCCGACCTCGTGGAGGAGGTCGTCCGGCTGGCCGGCTACGACGACGTCCCCTCGGTGCTGCCCACCGCGCCCCCGGGCCGCGGGCTGACCGACACCCAGCGGCGGCGGCGGGCCGTCGGCCGCGCGCTGGCCGAGGCCGGCTACGTCGAGGCGCCGGCCTATCCGTTCGTGGGGATCCCGGCGCTCGACGCCCTCGGCCTGCCCGACGACGACCCGCGCCGCCAGGTGGTGCTCCTCCGCAATCCGCTCTCGGAGGAGGAGCCGGCGCTGCGCACCACGCTGCTGCCCGGGCTGCTGGCCACCCTGGCCCGCAACCTCGCCCGCGGCCAGCGCGAGCTGGCGCTGTTCGAGCACGGCTCGGTGTTCCCCGGCGGCCGGCGCACCCCCGCGCCGCTGCCCGGCGCCGACCGGCGTCCGGACGACGAGACGCTGGCCCGGCTGCTGGACGCGGTGCCGGTGCAGCCCTGGCACGTGGCCGTCGCCCTGACCGGCAACCGGGAGCCGCGCGGCTGGTGGGGGCCGGGCCGCCCGGCGGGCTGGGCCGACGCGGTGCAGGCCGGCCGGCTGGTCGCCGCGGCCGCCGGGGTCGAGCTGACCGTGCGCGCCGCCGACCGGGCGCCCTGGCACCCCGGCCGGTGCGCCGAGCTGCTGGTCGGCGACCGGGTCGTCGGCCACGCCGGCGAACTGCACCCGCGGGTGTGCGCCGCGCTGGAGCTGCCGGCGCGGACCTCGGTGATGGAACTCGACCTCGACGCGTTGCCCCCGGCCGGGGTGCCGGTGGGCCCGCGCATCTCCGCGTTCCCGCCGGTGCTGCTCGACCTCGCGCTGGTCGTCCGCGACGACGTGCCCGCCGCCGAGGTCGCCGCCGCGATCACCGAGGGGGCCGGCGAGCTGCTGGAGTCGCTGCGGCTCTTCGACGTCTACACCGGCCCGCCGGTGCCCGCCGGCTCGCGGTCGCTGGCCTACGCGCTCACCCTGCGCGCGCCTGACCGGACGCTGACCAGCGAGGAGGCGACCGCGGTCCGCGACGCGGCCGTGGCCGCCGCCGCCGAGCGGACCGGCGCGGAGCTCCGTGCCTGACGGGCCGCTGTCGGGCCAGGTCGCGCTGGTCACCGGCGCGTCCACCGGCATCGGGCGGCACCTCGCCGAGGGGCTGGCCGCCCGCGGCGCGACGGTCGCCGGGACGGCCCGCGGCGCAGACCGGCTGGCCGCGGCGATGGACGAGGTCGCCGCGGCCACCGGCGGGCGGACCCTCGCCGTGCCCGTCGACGTCACCGACCGCGCCGCGGTGGACGCCGCCGTCGCCGACGTCACCGGCGCGTTCGGCCGGATCGACCTGCTGGTCAACAACGCGGGGCTGATCGACGCCGCCGAGGTGCCGGTCTGGGAGGCCGACCCCGACCAGTGGTGGGATGTCGTCACCAGCCACGTGCGCGGGGCCCAGCTGCTGGTGCGCGCGGTGGTTCCCGGGATGCTGGCCCGCGGCGGAGGCCGGGTGGTCGGGCTGGCCAGCGGGATGAGCGTGCGCGCCCGGCCGGAGTACTCGGCCTACTCGGTGGCCAAGACCGGGCTGATGCGGCTCACCGAGGCCCTGGCCGGCTCGCTGCAGGGCACCGGGGTGCACGCCTTCGACGTCGCGCCCGGGGTGGTGGACACCCCGATGACCCGCTCGATGCCGATGTGGCGCGGCTTCACCGACTGGACGCCGCCGGAGCGGGTGGTCGAACTCGTCGCCGCGATCGCGGCCGGGGAGCTGGACGAGTGGTCGGGCCGGTTCCTGCGGGCCGGCGCCGACGACCTCGACGTCCTCCGTGCGCTGCGTCCCGGCGACGCCGCCCGGCAGCTGCGGCTGCGCCCCTACGGGGACGGCGACCCGCTGGCCTGACCGTCGGGGGGCCCGGCGACGTCGAAGCCGAGGAGCACGTCGTCGCCGGTGACGTACACCCGGCGGTTGACCAGCCGGATGCCCTCCGCGACGCGACGGACGCCGAGCGGCCCCACCGCTTCGACCCCCGCACCGATGATCGTGGGGGAGACCGACACCACCAGCCGGTCCACCACGCCCGCGCGCAGCATCGAGGTGATCACCTGGCCACCGCCCTCGACCAGCAGCGACTCGATGCCCAGCGTGCGCAGCAGCCGGAGTACCTCGTCGATCCGCAGCCCGTCGGGCCCACCGGCGACCTCGTGGACCGCCGCGCTCGTCGCCGCCAGTTCCTTGCGGCGCACGGGGTCGGTATCGGGCCGGCAGAGGATCAGCGTGGCGGCGTCGTCGGACAGCACCTTCGCCGACACCGGCGTGCGCAACGTGGAGTCGAGGACGACGCGCCGCGGTGACGCCCCGGGGACCATCCGCACCGTCAGCTGCGGATCGTCCTGCAGCACCGTGTTCACCCCGACCAGCACCGCATCGCATCCGGCCCGCATCGCGTGCGCCACCCGCCGTTCGGGCTCCCCGCTGATCCACTTCGCGTCGCCGGTCCGTGTCGCGATCCGGCCGTCGACGGTCTGGGCGTACTTCACGACGACGTACGGCCGGTCGGCGTGCGGGCGCAGCGGGCCGAGCAGGGAACCGACGTCGACCGGCTCGGCCGGCGGCGCGTCCGGCCCGTCCCCCGTCGGGTGCACGTGGCCCAGCCGTGCCTGCTTGGTCTCCAGGTAGGCGCGGTTGCGCCAGTGGGCTGCGGTGCCCAGCGGCCGCAGCGACTCGACCACGACCCCGCCGCGCCGCAGCCCGTTGGCCTTCGCCGGGTTGTTCGACAGCAGCCGCACCGACCGGACGCCCATCGCCCGCAGCACCGCGGCCGCGTCGTCGTAGCTCCGCAGGTCCGCGTCGAGGCCCAGCCGCAGGTTGGCATCCACGGTGTCGGCGCCGGCGTCCTGCTCGACGTAGGTCCGCAGCTTGTTGACCAGGCCGATGCCGCGGCCCTCGTGGCCGTTCAGGTACAGCACGACACCGCGGCCCTCGGCCGCGACGGTGCGCAGGGCCGACCGCAGTTGAACGCCGCAGTCGCAGCGCAGCGAGCCGAGGGCGTCGCCGGTCAGGCACTCGGAGTGCAGCCGGGTCAGCAGCGAGGTCCCGTCCCCGATCCGGCCGAACACCAACGCGAGGTGCACGTGCCCGGAGGGGCTCTCGAAGGCACGCGCCTGGAACTCGCCGTAGGGAGTCGGGATCGGCGCGGACGCCACTTCACGGGGGGACGTCGGGCCCTCCTGCGACTCTGCAGCAACCATCTCTGCGGCTCCTCGCTCATGCGCTGGTCGGGGGCCCGCACGCTACCGTCGGGGAGCCGCTGCACGGGGCCCGACGAGCTCGGAGGTGGACCGGGGTGCAGGCCCGCCGACTGCTGTTCGTCGCGCCGCGACAGGTGCGGCTGGCGCCTGTCGACGTCCCGGAGCCGGGCCCGGGTGAGCTGCTCGTGCGCACCCTGCACTCGGGGATCAGCACCGGCACCGAGCTGCTCTGCTACCGCGGGCTGCTCGATCCCGACCTCCCGCTCGACGAGCGCATCGGGTCGCTCGGCGGCACGTTCCGCTATCCGTTCCCGTACGGCTACAGCTGCGTGGGGACGGTGGAGAGCTCCGCCGGCCCGGTCCCGCCCGGCACGCTGATCTTCGCGTTCCACCCCCACCAGGACCGGTTCGTGGTCTCCGAGGCCGACCTCGTCGTGCTCCCTGCCGCTGCCGATCCCCGGATGGCGACACTGTTCCCCCTGGTGGAGACGGGGTTGCAGCTCAGCCTGGATGCCGGGCAGGTGGCGCACGAGGACGTGGTCGTGCTGGGGCTGGGGCCGGTCGGGGTGATCACGGCGCTGCTGCTGCAGAGGGCGGGTGCGAACGTGCTGGCCGCCGACCCGCTGGCCGAGCGCCGCGAGCTCGCCGGCGGCCTCGGCATCGCCGCGATCCCGCCGGAGGCCCTGCCGTCCCGGGTGCCCCGCGACGGGGTGCCGCTGCTGGTGGAGCTGTCCGGTGCGCCCGCCGCGCTCGCCGGCGCGCTGCCCCTGCTGGCCCACGAGGGCACCGCGCTCGTCGGCTCCTGGTACGGCCGGCAGGAGGTCGCGCTGCCGCTCGGAGGCGCGTTCCACCGTCGTCGGCTCACCATCCGCAGCAGCCAGGTGTCGACGATCCCCGCCACGCTGGCCGGCCGCTGGGACGTCGCCCGGCGTCGCCGGGTCGCCGCCGCGCTCCTCGACGCCCTTCCGCTGTCCGCGCTCGCCACGACCGAATTCCCCTTCGAGGACGCCGCCCTGGCCTACGAGGCACTGGACCGCCGGGCCGACGGCGTCGTGCACGTCGCGCTGCGCTATCGGTAGCTCTGCGCTATCCATGGGCCCCATGTACGAGACCGGGACAGCGTTCGAGGTGCGCGCCTTCCACGTCATGCCCGGTATGCCGCCGCCCGAGGGGGAGCGGCACTCCCACGACTACCGGCTCGACGTCGTCGTGCAGCGGGACGGCCTGGACGAGCGCGGCATGGTGGTCGACCTCGACCTGCTGGACAAGGCGCTGAGGGACGCCGCCGCGCAGGTCGACGGCGCGGACCTGGAGCGGATCCAGCCGCCCGACGCCGAGGCGGTCACCGTCGAGGTATTCGCGCGGTGGGTGCACGGGCAGCTCGCCGCCGCGCTCGGCCGGCTGCCGGGTGCCACCCTGGCCGTGCGGGTCTGGGAGTCCCCGGTCGCGTTCGGCGGCTACACCGCGTCGCTGGGAGCCCCGGCGGACAGCAGCTCCTCGTAGGCCGCCAGGCAGCGTTCGGCACAGGCCTCCCAGGTGAACCGCTCGAGCACGAGCTCCCGGGCGCGCCGGCCCATCCGGGCGGCCAGCCCCCGGTCGCCCAGCAACCGGGCGACGCGGTCGCGCAGCTCGTCGACGTCCCCCGGCGTCACCAGGAACCCCGTCTCCCCGTCGCGCACCACCTCCGGCAGCGCGTCCAGGCGGCTGGCGACCACCGGCGTGCCGCTCGCCATCGCCTCGAGCACGCTCAGCCCCAGCAGCTCGGAGATCGCGAAGTGACGGCCGTAGCAGTCCTCCTTCACCGTGGGCAGCACGAAGACCGCCGCGCGCCGGTGGAGCTCGGGCAGGGCGGGGTCGGGTACCGCACCGGCGAACGTCACCTCGCGCCCGCGGGCGAGGTCCCGGAGCAGGAGGGGGTAGTCCCGCTCCGGCGGCCGGGGGTCGTGCCCACCGGTACCGGCGATGGTGAGCCGGGCGCCGTCGGGCAGGGCCCGGATGAGCCGGTCGACCCCCTTGTGCGGGGTGAGCCGTCCGACGAAGAGGACCCCGGCGCGGCGGGCGTCCGGGTCGGGGGCGAAGCGCTCCGGGTCCGCACCGCCGTAGACCACCCGGGTCCTCTCGGCCGGAGCCGCGAGCACGGACGCCGAGAACCGGGAGACGGTCAGGAACCGGTCGAACAGCGTCGGCAGCAGCCCGAACCAGCCGCCTCCGCCGAGGCCGTGGTCGGTGGTGACCAGGCGCTGTCCGCGGACCCGCGCGGCCACCGCCGCGATCCGGCTCGGTGCGCTCCGGGTGTGGTGGGTGTGCACGACATCGGCGCCGTCCAGCGACCACGCCAGCTGCGGGGCGAGCGGATGGACCGGGTGCCGGCGGCCGTAGGCGACCGGGCGCAGGATGCGCACGCGCACACCGGAGGACTCCCGGACGACGCGGGGACGGGACCCGAAGGTCACCAGGTCGACGTCGGCGTGGGCGGCCAGCGCCCGTGCGAGCTCGACCGGGTAGCGCTCGCCGCCGCCCAGCAGCCCACCGGCGCCGAACGGGGTCGGGGCCACGTGGACGATGCGCATGTGCTGATGGTGTCCCTGGTCACGCTCGGGGACCCGGGCACGCTCACCGGCGGCTACCTCTACCACCGGCGCATCGCCGAGCTCGCCGGCCGGTTCGACGCCCGCGTCCGGTTCGTGTCCGTGCCGGCCGGCCCGTTCCCGCTGCCGCTCGCCGCCGGGGCGCTGGTCCTGCGGCGGCTCGCGCGGCACCGTCCCGACGTGGTCCTGCTCGACAGCATCGCCGCCGGATACCTCGCGCCGTGGCTTCCCGCCCGGCGGCCTCGCGCGCCGCTGGTGGCGATCCTCCACCAGCCGCCCGGAGGCATCGACCACGGCCCGGTCCGGACGGCGACGCAGGCGGTGCTCGACCGCTGGGCCTACCGCGGTGCCGCACCACTCCTGGTGGCCAGCGCCGCGCTCGCCGACGACCTGACGGCCGCGGGGCTGCCCCCCGGACGACTCCGCGTCGTCCCACCCGGGCGGGACGTCGCCCTCGCGCCGGACCCGCCGCCGGGTGACCTGCGGCTGGGCCGGCGGGCGGCGCTGCTGTCGGTGGGCAACTGGGTGGCCCGCAAGGGCCTGCTCGACCTGCTCGAGGCGGTGAGCCGGCTGCCGGAGGACGCCGTGACGCTGCACCTCGTCGGCGACCCGGATCCCGAGCCGGGGTACGCCGCCCGGGTCCGGGCCCGGATCTCCGCCCCGGACCTGGCCGGGCGGGTGGTGGTGCACGGACCGCTCCCGGTGAGCCGGGTGGCGGCCCTGTACGCCGCCGCGGACGTGTTCGCGCTCGCCAGTTCCCGGGAGCCGTACGGCACGGTCTACGGGGAGGCGATGGCGGCCGGTCTGCCGGTCGTCGGGTACGCGGCGGGCAACCTGCCGCACCTCGCCCGGGACGGCGAGGAGGGGCTCGTGGTGCCACCGGGGGACGTCGCCGCCCTGACCGAGGCCCTGCGACGGATGGTCGACGACGAGCCGCTGCGGGCCCGGCTCGGCACGGCCGCCGCCCGCCGGGCCGCCACGTTCCCGACGTGGGAGGAGACCGCCGGTCTCCTCTTCGCCGAACTGCGCCGGGCCGCTGGGTCGGCAGCACCCGGCAGCCGGGGAGGCGGGCAGCGGTGACGCTGCGAGCCGTGCTCTTCGACGCCGGCGACACGCTGATCCGGCTGCGCGCGGCATCGGGCTCGCTCCTGCTCGCGGCGGCCGACCGGCTCGGCGTCCCCGTCGCACCGGCCGCGGCGTCCCGGGTGTGGCAGCGGGTGCTGGCGGCCGCGAGCACGCCGGAGGAGCTGGCGAAGGGGCGGGACCTGGCGCCCGAACGGCACCGGGCCGTGTGGACCGCGCTGTACCGGACCTGCGGTGCCGACGACCTGGCCGCCGGCCTCAGCGACGCGCTCTACGAGCTCACCGTCGACCCGGCGTCGTGGGAGGCGTTCCCCGACACCGCGGCCACGCTGCGCGGGCTGCGGGAGCGCGGCGTCCCGGTCGGCGTCGTCAGCGACACCGGCTTCGACCTGCGGCCGGTGTTCGACGCCCTGCAGCTGTCGCCGTGGATCGACGCGATGGCCCTGTCCTGCGAGTACGGCGTTTGCAAGCCGGAGCCGCGGGTGTTCCGCCGGGTGTGCGCCGAACTGGGCATCGATCCGGAGGCGACCCTGATGGTCGGCGACAACCCGCTGACCGACGGGGGCGCAGCCGCCGCCGGGCTGTTGGTGCTGCTGCTGCCGCCTCCCGCGGCGTCGGGGCCGCGGGGCCTCGGCCACGTCCTGTCCCTCGTCGGTGCGGCGGCCCGGTGATCTCCCCGGCGCTGCAGCAGGCCTTCCGGGCGGTCGCGAGGGCGGTCGTGAGCCGGCTGCCGCTCCCGGTCGCCGACGCGATCCGATCGAGCGCCGCGGCCGCGCCCCCCGGCCTCGTGCGCCGGGCGGTCCTCCGTGCCCTGCGGGAGGGCGGCATCCCGCGGGCGGTGTCGACGTTCCGCCTGTCCGACAACCCGGACCTCGCCTTCGTCGCCGCGGAGTCCCTGGTCCTGGCTCAGCTCTACTGGTACGGCGAGGCCGGCTGGGAGCCCGAACTGCTGCCGTGGTGGCGGCACTTCTGCCGCTCCTCGGAGGCCGTTCTGGAGCTCGGGGCGAACGTCGGCTACTTCACCGTGCAGGCAGGCAGGGCGGCGCCCGGGGTCCGCCACGTCGCCGTGGAGCCGCATCCGTTCTCCGCGCAGATCTGCCGGGCCAACCTCGCCCTGAACGAGGTCACCTCGGTGGAGCTCCTCGCTGCCGCCGCCGTCGCCGATCCCCGCGCCTCCACGGTGCGGCTGCTGGTGCCGGCCGACCAGCTGGCCACGCCGACGGTGGCCTTTCTGCCCTCCGACACCGAACTCCCCGCGGCCATGGCACGCCGCGTCACGACCGCGCTCGACGTGCCGGCGGTCGACGTCCGGCGGCTCCTCGACGGCGTGGACCTGGTCAAGCTGGACGTGGAGGGGCAGGAGCACACCCTGCTGGCGGCCTGCCGCGAGCACCTGCGCGAGCGGCGGCCGGTGTTCTTCGTCGAGGTGCTTCCCGGCACCGGCAAGCTGCGGAGCCTGCTCGCCGAGCTGTGCGTGCAGGACGGCTACCGCTGCTATGTCGCGACCCGCCAGGGGCTCGTCGAGCTGGCGCCCGCGCGGCTGGCGACCGTGCGGTTGAAGGAGGAGTTCGGCAGCCAGGACCTGATCCTGAGCACGACCGACCCGCCGCGGCTGTAGCCGGCGTCCGTTTCCCGGCGCGGACGCCGTGAGACGCACGGCCGGCCATCAGGACGGCGGCCGTCCCGGTGTGCTGGGGACGGCGGGCTCTGCCCACTCCGGCGGGCAGAGCACGACGTCCCGCAGCGACTCGTGCCCTGCGTGCGCCGTGCACGCAGAGCACGAGCAAGTTGGAGCAGGGCAGCCATACCCCGATGAACGGTCATGCATGGCGGTGTATGGTCATGCACATGAGCGGGCGGACGTGGACGGTCGGGGTCACCGGCGCCACCGGGTACGCGGGCGGGGAGGTGTGCCGGTTGCTGGCCGGGCACCCGAACCTCCGCCTGGCCGGGGTGCATGCCGGATCGAGCGCCGGCCGCCGATTCGGCGACCTCCAGCCGCACCTGCTGCCCTACGCCGACCTCGAGGTCGGGCCCAGCGACCCCGGGTCGCTGGCCGGGTACGACGTCGTCGTCCTGGCGCTGCCCCACGGGGAGTCGGCCGCCGTCGCGGCACAGTTGCCGGAGGAGACCCTGGTCATCGACTGCGGAGCCGACCACCGGCTCAACGACCCCGCCGCCTGGGCCCGCTGGTACGGCGGCGAGCACCCCGGTACCTGGCCCTACGGCCTGCCGGAGCTGCCCGGGCAGCGGGAGAAGCTGGCCGGCGCCACGCGGATCGCCGTCCCCGGCTGCTACCCGACGTCGGTCACCCTCGCGCTGGCTCCCGCGCTGGCCGCCGGCCTGGTCGAGCCCGACGTCGTGGTCGTCGCCGCCAGCGGCACCTCGGGCGCGGGCAAGTCGCCCAAGCCGCACCTGCTGGGCAGCGAGGTCATGGGCTCGGTGACCGCCTACGGCGTGGGCGGGGTGCACCGGCACACCCCCGAGATGATCCAGAACCTCTCCCAGGCCGCCGGGGGACCGGTGACCGTCAGCTTCACCCCGACCCTCGTGCCGATGAGCCGGGGCATCCTCGCCACGTGCTCGGCCAAGCTGCGGCCGGGGATCGACGCGCAGGCCGCGCGGGAGGCCTACACCAAGGCCTACACCGACGAGCCGTTCGTGCAGCTGCTGCCCGAGGGGCAGTGGCCCACGACCGCCGCCGTCCTGGGCGCCAACACCGTGGCGCTGCAGCTGGCCGTCGATCCCGACGCGGGCCGGCTGGTCGTCGTCGCCGCCGTCGACAACCTCACCAAGGGCACCGCCGGCGGGGCGCTGCAGTGCGCCAACCTCGCCCTCGGCCTGCCCGAGACCACGGGACTTCCGGTCGTGGGGGTCGCGCCGTGAGCGGACAGGGGCGTGAGCATCGCAGCGAGGAACGAGCGAGGAGCGGAGCGCCCCGCGGGAGCGAACGGAGAGCACGGTGAGCACGACGGCTCCGAAGGGGTTCCGGGCGGCGGGCGTCGCCGCGGGCCTGAAGTCCACCGGTGCGCCCGACGTCGCGCTGGTCGTCAACGACGGCCCGGACGACGCCGCGGCCGCCGTCTTCACCACCAACCGCTTCCCGGCCGCGCCGGTGCAGTGGAGCCGTCAGGTGCTCACCGGCGGCCGGATCCGGGCGGTGGTCCTCAACTCCGGCGGCGCCAACGCCTGCACCGGCCCGGAGGGGTTCCAGGACACCCACGCCACCGCCGAGCACGTCGCCGCCGAGCTCGGGATCGGCGCGATCGACGTCGCGGTCGCCTCCACAGGTCTGATCGGCGTCCGGCTGCCGATGGACCGGCTCACCGCCGGCGTCACCGCGGCGGCCAAGGCGCTCAGCGAGGACGGCGGCCCGAACGCGGCCCGCGCGATCATGACCACCGACTCGGTGCCCAAGACGACCGTGCAGACCCGCGACGGCTGGACCGTCGGCGGCATGGCCAAGGGCGCCGGCATGCTCGCCCCCTCCCTGGCCACCATGCTGGTCGTCCTCACCACCGACGCCGTCGTCCCGGCCGAGGGGCTGCGGCCGGCGCTGAAGGAGGCCACGAGCGTCAGCTTCGAGCGGGTCGACTCCGACGGCTGCCTGTCGACCAACGACACCGTGATCGTCATGGCCAACGGCGCCAGCGGGATCACCCCGACGCCGGAGGAGTTCACCGAGGCGCTGACCGCCGCGGCCACCGATCTGGCGATGCAGCTGCTCGCCGACGCCGAGGGCTCCACCAAGGACATCGCGATCACCGTCCGCAACGCGGCCAGCGTCGAGGACGCGCTCACCGCCGGCCGGGCCTGCGCGCGCAACAACCTGCTCAAGACCGCGCTGTTCGGCAACGACCCCAACTGGGGCCGGGTGCTGGCCGCCATCGGCACCACCGACGCCGCCTTCGAGACCGACCGGGTCGACGTCAGCATCAACGGCGTCATGGTCTGCCGGGGCGGGGCGATCGGCGATCCCCGCGAGGACGTCGACCTCACCGGCCGGGCGATCGCCATCGACGTCGACCTCAAGGCCGGCGCCGAGGCGGCGACCATCTGGACCAACGACCTGTCCATCGCCTACGTCCACGAGAACTCGGCCTATTCCACATGAGCGACCACGGAGCACTCGGCTCGGAGCCGCAGGGCACGACCCGAGCCGGTTCCCCGCGCACCCCGAGCGCCGACCACGCAGAGGACCCCACCCCGCCCGACGTCCGGGTCGACGAGCCGCCCCCGCCACCGCGGCGGCGCATCGGCACCAGCCGGGTCATGCGCCAGCACGACCCCGAGGGCGACCGGGCCAAGGTCGCCGTCCTCACCGGCGCGCTGCCGTGGCTCAAGGAGTTCCACGGCCGGGTCGTCGTCGTGAAGTACGGCGGGCACGCCATGGTCGACGAGGAGTGCCGCCGGGCCTTCGCCGAGGACATGGTGTTCCTGCGGACCTGCGGCATCCTTCCCGTCGTCGTGCACGGCGGCGGGCCGCAGGTCACCGCGATGCTCGACCGGCTCGGCGTCCCCACCGAGTTCCGCGGCGGGCTGCGGGTGACCACGCCCGAGACGATCGGCGTGGTCCGCATGGTCCTCGTCGGCCAGGTCGGGCCGGAGGTGGTCGGCCTGATCAACGAGCACGGCGGCTTCGCCGTCGGCCTCTCCGGGGAGGACGGCGGGCTGTTCACCGCCGAGCGCACCCAGGCGGTGGTCAACGGCGAGCCGGTCGACGTCGGCCTGGTCGGGGACGTCGTCGCCGTCGACCCCGCCCCGGTCAAGGCGCTGCTGGAGGCCGGGCACATCCCGGTGGTCTCCACCGTCGCCCCCGACGCCTCCGGCCAGGTGCACAACCTCAACGCCGACACCGCCGCGGCGGCGCTGGCCGTCGCGCTCGGCGCGGTGAAGCTGGTCGTGCTCACCGACGTCGAGGGGCTCTACGCCGACTGGCCCGACCGCGGGTCGCTGGTCGAGCAGATCGACGCCGCCGAGCTCGCCGAGATCCTGCCCACCCTGGACTCGGGCATGGTGCCGAAGATGGCCGCCTGCCTGCGGGCGGTGGAGGGCGGGGTGACCCGCGCGACCGTCGTCGACGGCCGCATGCCACACGCCCTGCTGCTGGAGATGTTCACGACCGAGGGCACCGGGACGATGGTCGTCCCGGCTGCCGGCGACAGGACCCGGGAGGAGTCGGCGCCGTGACGCACACAGAGGAGCTGACCGCCCGCTGGTCGGCCGTGATGATGGGCAACTACAAGACCCCGCCGGTCGCCCTGGCCCGCGGCGCCGGGGCGACGGTGTGGGACGTCGACGGCCGCGAGTACACCGACCTGCTCGGCGGCATCGCGACCACGATCCTCGGCCACGCTCACCCCAAGGTGGTCGAGGCGGTCACCCGGCAGGTGCGGACCCTCGGGCACGTCTCCAACCTGGCGATCCACGAGCCGGGCCTGCTGCTCGCCGAGCGGCTGCTGGAGCTGGCCGGCCGGCCCGGGCGGGTCTTCTTCTGCAATTCCGGCGCCGAGGCCAACGAGGCCGCGTTCAAGATCAGCCGGCTCACCGGCCGGCCGGAGGTGGTCACCGCCGAGGGCGCCTTCCACGGCCGGACCATGGGCGCCCTCGCGCTGACCGGGCAGCCGAGCAAGGCCGCCGCCTTCGCCCCGCTGCCCGGCGGCGTGCAGTACGTGCCCTACGGCGACGCCGCGGCGCTGGCCGCGACGGTCGGCGAGCGGACGGCGATGGTGCTGCTGGAGCCGATGCTCGGCGAGGGCGGCGTGCTGCCCGCCCCGCCCGGCTACCTCACCGCGGCCGCGCAGTCCGCCGCGGACGCCGGGGCACTGTTCGCCCTCGACGAGGTGCAGACCGGGATCGGCCGCACCGGATCGTGGTTCATGCACCAGGCCGACGGCCTGCAGCCGGACATCATCACCCTGGCCAAGGCGCTCGGCGGCGGCCTGCCCATGGGCGCGACCCTCGCCTTCGGCGAGGCCGCCGAGCTGATGACGGCCGGGTCGCACGGCTCCACCTTCGGCGGCAACCCGATCGCCGCCGCCGCGGCGCTGGCCGTGCTCGACACCCTCCGCGACGAGGGCCTGCTGGAGCGGGCCAAGGAGCTCGAGCACAGGTTCACCGCGGGCATCGAGGCGCTCGGCCACCCGGGGGTCTCCGGCATCCGCGGGCGCGGGGCGCTGCTCGGCGTCGTCCTCACCGCCCCGGTCGCCGGCGCCCTGGAGACGCGGCTGCGGGCCGCCGGCTTCCTCACCAACAGCGTGGCACCCGACGTGCTGCGGCTCGCCCCGCCGCTGGTGCTCACCGACGCGCAGGTCGACGCGTTCGTGGCCGCGCTGCCCGCGGCTCTCGACGCGGCTCTGGAGGCCGAGCAGTGACCCGGCACTTCCTCAGGGACGACGACCTCACCCCGGCCGAGCAGGCCGAGGTCCTCGCGCTGGCCGCCTCGCTCAAGGCCACCCGGCACACCGATCGGGCACCGACCCCGCTCGCCGCCCCCAACGGCGTCCCCCGGGCGGTGGCGGTGCTCTTCGACAAGCCCTCCACCCGTACCCGGGTCTCCTTCAGCGTCGGCGTCGCCGAGCTCGGCGGCTATCCGCTGGTCATCGACGCCGGCAGCAGCCAGCTCGGCCGCGGGGAGCCGGTGGAGGACACCACCCGGGTGCTCGACCGGCAGGTGGCCGCCATCGTGTGGCGCACCTTCGGCCAGGAGCGGCTGGAGGCCATGGCCTCGGTCAGCCGGGTGCCGGTGGTCAACGCCCTGACCGACGAGTACCACCCGTGCCAGATCCTGGCCGACCTGCAGACGGTCGCCGAGCGCCGCGGGCGGCTGGCCGGGCTGACGCTGACCTACCTCGGCGACGGCGCCAACAACATGGCGCACTCCTACCTGCTCGGCGGTGCCACCGCCGGCCTGCACGTGCGGATCGGCTCCCCGGAGACGTTCGCGCCCGACCCCGGCGTCCTCAAGCGGGCCGGGGAGATCGCCGCCGAGACCGGCGGGTCGGTCACCTGGACCGCCGACGCCGCGGCCGCCGCCGAGGGCGCCGACGTCCTCGCCACCGACACGTGGGTCTCCATGGGCCAGGAGGAGGAGTACGACGCCCGGGTCGCGCCGTTTCTGCCCTACGCCCTCGACGAGGCGGCGCTGGCCCGGGCCGCCGAGGACGCCGTCGTCCTGCACTGCCTGCCGGCCTACCGCGGCAAGGAGATCGCCGCAGCGGTCATCGACGGGCCGAACAGCGCGGTGTGGGACGAGGCCGAGAACCGGCTGCACGCGCAGAAAGCCCTGCTCACCTGGCTGCTCGAGAAGTCCCGATGACCACCGCCCTCACCCGCTCCGCCCGGCAGGCGCGCATCCGCGAGCTGATCGGGTCGCGACCGGTCACCTCGCAGACCCAGCTGGCCGCGCTGCTCGCCGAGTCCGGCATCGAGGTCACCCAGGCCACCCTGTCGCGCGATCTCGAGGAGCTCGGCGCGGTCAAGCTGCGCGGCTCCGACGGCGCCCCGGCCAGCTACGTGCTGCCGCCGGAGAACGCCCCGCTACGCCCGGCGCAGGCGGCCCCGGCCCGCCTCACCCGGCTGCTGGCCGACCTGCTCACCAGCGCCGAGGGCAGCGCCAACCTCGCCGTCCTGCGCACCCCGCCAGGGGCCGCGCAGTTCCTCGCCTCCGCCCTGGACAAGGTGGGCCTCCCCGACGTCCTCGGGACGATCGCCGGGGACGACACTGTGCTGGTCGTGGCGCGGGAGCCCGACGGCGGTCCGGCGCTCGCCGACCGCCTGCGCGCGCTCGCCGAGCGCTCGCCCGCGGTGTACCCCGAGCTGAAGACCGACCTGGAAGAGAGTGCACCATGACCGAGCTTGCGAGGTCATGCATGGACACAGCACCGTCGG
>DATAAV010000127.1:0-5342 GCA_036259935.1 Geodermatophilus sp. | reverse complement strand
CACCTGGGCCTGCACGCCCTGCAGTGCCTCGGCTGCGGCCGGGTGGCTGTCGTCGATCTTCTCGAACGGGCCGTCGGCCAGGTAGTTGGCGATCGTGTTCGGCAGGACGAAGTAGCCGTCGGCCAGGCCCTGCATCAGGGCGCTGGCGCCGAGCCGGTTGGCGCCGTGGTCGGAGAAGTTGGCCTCGCCGATCACGAACATGCCTGGGATCGTCGACTCCAGGTCGTAGTCGACCCACAGGCCACCCATGGTGTAGTGCACCGCCGGGTAGATCCGCATCGGCGTCTCGTACGGGTCCTCGCCGGTGATCTGGGCGTACATGTCGAAGAGGTTGCCGTACTTGGCCTCGATCGCCGGCCGGCCGAGCCGCTTCATGGCGTCGCCGAAGTCCAGGTAGACACCCAGGCCGCCGGGGCCGACGCCGCGGCCCTCGTCGCAGACGTTCTTCGCCTGGCGGGAGGCGATGTCGCGGGGCACGAGGTTGCCGAACGCCGGGTAGATCCGCTCGAGGTAGTAGTCGCGCTCGTCCTCGGGGATGTCCCGCGGGTCGCGGGTGTCGCCGCGCTCCTTGGGCACCCAGACCCGGCCGTCGTTGCGCAGCGACTCGCTCATCAGCGTGAGCTTGGACTGGTAGTCGCCCTTGACCGGGATGCAGGTCGGGTGGATCTGCGTGTAGCAGGGGTTGGCGAAGTAGGCGCCCTTCTTGTGCGCTCGCCAGATCGCCGTGGTGTTGGAGCCCTTGGCGTTGGTGGACAGGTAGAAGACGTTGCCGTACCCGCCGGTGGCCAGCACGACGGCGTCGGCGAAGTGGGTGCTGATCTCGCCGGTGACCAGGTTGCGCGCGACGATGCCGCGGGCCCGGCCGTCGACGACGATCAGGTCGAGCATCTCGTGGCGGGCGTGCTGCTCGACGTTGCCGGCCGCGATCTGCCGCTCCAGCGCCTGGTAGGCGCCGTAGAGCAGCTGCTGGCCCGTCTGGCCGCGGGCGTAGAAGGTGCGCGACACCTGCGCGCCACCGAACGAGCGGTTGTCGAGCAGACCGCCGTACTCCCGGGCGAACGGGACGCCCTGGGCCACGCACTGGTCGATGATGTTGACGCTGACCTCGGCCAGCCGGTGCACGTTGTTCTCACGGGAGCGGAAGTCGCCGCCCTTGACCGTGTCGTAGAACAGCCGGTGCACGCTGTCGCCGTCGTTGCGGTAGTTCTTCGCCGCGTTGATGCCGCCCTGCGCGGCGACGCTGTGCGCCCGGCGCGGGCTGTCCTGGTACCAGAAGGACTTGACCTTGTAGCCCTGCTCGCCGAGCGTGGCCGCCGCCGAGCCGCCGGCCAGGCCGGTGCCGACGACGATGACGGTCATCTTGCGGCGGTTGGCCGGGTTGACCAGCCGGGAACGGAACCGGCGGGTGCTCCAGCGCTCGGCGATCGGCACGTCCATGGGTGCCTTGGTGTCAGCGATCGGGTCGCCGACGGTGAAGAGGTCGAGAGGCATCGCGGCGCTCCTTAGTCGACGAGCCCGAAGAGGACGGAGAACGGCACGATCAGGAACCCGGCGATCAGCAGCGTCGAGAAGGCGATGCCGAACGCGTTGACCGTCCGCTCCCGCCGCTTGTTGCTCTGCCCCAGGGTCTGGGTGGCGCTCCAGATGCCGTGCCGCAGGTGCATGCCCAGCAGCACCAGGGCCAGCACGTAGAAGGCGGTCACGAGCGGGTTGGAGAAGCCGGCCACCAGCCGGTCGTACGGCGTGGTTCCGGTGCCGTCCGGGTTCACGGCCCCGACGGTGAGGTCGAGGATGTGGTAGATGATGAAGACCAGGATGATCACGCCGCCCCAGCGCATGGTGCGGGAGGCGTAGCTCTGGGCCACCGGCTTCTTGGTCACGTAGCGCTCGGGCCGGGCGTTGCGCGCCTGCTTCCACAGCGCGAAGGCGGCCCACATGTGCGCGAACACCGCGGCCAGCAGCACGATGCGGATGATGTTGAGCGTCGTCTGCGCCGGGACGGCGGGCTCGCCGATGGTGCGGATCCACTCGGAGTAGCCGTTGAAGGCCTCGCGGCCGCCGAACACCTTGAGGTTCCCGATCATGTGGGCGATGAGGTACAGCAGCATGACGATGCCGCTGAGCGCCATCACCACCTTCTTGAAGACCGAGCTGGTCTTCGCGGCCTTCGGGGTCCTGCGCTGGCCAGCGTGAGTCACCGTAACCACGGGCACAAAGCTAAGCTCCGCGCTCTTTGCGGCCAAGTTAACGCGGGGTGAGTCAGGTCTCGTAAGGGTGCCCTTACCCGCTTCGACGCGGTACTGTGCCCGGCCGCCCGGACGGCCGGTCGTCGGGCCGCCCGGCTCAGCCCAGAGCCGGCCGCTCGGGGGTGAACAGCCAGGTCTCGAACAGGTCGTCGAGCTCCCGACCGGACTCCTTCTCCGCCAGGGCGGTGAACTCCTCGGTGGTGACCGGCTCGCCGGCCCGGGACGCCGCCCACTCCTCGAGGACCGCGAAGAACGCCTCCTCGCCGACGACCAGCCGCAGCGTGTGCAGGGTCATCGCGCCGCGGAGGTACACGGCGGGGTGGAAGAGCTGGATCGTGTTCGGGCCGGGATCGCCGATGCGCACCGTCCAGAAGTCGGCCGGGGCGTTGGCGTAGACGTCGTCGAACTGCTGCTGGACGGTGGCGAGCCCCTCCCGCTCCAGCCACAGCCACTCGGCGTAGGTGGCGAAGCCCTCGTTGAGCCAGATGTGCTGCCAGGCCGCGAGCCGCACGGAGTCGCCGTACCACTGGTGGGCCAGCTCGTGCACGATGACCCGGTCGCCGAGGACGGGGTCGGTGAAGAATGCGGGGGCGTAGACCGGCCGGGTCTGGTTCTCCAGGGCGAACAGCAGCTCCGGAACGTTGTCGACGATCCCGCCCGCCGTGCTGACCGGGTAGGGGCCGAAGATGCCGGAGAGGAAGTCGATGATCTCCGGCTGCCGGGCCAGCGAGCCGCTGGCGACCTCGCCCACGGACGGTCCTGGGGCGGCCGGGTCCGGGTCCAGGGTGGCCAGGGTCGGGTCGAGCGCGTCCCAGAAGGGGCGGCCGCCGGCGTCGTAGGCCCGGACGTCGAACTCGCCGACGGCGAGCGTGACCAGGTAGGTGGCCATCGGCTCGTCGGCCCGCCACTGCCAGGTGGTCCAGCCCTCCTCGGTCCGGGTGTCCTCCAGTCGGCCGTTGGAGATGCCCTCCAGTCCCTCCGGCACGGTGATCTCGACGTCCACCGAGGCGGCGTCGAGCGGGTGGTCGTTGGCCGGGAACCAGGTGGCGGCGACGTCCGGCTCACCGATGACCAGGGCCCCGTCGGAGGTGTGGAAGAAGCCCGACATCCCCAGTTCGTCGGTGATCGTCTGCGGCACGCCGTCGTAGGTCACCGCGACGGTGAAGGGCTCGGCGTTTGCCAGTGGCGCGGCCGGGGTGACGATCAGCTCGCCGCCGTTGCGGCTCCACTGCGCGGTGTCCCCGCCGATGGTGACCGACCGGACCGTGAGGCCCTCGAAGTCGAGGTTGAAACGGGACAAATCCTGGGTGGCCGTCGCCTCGATCGTGGCCACCCCGTCGAGCACGTCGGTCGCCGGGTCGTACCGCAGGTCGAGCCCGTAGTGCTCGACGTCGTACCCGCCGTTCCCGTCCAGCGGGAAGTACGGGTCGCCGATGCCGGGAGCGCCGGGCGTCGGCTCCTGGGCGGCCGCGGTCGTCGGGAAGAGGACGACGAGGACCGTGGTCGTGGCCAGTACTGCGGTCGTGCGGGACATGGCCGCTCCAGTCCGGTGCGTCCGGCGTCCGGGGCTGGGACAGCGCGACGCTGCTCCTGCCTGCCGGGACGGACAAGGCAACCGGTCGGGCGGGTTCCGGTTCTTGCGCGTACGTCACTCTCGGCAGGGGAGCGGTCGCAGTACGGCGACGGTCAGCCCGCCAGGCCGGCCTCGCGTTCGAGGTCGGCCTTCACGCCCGCCGGCAGCTCCCGCCAGTCGAGGTCGAGCAGCGCGCCGGCCAGCGCCCAGAGGAAGACCCGGGTCAGGTGGGGTGTGCCCGCCTCGGCGAGCCGGCGGAAGGCCGCCGCCGCCCCCACCTCGTCGAGTTGCTCCGGCGTGCGGATGCCCGCGCGCACCAGCGCCTGCTCGCTGGCCGGCCCGAGGTTGCGCAGATCGCGGAGGCGGCGCGGCGGCTCGTCGGCGGCCACGGGGCGGGCGTCCATGACCGGAGCCTGGCCCGGGGCGGGGGCCCGCGTCCAGGACGGCCGGTCGGGGGTGACCCCGGCGACACGGTCATGATCGAGCCATGCCGCACGCCGAGGTCCTCCCGCTCACCGCCGTGGACGAGCAGTTGCGCGGTCAGCTGCTCGCCTGCTGGACCGACGTGACCAACGCCGGCGGTGCGGTGGGCTTCGTCCCGCCGGTGACGGCCGATGACGTCGCGCCGGTCCTGGACGCGATGCTGCGGCGGGTGCGCCGGGGGCGGGAGGTCCTGGCGCTGCTCCGGGTCGACGGGGAGCCGGCCGGGTTCGCCGTCCTGTCGCTGTCGGAGGGGCCGCTGCGGCAGCACTGGGCCACCGTGCTGCGCGTGCAGGTGCACCCCAGCCGGCAGGGCCAGGGCCTCGGGCGGGCGCTGATGACCGGCGTCCACGACATCGCCCGCGGCCGCGGCCTGGAGTTCCTCCACCTCACCGTCCGCGGCGGTGAGGGGATCGAGCCGTTCTACCGGCGGCTGGGGTACGAGGAGTTCGGGCGGATGCCCGGCGCCATCCGGGTGGCACCCGGCGACGACCGGGAGGAGATCCATCTCACCTGCCGGCTGTGACCCCCGGGGCGAGCGGGTCGCGGCCGCCGGATCTGCCGGCCGACGACAGCACGGCGAAGCGGGCGAACAGCTCCTCGGCGTACCAGCCCTCGGGCGCGGTGCGCCGGACGACCTCCGCGTGCGCCGCCCGGTCGTAGGCGAAGGCGTTGAGCGCGGCCGCGGAGTCCCAGACGCTGAAGGTGCCCTGCAGGCCCACCGGCGCCTCGCTGATGCCGAGGGCGAACCGCAGGCCTGGGGCGCGGTGCAGGTCGGCCGAGACCGGCGGCACCGCGCGCCAGAACGACGCCGCCCGCCGCGGCACCAGCCGGGCCCGGGTGATCGCCGCCACCGGCCCGTCCCAGCGCTGCGGGGCCGGCTGTCCGAACGGCCGGCGGCCGGACCACCGGCCGCGCGCGGCCAGCGGGCGCATCCGCACCGACCACTGCTCCTCGGACAGCTTCTGCCAGCCCTGGACGACGGAGCCCTCCTCGAACCGGTCGGCGTCGGCCACGCCGTCCCACACCGCCAGCAGGCCCCA
>DATAAV010000126.1:0-3375 GCA_036259935.1 Geodermatophilus sp. | reverse complement strand
CCTCCGCCGCGGGCGCCCGCGGCTTCCCCCTCGTCGTGCTGGCCGCCCTCTGCTGGGGAACCTCCGGCGTCAGCGGCCGGATCGTGGCCGATCGCACCGACCTCGGCCCGCTGGACATCGCCTGGCACCGCATGGCGATCGGCGCGGCGGTCCTTCTCGGCGCGCACCTGCTGACCGCCCGCCGCCGCGCCGCCGCCCCGGCGCCGGCCCGTCCGGTCGCCGTCCGGCTCGTGCTGGTCGGCGCCGGGCTGGCCGCTTACCAGCTCGCGTACTTCGCCGCCGTCGCGACGGCGGGCGTCAGCGTGGCCACGCTCGTCGCGCTGGGCCTGTCCCCGCTGCTCATCGCCGTCGGGGCGGCCCTGCTCGGCCACGGCCGGCCGGACAGGGCGACGCTGGCCGCGCTGGTCGTGGCCCTGGTCGGGCTGGTCCTGCTCGTCGGCCTCACGGCCGGGGCGGGCACCGGGACGGCGGTGCTGCTCGGCGCCCTGATGGCCGTGGGATCGGCGCTCGGGTACGCCGTCGTCACCCTGGCCAGCAGCGGGGTGCCGGCCGGCGTGCCGGTCACGCTGGCCGGGTTCGCGGGAGGCGCGCTGCTGCTCAGCCCGGTCGCACTGGCCGTCGGGCTCCGGTTCACCACCGAGCCGGTGGCGCTGGCGGTGCTGCTCTACCTGGGCGCGGTGCCCAGCGCCCTGGCCTACGCGCTGTTCTTCCGCGGTCTGCGGACGGTGCCGGGCGCGGTCGCCTCGATCATCACCCTGCTCGAGCCGGTGACCGCGACGGTCCTGGCGACGGCGTTCCTGGGCGAGCGGCTGCCGCTCGGTGCGCTGGCCGGTGGGGTGCTCGTGCTCGCCGCCGTGGCCGGGCTCTACCTGCGGCGGACGGCCGCCGCGAGCACGCGCGGAGCGACGGCCGTGCGGCCGTCGCGACTGCGGAGGATGGGAGATTCGAACTCCCGAGGGGTTGCCCCCAACCCGCTTTCCAAGCGAGCGCCATAGGCCACTAGGCGAATCCTCCAGTGGTGCCGATGGTAGCGGGCACGTCCGGAAGCTTCAGCCGGCGCCCTGGGGAACGGGTGCGGATCGTCCGCACGGAGGCGGTTGAGATCCGCCGTACGGGGCAAGGCTGGCGCACGGTCCGGTGGATCGAGGTGCGCCCCTGCTGGGGCCGGACCGACGAGACACAGGGGGAGGCAGCACTGATGAGCGAGACGGGGCAGTTGCGACCGGAGGTCGTGGACGCGATCGTCGCGGTCCTGCGAGGGGCCGACCCCTCGCTCCTTCCGCCGTCGGCCACCCGGGAGGAGAAGGACGCGGCCAAGGACCGCTACCTGTCGGAGTTCGCCGCCGAGCGCGCCAAGCGGGACCGTCAGTCGCAGGCCTGGGAGCTGCTGCTCACCCGCAGCTACGACGAGCCCCCGACCTGGCAGCGGCTCTTCGACGACCTGGCGCCGGAGGCCGTCGACGAGCTGGGCCGGCTCTACGACGCCCTGCCGGCCGGCGCGCAGGAGGAGTACGCCCGCCGATTCGGGGTGCCCAGCGGCGTCTGACCGGGGCGTTCCCTGCGTTCCGGTTGGGTAGAACGGGCCGGTGGCAACGACCGAGCCCGGCAACCTCGTGGCCGGGCGCTACCGGCTGCTGTCCTGCATCGGGGGCGGCGGAATGGGCGCGGTCTGGCTGGCCCGCGACGAGCGGCTCGGCCGGCAGGTCGCGGTCAAGCAGGTGCTGCCGCCCGGCAACGCGACGCCCGCCGAAGTCGACCAGCAGCGCCAGCGGGCCCTCCGGGAGGGCCGGATCGCCGCCCGGCTGAGCAACCTGCACGCCATCTCGGTCTACGACGTGGCGCTGGAGGCCGGCCAGCCGTGGCTGGTGATGGAGTACCTGCCCTCGCGCAGCCTGGCCGCGGTACTGCAGGACGACGGCCTGCTGCGGGTGGACGAGGTGGCGCAGATCGGCGCCCAGGTGGCCGACGCCCTGGCCGCGACCCACGCCGCCGGGATCGTGCACCGCGACGTCAAGCCGGCGAACATCCTCATCGGGGAGGGCCCTGACGTCGAGGGCCTGGTCAAGATCACCGACTTCGGCATCTCGCACGCCCGTGGCGACGTCAGCCTGACCCAGACCGGGCAGATCACCGGGACGCCGGCGTTTCTGGCCCCCGAGGTTGCCCAGGGTGCTGAGGTGTCCGAGGCCAGCGACGTCTTCTCCCTGGGGGCAACGCTCTACACCTGCCTGGAGGGCGAGCCGCCCTTCGGCATGGACGACAACGCGCTGCGCCTGCTGCACCGGGTCGCCGGAGGGCAGATGCGGCCCCCCCGCCGGGCCGGGTGGTTGACCGGCCCGCTGACCCGGATGCTCGCCGCCGACCCGGCCGCCCGGCCGTCGATGACCGAGGTGCGCGACGAACTGGCTCGCCTGGCCGCCGGGCCGGACGGCGACCCGACCACCGTGCTCCTGGCCCGGACCGTCCTGCGCCCGGCGCCCGGGCGCGCCCGCACGCTGACGCTCGGTCCCGCCGCGGCCGGTGCCGCGACCCCACCCGCCGACTTCGCACCCACCGCCGCACCGGGCGCGCCAGGCCGTGGGGCGGCTGCGTCCCGGCCGGCCCGGGTGGTGGGCACGCGCCGGCGCCGGCCGCCGCTGGCCGTGGCGGTCCTGCTGCTCGCGGCCTTGGCCGGGCTCGGCGCCTTCTGGGCGTTGGCCGGCGGGAACGACCCCGGCACCGTGGCCGGGCCGACGGCGACCACCCCGGCCGACAGGACGGAACCGCCCGCCCCGCCCCCGGCCGAGGACACGCCGGCCGAGGAGGCCCCGGCGACCGAGGAGGCCCCGCCGCCGCCTCAGGACAGCCCCACGGCGGCGGAGGACGGCGGGAATTCCCTCGGCGCCCGGGAGGTCCAGGACGCGCTGCGGGAGTACCACGACCTGCTGCCCGGGAACGCCGAGGCAGCCTACGAGCGCACCGGGCCGACGCTGCGGGAGGTGATCGGCCCGGCCGACTACCGGGCCTTCTGGGAGCAGTTCCGCGAGGTGACGATCAGTGAGATCGACGCCGAGGAGGGCACCGGCGTGGCCACCGCGGAACTGGAGTTCCGCTGGCCCGACGGGAGCCGCCAGCGGGAGCTGCACCGGTTCACCCTGGTGGTCGGGGACGACGGCGACCTGCTCGTCGACGTGGACCAGACGGTGCAGGTCCTCGAACAGCGCTGAGACGACCGACGGCGGCGTCCGTGGGCCTGGGCCCGGGCGGACGCCGCCGTCGATTTCTCGGGCGGTGGCGGTGGGATTTGAACCCACGGAGGCTTGCACCTCACACGCTTTCGAGGCGTGCTCCTTCGGCCGCTCGGACACGCCACCGACGAAGAGACTACAGGCCCCG
>DATAAV010000125.1:0-2896 GCA_036259935.1 Geodermatophilus sp. | reverse complement strand
GCGGTGACCAGCGGCATCGGCGTCATGACGTCGCGCACGAGCCGGTTCTGGTCGGTCTCGAACCGCATGTCGCGGTTGGTGACGATGCCGACGAGGACCCCGTCGTCGTCGACCACGGGGGCGCCGGAGATGCGGTAGCGGGCCGACAGCGCGTCGACCTCGGCCAGCGTGTTGTCCGGTGAGCAGGTCACCGGGTTGGTGACCATCCCGGCCTCCGAGCGCTTGACCAGGTCGACCTGGCCGGCCTGCTCCTCGGCGGCGAGGTTGCGGTGCAGCACGCCGATGCCGCCGACGCGGGCCATCGCGATGGCCATGCGCGCCTCGGTGACCGTGTCCATCGCGCTGGAGACCAGCGGTACGGCCAGCCGGATGCCACGGGTCAGCCGGCTGCTGGTGTCCACCTCGGCCGGGACGACGTCGGACGCGCCCGGGATGAGCAGGACGTCGTCGTAGGTCAGGCCGAGAGGGGCGAACTTCGCCGGCAGCTCGGGCACGCGTTCATCGGGCTGCATGGATGCCGCCACCCTCCGGATCGGGTCTGCACCCCTGCTGGGCGCGCGGGAAACCGCTTCCGATCGTAGGCTGCGGCGGTTCAGGGGCGGTGTGATCCCCGTCAGGCGGCTACCTTGGGATGTGTGAGTCCGTTCGATGACGCGGCCGGCCCCGACTTCGGGCCCGCCGACCAGCCGGGTCCGCCCCCGCTGACCATGGAGGAACGGGCCGGCGTGCTGGACGACCTCGCCGAGCTCGAGGTGTTCCGCACCCTCCTCGAGCCGACCGGCATCAAGGGGATCGTGGTCGACTGCCCCGACTGCGACGAGGAGCACCACGTCGACTGGGCCCTCATGCAGGCCAACCTCCGCCAGCTGCTCGAGGAGGGCCAGACCGGCCGGCACGAGCCGCCGTTCGACCCGGACCCGAACGACTACGTCAGCTGGGACTACGCCAGCGGGTACGCCGACGGCGTCGCCGCGATGGCCGAGCGGGAGGAGCCGGGCGGCTCCGCCCGCGGCGGCCGCCACGCCCGGGAGGACTGACCCCGCGCCGCTGCGGTCACCGCGACCGGTGACGGGCCCGGTGGACCAGCCCGCTGCCGAGCGCGACCAGGAAGGCCAGGCCGGCGAGCACGGAGACGACGAAGGCCGGCAGCGAGGCCGCGCCGGAGTCCCAGGTGGCGACCTCGCCGGTCCTGGAGTGGGTCATCGAGCAGTGCAGGCGCGGCGGCAGGTCCTCCAGGGTCGCCTCCGCGTCGGTCGCCTCGTGCCAGCCGGCCGGAGCGTGCTCGAAGCACCCGACGTCCAGCGGCTCACGGAACTGGACGCCGGCGGCGCGGTACGAGACACCCCACGAGACGACGGCCAGGGCCGCGAGTGCGGCGGCCAGCAGGAACCTCACCGCGGCACCCTGCCACGGCGGAGCGGCCGGCCCGCGGTGCGGCGAGCGGTCAGCTCATCATCCCGCGGCGGAATCCGGTGGCCACGGCCTCGGCGCGGTCCTTGGCGCCCAGCTTGCGGAACAGCCGGCGCGCGTGGGTCTTGATGGTGTCCTCGGACAGGTAGAGCTCCCGCCCGATCTGCGCGTTGCTCTTGCCCTGGCTCATGCCGGTGAGCACCTGCATCTCCCGCATCGACAGGCTGACCGGGGCGGGCTCGCGGACGGTGGAGCGCACGGTCGTCGGCGCGCTGCCGGACAGCGGCGTGGCGCCGCTCCACGCCGGTGACGGCGCGCTGACCGAGGCGAGCGGCACCGGCTGGGCCGGGACGCCGCTCTGCGGGTTCCGGCCGTCGACCCGCAGGCCGACGCGGGACAGGCCCAGGCCCATCTCCAGGGCGGTGGCATCCCAGCGCAGGTAGCCCCGGGCCCCGGCGGCGACCGCGGCGCGCACCGTCTCGGCGTCGTCGGGCGCGCCGAGGACGAGGACGGGCAGCCGGGGGTGGGCGCGCAGCGCCTGGGTGGCGACGGTGAGGCCGGAGTCGACGGCGCGCTGGGTCCCCACGAGGAGGACGTCGGGCTGCCGGGTGGTCAGGCGGGCCATCAGCGCGCTCGCGTCACCGACGACCTCGACCCGGCCCACGAAGGGCAGGGCCACCAGCCGGGCGGCGACGTCGTCCCGGACCCGGCGACGCTCGTCGTAGACCCACACGGTGGTGGTTCCGTGGCCCGCGCCGCGCATCCTGTCGTCGATCACGCCTGCTCCTCGCTCTCCCGGGCCGCGCGGTGCGGACCGGGTCCCCGCCGGCCGGGATTCCTCCGGCCGGGTGTCGCTCGGGCGGGAACTCCCCGCCCGGGGAGCACTCCGCGGCCGTTCCGTGCACTCCGCGGGGTGTCCCACCCAGGTGTTCGGCACGACCTGCCGTCACCTTGATCGGCGGCACGGGGAGAGGACAGCCGCTCTCACCCGGCAGGGGGAGGCAGGAGGCGGGAAAATGCGGGCCGCTCGTGTGTTTGACCCGGGCAGGCGTCGGGCACCGGCCCCCTTGCAGCCGGACCGCCCCCTCCGGCTCGCACCGAGCCGAGGAGGACCGACATGGCCGACATCCGCCGTCTCCCGACCCCCGTCGCCGAGGTGTGGGACTGGCAGCTGCACGGAGCGTGCCGTGGCGAGAGCACGGCTCTCTTCTTCCACCCCGACGGCGAGCGCGGCCCGGCCCGGGCGCGCCGCCAGGCCGCCGCCAAGGCGGTCTGCGCGCGCTGCCCGGTCATCGACGCGTGCCTCAAGCATGCGCTGGCCGTCCGTGAGCCCTACGGGGTCTGGGGCGGGATGAGCGAGGAGGAGCGGGCCCGGCTGATCGCCGCGGAGCCCGCCCCGGTGGCGGCCGGGGTCTGAAGCAGGACCTCCGCCGCACCCCTCGCAGGCTCGGGGCGGGACCCGGGAGGGGCCACTCCACAGACGTCG
>DATAAV010000124.1:0-14551 GCA_036259935.1 Geodermatophilus sp. | reverse complement strand
CCACCCCGGCGCCCACCGACGCCCCATCCCCCATCGACGCCCCGTCCCCCATCGACGCCCCGTCCCCCACCGGCGTCACGACGCCCACCGGCGTCACGACGCCCACCGACGTCACGACGCCGGCACCGACGGACGGGGAGGAGATGGGGGACGGGGCGTCGATGGGGGATGGGGCGTCGGTGGGCGCCGGGGTGGGCGCCGACTCCTCGGCGGGGCCCTCCGTGGGGACGGCGGTGGTCGTCGGGACGGGGGTGGCCGTCGGGAGGCGGGTGGTCGTCGGCGTCGGGGTCGGTGTGGGGTCCTCGGCCGGGACCGCCGCCGTCGGCGCCACGGGTGCCGCCGCGACGACCCTGGGCAGCAGGGCACCAGGGGATGCGGCGGTCGAGGGCGAGGTGGCCGTCGGGGCGGCGGCGCGAACCCGCGCCGGGGGCGAGGAGGCCGGCTCCCGCGACGGGGTCGATGGGGTCGGGACGGCGGTCGTCGGTGCGGCCCAGGCGGGGTCCGCGATGCCGGAGGGCCGGGCCGTCGCGCCCGTCCGGGAGGGTACGGAGATCCCACCCGAGGACGTGTGCCCGTCCGCGGCGGGGACCGCGTCGGAGGACGACGTGGCCAGCAGCGCGGCGCCTGCGATGCCGCCGGCGGCGAGCAGGCCGACGGCCACGGTGAGGCCGGTCCGGCGCCGTGGTCGCACCCGGGGGCCGACGACGACCCGCGGCACCGGCGCCATGACGGGGAGGAGCGAGGGCGCGACGGCCGACTCGGTTCCGTCGTTCCCCACGACGTCGTCTTCCGCAGGTGCGGCGTCCTGGCAGGCCTCGGGTGCGCCCATCCCACCGACCGCGGGTGGGACGTAGTCGATGGCCGCGGACGTGGGGGCCGGCTCAGCGGCCGAAGGGGCGCCGTCCTCCACGGCCGCGGGAGGGGACGCCGGCTCGACAGCCGCGGGTGCGCCGTCCTGAGGCGGCGCATCGTCGCCGGCGCCGTCGGACCCCGCCTCGTCCTCGATGTCCTCCGCCGCGTCGGTCATCCACCCGGGCAGCCAGGCTTGGTCCCACTCCCCCGCCGCGGCCGGCAGGTGGAGGGGCGTCGACGCGACAGAGGGGTCATCCGGGGCGATCAACGCCTCGATGAGCTGCTCCGTCGTCTCCGGATCCACATCAGCCACTCAAAGTCATCCCTCACTCACAGAATGCAGTCGAGCCATGGTGCCGGACGGGTCCCAGCGGTTCCCGGAGGCGCGGCCGGAAGTCGCTCGCGAGGCGCGGGTTCCGCCGGGTGCACCCGTTCGGGGCGGCGGAGCACCGCGCGGCGACCGGCTAGCGTCGGGCACGTGACCGAGGCCGAGAGGGAACTCCCCCTGCTCGACAGCGTCGGCGTCGGGCCGTGGGAGGGCCCGTGGCCCGACGACCCGCGCTACGACCCGGAGCTGCTGGCTGCCGGAGACCGGCGCAACGTCGTGGACCGCTACCGGTACTGGACCGTCGAGGCGATCGTCGCGGACCTCGCACCGCGGCGGCATCCGTTCCACGTCGCCATCGAGAACTGGCGGCACGACCTCAACATCGGGACCGTCGTCCGGACGGCCAACGCCTTCCTGGCCGAGGCCGTGCACATCGTCGGACGACGGCGGTGGAACCGGCGCGGCGCCATGGTCACCGACCGCTACCTCGACGTCCGCCACCACCCCGACGTCGCCGGCCTCGCCGGATGGGCCCGGGCGGAGGGACTGCCCGTGCTGGCGGTCGACAACCTGCCCGGCGCGCGTCCGCTGGAGACCGAGCCCCTCCCCCGCGCCTGCGTACTGCTGTTCGGCCAGGAGGGCAGCGGACTGTCCGCCGAGGCGCGGAAGGCCGCCGACGGCGTGCTCTCGATCGCCCAGTTCGGCTCGACCCGGTCGATCAACGCCGGCGTGGCCGCGGGCATCGCGATGCACGCCTGGATCCGGCAGCACGGGGAGGTCCGGTGACCTCGAAGCGCTCCCTGCGGCTCCTGGAGAGTCTCTCGCGCTGCTGAAGCCGCGGATCCCAGGAGCGCGAGGAACACCCCGAGAGCCGGTAGACCGCGCCGCGCTGACCGGTTCCTGCCAGGCTGCCGGGATGAGCCGTCTGTCCGACGTCGACCTGAGCGTCCGCCTGCCGAAGTCCGAGGCGAGGAAGCAGCTGGCCGAGGCCCAGCAGCGGCTGGTGCACCTGCGGCTGCTGCTGGGCGGCCAGATCGGGTCGGGCGAGCTCGGGCCTCCGCTGTGCGTGCTGTTCGAGGGCTGGGACGCCTCGGGCAAGGGCGGGGCGATCAAGCGGCTGGTCGAGCAGCTCGACCCCCGGCACGTGCGGGTGGCGCAGTTCGCGGCGCCCACCTACGACGAGAAGCGGCACCACTTCCTGTGGCGGTTCTGGCCGGTGCTGCCCGGCTGGGGCGGCATGGCCGTGCTCGACCGCACCTGGTACGGCCGCGTGCTCGTCGAACGGGTCGAGGGCTTCGCGCCCGAGGAGGCGTGGCGCCGCGCCTACCAGGAGATCGTCGACCTCGAGACCACCCTGGCCGCCGAGGGAACCATCCTGGTCAAGTTCTGGATGCACGTGTCGCCGGAGGAGCAGCTGCGCCGCTTCGAGTCCCGCCGCGACGACCCCTACCGCGCCTGGAAGCTCACCGACGAGGACTGGCGCAACCGCGAGAAGCGGCCGGCGTACGAAGCCGCCGTCGAGGAGATGCTCGAGCGCACCGACATCCCGGTCGCGCCGTGGCACGTCGTCCCCGCGGACGACAAGCGCTGGGCGCGGGTCGCCGTCGTCCGCACGGTGTGCCAGGCGATCGAGTCGGCCCTGGAGGCCCGCGGCATCGACCCCGACCCGCCGTTGCGGGCGACCGGCGCGTGAGCGGACCACTGCTCCACCTCGTCGAGCCGGCCGCCTGGCGCGCCGCGCTGGCCGAGGGGGTGCTCCGGCCGCCGTCGCTGGACGAGGACCGCTTCGTGCACCTGTCCCGGCCCGACCAGGTGCACCTGCCGGCCGGACGGCTGTTCCCCGGGCGCCGCGACCTGGCGCTGCTCGTCGTCGACCCCGCCCGGCTGTCCGACCCGGTGAGGGAGGAGCCGGGCGCCCCGGACGACCCGCCGGGGATGCTCTTCCCCCACCTCTACGGCCTGCTGCCGACGTCGGCGGTCGTGGCGGTCGTCCCCTACCGCCCGCCGGCGCGGCCGCTGCTGCCCGCCCCGGACGACGCCCTGGGCCGCGCCCTCGCGCTGTACAGGTCCCTGCCGGTGCGGCGGGCCGCCGAGGTGCGCGACGTCCCCGGCGGCGTCGCCGTGCTCGACCCCCGCTTCCCGCACTCCCGCGACGACAACCGGCTGGTGCTGAGCGAGCCGGTCGACGCGGACACCGTGGCGGAAGCGACGGCCGCGGTCGCCGCCGAGGCGGGGTGGCGCGTGGAGTGCGCGGAGCTGTACTGGGCGGACGCCGGAGCGGTCGCCGGGGAACTGGCGCGGCGCGGCTGGGAGGCTTCGGAGCTGCTGGTCATGGCGCGCCCGGCGACGCCGGTGCCCGGCGGCGAGCGCGCCGAGGTGGTGGACCAGCGGGAGGTCCACGACCTGTGGGACCGCTCCTGGCGGCGGAACCTGCCCGCGTCGATCCCAAACCTCGACGAGGTCGTCGGCCAGCTCGTGGGCCGGGAGCACCGCAACGACACCGTGGTGGCGGTGACCGACGTCGTCGTCCGGGAGGAAGGGCGGGTCGTGGCGGCCGGGCAGCTGCGGGTGGACGGCGCGACGGCGGCCGTCGAGTCGGTCCTGACCGACCCGGCCGCCCGGGGGCGCGGGTACGCCGACGCCGTCCTCACGCGGATCCTCACCCTGGCCGCGGAGGCCGGCTGCGACCTGGTCGTGCTGGAGGCCGACGCCGCGGACTGGCCTCGGCACTGGTATGCCCGCCGCGGCTTCGCCGTGGTGGGCTCGGTCTGGGAGGTCGTCGCGCCCGGCTGATTTCAGACGGGGGCGACCCAGGACAGCAGCAGGTAGGCGACCGCGGCCGAGGGCAGCAGCGAGTCCAGGCGGTCCATGATCCCGCCGTGGCCGGGCAGCAGGTTGCCCATGTCCTTGATGCCGAGGTCCCGCTTGATGAGCGACTCCCCCAGGTCGCCGAGGGTGGCGGTGACCGCCAGGGCGGCGCCGAAGGCCACGCCGCCCCACCACGGGCCGTCGAGGGCGAGGGTGACGATCGGCGTGGCGATGAGCACGCAGGCCACGATCGAGCCGGCCATGCCCTCCCAGGACTTCTTGGGGCTGACCGAGGGCGCCATGGGGTGCTTGCCGAAGAGGACGCCGGCCGCGAAGCCGCCGACGTCGTTGCCGACCACGGTGGCGATGAAGGCCAGCACCCGCGCGGCGCCGTCGTCGGGCACCAGGAGCAGCACGGCGAACCCGGCGAGCAGAGGCACGTAGAGCGCGACGAACACGCCGGCGGAGGCGTCGCGCAGATAGCCCGCCGGGCCGTCCCCGAGCCGCCACAGCAGGACGGCGAGGACGGTGAGCAGGAAGGCGACGACCAGGCCGGTCGCGCCGCGCGTCCAGGCCAGCCCGATCATCGCCAGGGTCCCGGCCAGCACCGGGACGATCGGTGGGCGGGCGCCGCCGGCCCGCAGGGCGCGGCTGAGCTCCACGACGCCCACGAGGATCGCGGCGGTGAGGACGAGCAGGAAGGCGGGCCGCCAGATCAGCAGCGACAGCAGGATGACCGCGCCGAGGCCCACGCCGACGCCGATGGCGGCGGCCATGTTGCGGCCGGCCCGGCCGGGCGGCTTCGCCGCGGCGGCGCCCTCGACCAGCAGGGGCCCGACCGACTCGGTGGTCGACTCCGGGACCGCGGCCTCGGCCGTCGGCGGCTCAGGGATCCCGGGGTCCGCCGCAGCCGGCCCGGCCGCGCCCATCTCCACCGTGGCCGGCTCGCCCGGCGGCCGCGCAGGTGGGGGCGGCGGGGTGGGTCGTCCCACGACGGGGATGGGGCCGGTGTCGGACTCCCCGCGTCCCTGCCACGACGGGGTCAGCGGGGCCGCGCGGCGGCGGGCCTCGGTGCCGGCGCTGGACGCTCCGGGGCGGTAGGGGTCGGGATCGGATGTCATGGGACGCAGGTGCCCGCGGCCTCAGACCTCGAGCAGTTCGCCCTCCTTGTGCTTGACGGCCTCGTCGACCGCGTGCACGTGCTGGGCCGTGAGGTCGTCGAGCTCCTTCTCCGCCCGGCGGACCTCGTCCTCGCCGGCCTCGCCGTCCCTGGCGATGCGGTCGAGCTCCTCCTTGGCGCGGCGGCGGATGTTGCGGATGGCGACCTTGGCCTCCTCGCCCTTGTGCCGCGCCATCTTGACCAGATCGCGCCGGCGCTCCTCGGTCAGCTGCGGGAACACCACCCGGATGATCTGCCCGTCGTTGGTCGGGTTCACGCCGAGGTCGCTGTCGCGGATGGCCTTCTCGATGGCCGACAGCTGGCCGTTGTCGTAGGGCTTGATCACCGCCATGCGGGCCTCGGGCACGGTGATCGAGGACATCTGGGGCACCGGCGTCGGGGCGCCGTAGTAGTCCACCAGGATCTTGTTGAACATGGCCGGCGCCGCGCGGCCGGTGCGCACCGAACCGAGGTCCTCCCGCGCGACCGACAGGGCCTTGTCCATCCGCTCCTCGGCGTCGAGCAGGGTGTCGTCGATCACGGGTCTCTCCTCCTGGGGCGGGGGTTCCGCCACGCGGTGTGTGCGGGTGGGCCGGGCGGCGCCGGTTCAGGCCGGGTCGCTGATCAGCGTGCCGATCTTCTCACCTGCGGCAGCCCTGGCGATGTTGCCGTCACGCAGCAGGTTGAACACGACGATCGGCATCCGGTTGTCCATGCACAGACTGATCGCGGTGGCGTCGGCCACCTTCAGCTGCTTGGCCAGCACCGTGGCGTAGTCCAGATCGTGGTACATGACGGCGTCGGGGTTGGTACGCGGGTCGTCGTCGTAGACGCCGTCGACGCCGTTCTTGCCCATGAGCAGCACCTGGCACTCGATCTCCAGGGCCCGCTGGGCGGCGACGGTGTCGGTGGAGAAGTAGGGCATGCCGGCCCCGGCGCCGAAGATGACCAGCCGGCCCTTCTCCAGGTGGCGGATCGCCTTGCGCGGGATGTAGGGCTCGGCCACCTGGCCCATGGTGATCGCCGTCTGGACCCGGGTCTGCAGGCCGGCCTTCTCGCAGAAGTCCTGGAGGGCCAGGCAGTTCATGACCGTGCCGAGCATGCCCATGTAGTCGGCCTTGGTGCGGTCCATCCCGGCCTGGGACAGCTCCGCGCCGCGGAAGAAGTTGCCCCCTCCCATGACCACCGCCACCTGGGTGCCCTTGGCGACGACCTCGGCCAGCTGGGTCGCGATGCGGGAGACGATCTCGGGATCGACCCCGACCTTGCCGCCGCCGAAGGTCTCCCCGGAGAGCTTGAGCAGCACCCGCGTGTAGCCCCGGCCGTCAGCGGGGGCGAAGGCGGTCGGCGCGGACAGAGGGGCCTGGGCGGTGGCGGCGGTGGGCGCGGCGGTGTCGGTCAACAGCTCATCCCTCGCTCGTCGTCGTTCCTGTGATCCTGCCGCATCGGACTGCGGCCGGCTGCTGGCGTGCGACAGAGGTCCGGCATCTGCCGCGAATGGCCCACCGGCCCCGTCCCGGAGCGGGACGGGGCCGGTGGACGGGCATCGGACGAGACGGCTCAGGCCTGGCCGACCTCGAAGCGGGCGAACCGCTCCACGGTGAGCCCGGCGTCGCCGAGGATCTGCTTCACCGTGCGCTTGGGCTCGGTGATCGACGGCTGCTCGAGCAGCACGAAGTCCTTGTAGAAGGCGTTGACCCGGCCCTCGACGATCTTGCTGATCGCCTGCTCGGGCTTGCCCTCCTCCTTGGCGGTCTGCTCGGCCACCCGGCGCTCGGTCTCGACCGCCTCGGCGGGGACCTCCTCGCGGGTGAGGTAGCGCGGGCGCGCGGCGGCGATGTGCATCGCCAGGCTGCGCGCGGCCTCTTCGCTGCCGCCGCTGTACTGCACGGCGACGCCGATGGCCGGGGGCAGGTCGGTGGCCCGCTTGTGCAGGTAGGTGGCGGTGGCGCCGTCGAAGACGACGAACCGGCTGAGCACGAGCTTCTCGCCGATGCGGGCCGACTCGCCCTCGACCAGCGCGGCCACGGTCTGGCCGTCGACCTCGGTGGCCAGCAGGGCCTCGACGTCGGCCGGCTTCTGCGCGAGGACGATGTCCAGCAGCCGCTCGGCGAGCTTCACGAAATCGGCGTTCTTGGCGACGAAGTCGGTCTCGCAGTCGAGCTCGAGCAGGGCGCCGTCCTTGCTCACGACCACGCCGTTGGTGGTGGAGCGCTCGAGGCGCTTGCCGACGTCCTTGGCGCCCTTGATCCGGAGGAGCTCGACGGCCTTGTCGTAGTCGCCGTCGGCCTCGGTGAGCGCCTTCTTGCAGTCCATCATGCCGGCGCCGGTGGCGTCGCGCAGACGCTTGACGTCGGCAGCGGTGAAGGCAGACATGTCACTTCCCTCTTCGAAATGGTGGAGTGCCGGTTCCCGCTGGTGCGGGCGCGCCGCCCGGCCCCTGGAAGGACGGGGCGGCGCCGCGGATCAGGCCTGGGGAGCGGCGGTGCCGCCGGCCGGCTCGGTGCCCTCGGCCGGGACGGAGCTGTCGGCCGCGGCAGCGGCCTCGCCGCCCTGCTGGCCGGTGAGCAGCTCCCGCTCCCAGTCGGCGAGGGGCTCGTCGCCGCCGATGACCGGCTCGGCGCCTTCCTCCTCGCGACCGGCGTTGGCCTGGGCGGCCGAGCGGGCCATCAGGCCCTCGGCGACGGCGTCGGCGATGACGCGGGTCAGCACGGCGATGCTGCGGATGGCGTCATCGTTGCCCGGGATCTTGTAGTCGACCTCGTCGGGGTCGCAGTTGGTGTCGAGGATGGCCACGACCGGGATGTTCAGCTTGCGGGCCTCGCCGACGGCGATGTGCTCCTTCTTGGTGTCCACGATCCAGATGGCGCTGGGCACCTTCTGCATGTCCCGGATACCGCCGAGGCTGCGCTCGAGCTTGGCCTTCTCGCGGGTCAGGCCGAGCTGCTCCTTCTTGGACAGGCCGGCCATGACGCCGGTCTGCTCCATGTCCTCGAGCTCCTTGAGGCGCTGCAGCCGCTTGTGGACCGTCGAGAAGTTGGTGAGCATGCCGCCCAGCCAGCGCTGGTTGACGTAGGGCATGCCGACCCGCTGGGCCTGCTCGGCGACGACCTCCTGCGCCTGACGCTTGGTGCCGACGAAGAGGATCGTGCCGCCGTGAGCGACGGTCTCCTTGACGAACTCGTAGGCACGGTCGATGTACCCGAGCGTCTGCTGGAGGTCGATGATGTAGATGCCGTTGCGCTCGGTGAAGATGAAGCGCTTCATCTTCGGGTTCCACCGCCGGGTCTGGTGCCCGAAGTGGACGCCGCTGTCGAGCAGCTGCTTCATGCTGACGACTGCCATGGCCGCAGCCTTTCGTGTGTGCGCGCGGCCGCAGGGACCGCGCTCCTCGGTTGACGCGGCCACCGGGTGGTGACCGCCCTGGCGTCCCACGCGCGCCACGTGCCCGGTGGTTGCCCGCCGGGACCGAGGTGGCGACTGCTCCGCTGGAACAGCGGGTGGAGGACGCGCGAAGTCGATCCGCCCAGGCGGATCGCACCGACCAGCATACCCTCCGGCCGGAGGCCGTTCCCCAGGCGGCCGGGCCGTCCACAGCCTGCCCGCGGAGGCGGCGCCGACGCGGGCCCCGCTGCCAACCTCGCGACGTGCTCCCCCGCGTCCTCGTCGCCGCGCTCGCCGCGGCAGCCGTCCTCCTGGTTCCGCTCGTCGCCAGGGCCGCCCGGCCGGCGACGTCGGACGGCGGTGCACCGTCGGCGGGCTCGTGGACCGCACCTCTCGGAAACCCGCCGGAGGTCGGCCGGGCCTTCGACCCGCCGCCGGGGCCGTACGGCGCGGGCCACCGCGGGGTGGACCTCGTGGGTCGGCCGGGGGATGCGGTGCGCGCCGCTGCGGACGGCGTGGTGGCCTTCGCCGGGATGGTCGCCGGCCGGCCGGTGGTCAGCGTCGACCACCCCGGCGGGCTGCGGACGACGTACGAGCCGGTGGACCCGGCGGTGGCGGCGGGCCAGACGGTGCGCCGCGGCACCCCCGTCGGCGTCCTGCTCCCCGGACACGCCGGCTGCGCGGCCGCCTGCCTGCACTGGGGGCTGCGCCGCGGTGAGACCTATCTGGATCCGCTGGCGCTGCTCCGTCCGCCGCGGGTCCGGCTGCTGCCGTGGGCGGCCGGGCCTGCGCCGCGATCCCCGGCCGCCGGCATTCGGGCACCGGCCGCAGCATCTCGCAGAACTCGATCACCGTCCCGGTCACGTCCCGCTCGGAGCGGAACCGCAACCGCGGCGTGCCTCCCCCGGCTCGGAGGGAGCGACGAGCGGCTGGTCAGGATCGGCCGGGTCCGCGGCGAGCACCTCCTGGAAGTGCTCCACCACGGGAAAGGGGTCGTAGAAGTGGTGCAGCAGCTCGCGCCATCGCTCGTACCGCGAGGAGCCGCGGAATCCCTCGGTGTGGTCCTCCAGGCGGTCCCACTGAATGAGCAGCAGGTACACGCCAGGCCGTTCGACGCAGCGAGAGAGGGTGAGGCCCCGGAAGCCCGGCGTCGCCGAGATGATTCCCCGGGCCCCGGCGAAGGCCGTCTCGAACTCGGCCTCCCGTCCGGGCTTCACCGGCAGGAGGACGTGCTCCAGGATCACGTCGCCGACCCTTGCGGATCGATGCCGGCCGCGTCAGGCGATGTCGGCGAGCTTGGTGCGCAGGTGCAGCACCGCCTTGGTGTGCAGCTGGCAGATCCGGCTCTCGGTGACGCCGAGGACGCGGCCGATGTCGGCGAGGGTGAGCCCCTCGAAGTAGTAGAGGCTGACCACGACCTTCTCCCGGTCGGGCAGCTGCTCCACCGCCCGGGCCAGCAGCTGACGGGCCTCGCCGTGCTCGGCCACGGCCTGCGGGTCGAGGGCGCTGGAGTCCTGCAGGGTGTCGACCAGGCGCGGTGCGCCCCCCTCGTCGTCGGACAGCAGCTCGTCGAGCGCGACCACGTTGACCAGGGAGAGCTGACCGAGGAACTTGCGGACCTCCTCGACGTCCAGGCCCATCTCCGCGGCCACCTCCTCGTCGGTGGGGCTGCGCTGCAACCTGCTCTCGAGGGTGGCGACAGTGCGCTCGAACTGGCGGGCGCGCATGCGGACCGAGCGCGGGATCCAGTCGGTGCTGCGCAGCTCGTCGATGATCGCCCCGCGGATCCGCGCCATCGCGTAGCTCTCGAACTTGACCTCCCGCGACGGCTGGTAGCGGGTGATCGCGTCGATGAGCCCGAAGGTGCCGTAGGAGACGAGGTCGGCCTGCTCGACGTGGGCGGGCAGGCCGCTGCCGACCCGGCCGGCGACGTACTTGACCAGCGGCGCGTAGTGGAGGATCAGCCGGTCCCGCAGGGCGGGGTCCCTGTCGGCGACGTACCGCTCCCAGAGCTCGGCCAGCGCCGCGTCGGCGTCCTCGCTCGGGCCGTTGATCCGGTGGATGGTCGCCTCGTGCACGCTCTGCGCTCCCCGTTGGTCGTGGCCCACCGCGGTGACCCTAACGGAGTGCGCGCCGCGGGTCTCGTGGTCGTGGACGTCGCGGTTCTGTATCGGCAGCCGGAGCCCCGCTCATGCCCTCGGGTGCGCCTGCGCGTGGACCGCGCGGAGCCGCTCGACCGTCACGTGCGTGTAGATCTGCGTCGTCGCGAGGCTGGCGTGGCCCAACAGCTCCTGCACCGAGCGCAGATCGGCGCCGCCCTCCAGGACGTGGGTGGCCGCTGAGTGCCGCAACCCGTGCGGTCCCACGTCGGGCGCTCCCGGAGCGGCCGCGACCGCCGCGTGCACGATCCGGCGGGCCTCCCGGGCGTCCAGCCGCCGCCCGCGCACACCCAGCAGCAGGGCCGGCCCCGACTCGGGGGTGGCCAGCGCCGGACGGCCGCGGGTGAGCCACGCGTCCAGGGCCCGCTCCGCGGGAGCGCCGTAGGGAACGCTGCGCTCCTTGCGCCCCTTGCCCAGCACCCGGAGGAGACGGCGGCCGCGGTCGACGTCGTCGACGTCGAGCCCGACCAGCTCGCTGACCCGGATGCCGCTGGCGTAGAGCAGCTCGAGGACGACCGCGTCGCGCAGCCCCACCGGCTCCTCGGCCCCCGCGGCGGACTCGACGACCGCCCGGGCCTGCCCGGCGTCCAGCACGTCGGGCAGGGTGCGGTGCGCCTTCGGGCTGACCAACCGCTGGCCGACGTCCTCGGCGGTCAGGCCGGTGCGGCGCAGGTAACCGGTGAACGAGCGGGCCGCCGCGGCACGCCGGGCGGTGGTCGCCCGGCTGTGGCCTCGGGTGCGCCCCTGGGCCAGCCAGCTGCGTAGCACCGCGAGATCGAGGTCCTCGACCTGCGCACCACCTCGCCGGGTGAGGTGGTCCAGCAGCCAGACGGCGTCGGTGACGTAACCGCGGACGGTGTGCTCGGAGAGGTTGCGCCGGGAGCGCAGGTGGTCCTCGTACCCGGCCAGCGCCTCGGCGAGGGGCGGCGGCAGTGCTGCCCGCACGTCGGCGGTCCGGGCGGTCATGCGGCGAACCGTCCGCCGCCACCCCGTCGGGGGTCAAGGCGCCGCGCCGGTCCGACGCACCGGGTACCCCGACGGCCTGCTGACCCCGCCGTCGGCCGAGCTCCACGAGACCCGTCCTGCTGCTCCGCGGTCAGCCATGGCCGCGCCTGGCGCGGGCGTCCGGTCGCGGTGGCGGTGCCAGCCGCCAGCCGGTGCCGGTCCACTGCACCAGATCGGCGAGTTCCAGGGCCGGCAGCACCCGCAGCACGTCCAGGACGTCGCAGCCGGCGATGGCCGCCAACCGCTCGGGCGCCGCTCCTGTCCGCACCGGACAGGCGTCGAGGACGCGCCGGGCGACGTCGGATAACCCGTCCCGGGGCTGGAGCTCCCGCAGCGGCGGCCCGGCCAGGTCGGCGCCGATCCGGCCGACGGCCTCGACCACCTGCGCGGCACCGGTGACCAGGACGGCGCCGACGTCGGGATCCCGCAGCAGTTCGTGGCACCCCACCGACATCGCCGAGGTGACCGGGCCCGGTACGACCAGGACCTCCCGGCCCAGGCGGCGGGCTCGCCGCGCGGTGGCCTGCGCGCCGGAACGGGCGGCGGCCTCGACGACCACCGTTCCGCGGGTGAGGGCGGCGATCAGCCGGTTGCGGACCAGGAAGCGGTGCCGGTGGGGAGCCGCGCCGGGCGGCCACTCGCTCACCAGGAGGCCCTCCTCGGCGATCCGGCCGAACAGCGCCCCGTGCGCCGCCGGGTAGACGCGGTCCACGCCGCAGGCCAGCACCGCGACCGTCGGCGCCGCCACGGCAAGCGCTCCGCGGTGGGCGGCCGCGTCGATGCCGAACGCGCCGCCTGACACCACCGTCCATCCCCGCTCCCCCAGCTGGGATCCGAGTTCCCCGGCGACGTGCTCGCCGTAGGCGGTCGACGCCCGCGACCCGACGACCGCCACCGACCGGTCGACGAGCTCGTCGAGGCGGGCCGGACCGCGCACCCAGAGCGCCAGCGGAGGCACCGGCGCGGTCGTGCGGTCGGACTGCTGGCGGGGATCATCGGGCTCCTCCGCGACGGCCACGGTCAGCGCGTGCAGCGCCAGGGCGGGCCACTCGTCGTCCTCCGGAGCGACCAGCCGGGCGCCGCAGCGTTCGGCCCGCTGCAGGTCGGCGAGGGTCGCGTCCTGCTCGACACGGGCTCCGACCAGCGCGCGGATGCCGTCGGGCGCCCGCCCGGCCCGCAGCCGGCGGACCGCCTCGACCGGCCCCAGATCCTCGACAAAGCGCCAGAAGGCGATGCTGCCGGGCTCCGCGGCGCGGCTGAGCCACGCCCGCGCCCGGCACAACCCCGGCCCGGGGCTCCCGTCCGGGGCGGTCGGCTCGGCTGCCGCCTGCTCCAGGTCCTGCTCGAGGGTCGGGTGGGGGCTCATGCCGCCGCCCGCTGCAGCCGCATGCCGAGCGCCTCGCCGACCTCCGCTCGGCCGGGCACGGTGCGGCCGGCCAGGTCGGCCAGCGTCCAGGACACGCGCAACACGCGGTCGAAGCCGCGGACCGACAGCACCCCGCGCTCCAGGGCCCGCTCGGCCAGCGCCAGGGCCGGCCGCGGCACGGCCCACCGCTCGCGCAGCAGCCGGCCCGGCACCTCGCTGTTCAGCGACAACCCCGTGCCGCGCAGCCGCTCCGCCGCCGCGGCGCGGGCGGCCCGCACCCTCTCGGCGACGACGGCGGTCGTCTCGGGAGCGTCCACGCCGTCGAGCCAGGCGGCCCGCGTCACCGGGGGCAGGTCGACGCGCAGGTCGATGCGGTCGAGCAGCGGCCCGGACAGCCGCGCCTGGTAGCGGCGCCGCTCGAGGGGGCTGCACGTGCAGGCCGCGTCACCCGCGGCGGTCGCGCACGGGCACGGGTTGGCCGCCAGCACCAGCTGGGCGCGGCAGGGAAAGGTGGCCGAGCCGGTGGCCCGGGAAATGGTGACGTGGCCGCGTTCCAGCGGCTGGCGCAGCGTGTCCAGTACGGCCCGCGGGAACTCGGGCGCCTCGTCGAGGAAGAGCACGCCGCGGTGGGCGCGGCACAGCGCACCGGGCCGGATCTGCCCGGACCCGCCACCGACCAGAGCCGCCATCGTCGCCGAGTGGTGCGGGGCCTCGAAGGTCGGCCGCGTCACCAGCGGCGATCCGGGAGGCAGCGTGCCGGCGACCGAGTGGATCGCGGTGACTTCCAGCGCCGCCTGCTCGTCGAGCGCCGGGAGCAGCCCGGGCAACCGCTCGGCGAGCATCGTCTTGCCCGCCCCCGGCGGCCCGGTCAGAAAGAGGTGGTGGCCACCGGCGGCCGCCACCTCCACCGCCCGGCGGCCCGCGGCCTGGCCGACCACCTCGCCGAGGTCGGGACCCGGCGGGGGCGCGGGCAGCGGACCGCGGGCGTGACGCGGGAGCTGCGCCCGGCCGGCCAGGTGGGCGACCACCTCGGCGAGGGTGCCGGCGGCCAGCACCGTCACGCCGTCGACGAGTGCGGCCTCGTCGGCGTTCGCGGCCGGGACGACGACCTGCTCGTGCCCCGCGCGCGCCGCAGCCAGCACCGCGGGGAGCACGCCCCTAATGGCGCGCACCGAGCCGTCCAGCCCCAGCTCGCCGAGCAGCACCAGCCGCGCAACCGACCTGCGCGGCACCGCTCCGGCGGCGGCCAGCACGGCGGCGGCGAGGGCCAGGTCGAAACCGCTCCCCTGCTTGGGCATCGAGGCCGGGGACAGCCCGATCGTGATACGGCGCAGCGGCCACGTGCCACCGGCGTTGACCACCGCTGCCCGCACGCGGTCCACCGACTGGCGCACCACGGCGTCCGGCAGGCCGACGAGGACCACCCCGGGAACGCCGGCCGACATGTCGACCTCGACCTCCACCATCGCCCCGTGCACCCCGGCCAGCCC
>DATAAV010000123.1:0-6853 GCA_036259935.1 Geodermatophilus sp. | reverse complement strand
CCACGCCGGCGCGCCGCCGGCGACGGTGGAGGGGCCGGAGGACCGCTTCGCCGGGATCGACCTGCCCGACTCCTACCAGCGGCCCTCGTTCACGCTCACCGACACCTCGGGCGCCGCCTACGACTTCGCCGCGGTCACGGGGGGCCGGCCCACGCTGCTGTTCTTCGGCTACACCAACTGCCCGGACATCTGCCCGACCACGATGGCCGACGTCGCGGTGGCGCTGCGCGGCCTCGACCCGGCCGTCGCCGCGCAGGTGCAGGTGGTCTTCGTCACCACCGACCCGGCCTTCGACACCCCCGACGTGCTCGGCGAGTACCTCGGCCGCTTCGACGCCGACCTGCCCACCCGGTTCGTGGGGCTCACCGGCGACCAGGCGGCCATCGACCGGGCGCAGCTGGCGGCCGGGGTGCCGCTGGCCGAGGACGACGGCCGGATGCACTCCTCCCTGCTGCTGCTCTACGGCGCCGACGACCGCGCGCACGTGGCGTTCGACGCCGGCAACACCGCCCGGGACATCGCCGCCGACCTCGGCCTGGTCGCGGGCGCCGCGTGAGGCGGGTGCTCGCCCGGCTGCTGGTCGTCCTGCTCGGCACGCTCGCCGGCCTCGCCGTCGCCGGGCCGGCCCTCGCCCACGTGGGCGGCGACGCCGCGGGCAGCGACTTCGACGGCCGGATCCTGTCGGTGCGCCCCGAGATGCCCGGCGTCACGGTGCGCGTGCTGCAGTTCGGGGACCAGGTCGAGGTGGTCAATCGCTCCGGCGCCGACGTGGAGGTGCCCGGCTACTCCGACGAGCCCTACCTGCGGATCGGTCCGGACGGCGTCTGGCGCAACGCCAACAGCCCGGCGACCTACCTCAACCTCGACCGCTACGGCCGCACCACCCTGCCGCCGGACGCCGACCCGGACGCCGATCCGGAGTGGGTGCAGGTCTCCACCGAGGCGCAGTACCTCTGGCACGACCACCGCACGCACTGGATGAGCGAGAGCATGCTGCCGCCGGCGGTGGCTGCCGATCCGACCCGCAGCCACGTCGTCTCCACGTGGACGGTGCCGATGGCGCACGCCGGCACGCCGGTCGAGGTGGTGGGGGAGCTGACCTGGAGCCCGCCGCCGTCGCCGGAGCTGGTCTGGCCGGTCTACGCCGCCCTCGCCGCGTTGCCCGTCGCCGCCGGCCTGGCCGCGCGCGGCCCGCGGCTGCTGGGCGGGCTGCTGCTGCTGGGCGCCGCCGCCGCGCTGGGGCACGCGCTGGCCACCCCCGAGCCGCCGACGACCGTCGCCTCGCACGCCGGCGCGCTCGTCTCGGCGCTGCTCCCGGCGCTGGCCGCCGTCCTCGTCGCCGGCCTGGGCTTCCGCGCCGCCCACCGCGGCCGCGGCGCGCTCGCCGGGCTGTCCGCCGTCGTCCTGGGCTGGCTGATGCTGGTGCAGGGCCTGCCGGACGTCGACGTGCTGTGGACGGCGAACGTGGTCTCCGCCGGCCCCGACCTGCTCGCGCGGGCCGCCGTCGCGGTGCTGGTGTGCCTGGGCGCCGGCTGCGTCGTCGGCGGCGTGGCCGGGGTGCGCCGCTTCCGGGAGACCGACCGGCCGCGCCCGGCGGCGCCGGAGCCGCAGCCGGTCGGCTGACCCCTCCCGGCAGCCGCGGCGCTCAGGCCGGGTCGTCCGGGACCGGATGCAGCCGGCCGCGACCGGAGAACAGGGCGTTGGCCCGCTCCAGGTCGGTCTCGAAGTCGACCTCCACCGCCGGGAACGAGGAGATGTCCAGCGGCCGGAAGCGCAGGCCGGCGTCGAGGATGGCCGTCTCCATCCCGCGCTCGAAGTAGTCCTGGTCCGCGCAGGCGGCCAGGTGCTCGACGAGCACGGGCTTGTCCGCCGCCGACACGTAGTTGATGCCGACGGCCTCGCCGAGACCGCCGGTCACCGTCTTGGACAGCTCGGCGATGTACCCGTCGGCGTCGAGGGTGTACTTGACCTCCTCCTCGGCGACCGTGGAGGTGTCGACGCAGACGAAGCTCTCGTCGGCCAGCAGCGCCGGCAGCGCGTGCTCGACCACGGCGGGGTCGAAGACGACGTCGCCGTTGAGCCACAGCACCCCGCCCTCCCGGGAGGAGCGCAGCCCGCGCAGCAGGCTCTGCGAGGTGTTGGTGACGGCGAAGTGCGGGTTGTAGGCGAACCGCAGGTCGGGCACCGCCTGCATCACCCGCTCGCTCTGGAAGCCGACGACGACGGTCACGTCGACCGCCGGGCCCAGCACGCCACGCAGCCCGTCGACCTGGCGCTGCAGGATGCTGCGGCCGTCGTGCAGCGGCGTGAGTGGCTTGGGCCACGGCCGGCCGAGCCGGGTGCCCATGCCGGCGGCGAGGATCACGACCTGCACCGGCGCGGGCAGGGCCGGGGGCGCCGGGACGGCGGGCAGCTCGCCGGCGTGGTCCAGGCCTGCGGTGGTGGCGGAGTCAGCGAGCACGGTCGTCCCCTCCTCGGGTCGTGGTGGCAGGGTCCGTGGTGGGCGCGTCGGTGGGGAAGAGCAGGTCGAGGACGCGCTCGGTGGCGTGCCCGTCCTCCAGGTGGCAGAACGTCTCCCGGAACCGGGCGTACCGCTCGGCGTGCTCGGCGGTGACCGCCTCGACGTCGGCGAGCGCGTCGACCAGCTCCTTGCTGGTCCGCAGCAGCGGCGCGGGGGCGACCTCGGCCAGGTCGAAGTAGAAGCCGCGGAGCTCGTCCCGGAAGTAGTCCAGGTCGTAGGTGAAGAACAGCAGCGGCTTGCCGGTGATGGCGAAGTCGAACATGGTCGACGAGTAGTCGGTGACCATGACGTCCGCGGCCAGGTAGAGGTCCCGGATGTCGGGATGGCTGCAGACGTCGCGGACCACCGAGCCCTCCACGAGCTCCAGCCGGTCCATGACCATGTTGTGCAGCCGCAGCAGCAGCACGTGGTCGGAGCCCAGCCGCTCGGTGAAGTCGTCGAGGTCGATCGGGAACTCGAAGTCCTGCGGCCCGGTCTTCTTGAAGACCAGGTCGTCCCGCCACGTGGGCGTGTACAGCACGACCGTCTGCTCGTCGGAGACGCCCAGCTCGGCCCGCACCTCGGCCCGGATCCGGTCCCGCTCGGGGCTGTTGAGCAGGTCGTTGCGGGGATAGCCGGTCTCGGCGATCGGCCCGGTGTAGCCGAACGCCCGCCGCATCCGCTCGGTGCTGACGGCGTTGGGGGAGAGCAGGTGGTCCCACTTGGCGATGTCGTGCTCGAGGTAGGCCAGCCGGCCCTCCGGCGCCCACAGGACGTCGTTGTGGATCCGCTTGAGCGGGGTGCCGTGCCAGGTCTGCAGGTAGGTGGCGCCCGGCTTCTTCTCCCAGTCCAGCGGGATGTGGTCGTTGGAGATCACCAGGTCGGCCGCCTCGAGCGCCGCGATCGACTCGGGGCTGCCGAAGGTCACCGTGGCGACGTCGTCGGGGAACGTGGCCTGGGTGTGCGGCGCGGACAGCCAGGTGTGCGTGGCGTCCACCCCCCGCCGCAGCAGCCCCTCGTAGAGGGCGCGGGGGCTGTCGGAGAAGTGGCCGCGGAAGGCGACGTAGACGATGTTCACCGGCGTGCTCCCGTCGCGAGCAGGGCGTCGCCGGCCTGCCCGGCCGCCGACCGGGCGATCAGGGCCGGCAGCAGCAGGTCGGCCAGCTCCTGCCAGGAGCTGACGACGGCCAGCACGCCGGCCTCTCGCAGCGCGGCGGCGCGCTCCTCCCGCTCGGCCGGCGGGACGAACAGCAGGTTGCCCACGGTCGGGCAGCCGGCGCGGACCGCGGAGAGCGCCCCGGGCACGGAGTCCTCCACGGCCAGGCCCGCCGCCGGTTCGATGCCCAGCTGCGCGCAGGCGTGCAGGTAGACGGCCGGGTCGGGCTTGCTCGTCGGCACCGGCAGGGAGTCCTCCGCGCTGAAGCGCACCGCCGGCGGGATCAGCCCGTCCAGCCCGGTGGCGGTGAAGCAGGCGGCCAGGCGGGTCAGCGCGCTGGAGCTCACCGCGGCCGGCCGCAGGTGGACCGCGAGGGCACGCAGCGCCGCCGTCGTCGGCGTGTGCGGCTGCAGGGTGCGCCCCAGGTAGGCGGTGACCGCGTGCTTCTCCTCGGCGACCCACGGCTCGACGTCGACGTCGGGCCGGCCTGCCTCGGCGGCCAGCCGCTGCGACGTCGTCCGGAAGTTCATGCCGGTCGCCGCCCGCCGCAGCTCCTCCGGCGTGAAGCGCCGGTCGTCGCCGAGCTCGGCGAGGAAGCGGTTGGTCACCTCGGCGGAGGCGACGAACGCCGGCTCCTCCGAGGGGAACAGGTTGCCGTCGGCGTCGCACAGCAACGCCTCCAGGCCTGCGACGAGCGACTCCGGGAGGGAGGTCAAGGGGGCGGCTCCTGCCGGTCGGGACGTGGTCATCGGGACATCATCGCGGTCGAACCGCGGACATAGGCGGCGACGGTCGGACGGACGCCGTCCCGTTCGAGCCGCACGAGGGCGCGTTGGAGGGCGGCGACGAAGCACGGGTCCTGCCCGAGGTCGCCGAAGACGGCCCGGTCGCCCAGCAGCGGCCGCGGGTCGGTGCCGCCGGCCCGGGCGAGCGCCTGCAGCTCGGCGCCGCGGGCGTCCTCGACGGGCAGCGAGCGGCCCCACGGGTCGGTCCCCTGCAGGTACCGGAACCACCCGGCCACGGCCAGGGTGAGCAGCGCGTGGGGGCGGCCCTCCGCGAGCGCCTGCCGCAGCGAGGGCAGCACGTGGTGGGGCATCTTGGTCGACCCGCGCCGGCACAGCCGCTGCAACCGGTCGCCGATCGCGGGGTTGGCGAAGCGCTGCAGCAGGGTGCGCTTGTACTCGGCGAGGTCGATGCCCTCCGGCTCGGGCAGCAGTGGCGTCACCTCGGCGTCCATCAGCAGGGCGACGTAGTCGCTGAACACCGGATCGCCCATCAGCTCGTCGATCCGGGTGTGGCCGGCCAGCGAGCCGAGGTAGCCCAGGGCCGAGTGGCTGGCGTTCAGCAGTCGGGTCTTCATCAGCTCGTAGTCGGCGACGTCCGGGACGAAGCGGACCCCGACCTGGTCCAGCGGCGGACGGCCGTTGCAGAAGGTGTCCTCGATGATCCACTGGGAGAACGGCTCGGTGATCACCGGCCAGCGGTCGTCCACCCCGTAGCGCTGGGCGACCGCCGCCCGCTCCTCCGGCGTGGTCTGCGGGGTGATCCGGTCGACCATGCTGCTGGGGAAGGCGACGCGGTCGGCGATCCAGCGGGCCAGCACCTCGTCGCGCCGCCGGGCGAAGCCGACCACCGCGGCCCGGGCGGCGTCGCCGTTGCGGTGCATGTTGTCGCAGGAGACGACCGTGAACGGCGGCAGGCCTGTCCGGCGTCGGCGGTCCAGTGCCTCGACGATGTAGCCGAAGGCGGTGGAGGGCTGGCCGGGCCGGGACAGGTCGTGCCGGATGTCGGGCTCGGCGGCGTCGAACTCGCCGGTCTGCGGATCGAGCCGGTAGCCGGCGTCGGTGATGGTGAGCGTGACCATGCGGGTGCGCTCGTCGGTGAGCCGGTCGAGCACCGCCGAGGGGGAGTCGGGGGCGAACAGGTAGTCGGTCATCACGCCGACGACCCGGGCCCGCTCGCCGTCGGGGCTGCGCTCGACGACGGTGTAGAGGTAGTCCTGCGGGGCGAGCGCCTCCTGCAGGTAGCGGTGCCGCAGGCCCACGCCCACGACCCCCCACCCGTCCGAGATGCGCCGCTCGGCGATCTCGTCGAAGTAGGTCAACTGGTGGGCGCGGTGGAAACCTCCCACGCTGAAGTGGACGACGGCGGGAGTGAGCGCGGAGCGGTCGTAGGTCGGCACGGTCAGCCGGGCGTCGTGCTGTCCGAGGGTCTTCTGGCTCAGCGGCCGGATGCGCGGAACGGCTCGAGCAGCAGCCGGGGCCTTCGGCACCCGGAGGGAAGCCGGGCGGACCCGCAGCGCCTGGCGGCGCTCCGACTGTGTCATGCGGCATCGGCCCTTCCGTCTCGGACGGTCGGGTGCCGGCCACAGCAGGCGCCGACCGGCACGGGCCAGCGACTCCTGCTGAGGCGGTGGCATCCGCACCGGTATGGGTCAGCGTCTCAGGAGTAGACGGGGAAGACGGGTTCCGCGCAAACGGGCCGTGTCTCCGTGTCGTCGGCGGAGCCCACCGGCCCGGCGTGGAGTCACGGACCGGCGCGGTGGTTTCACGCCGGAGCGGTTGGGTTCCCGATCCGGGCGGTTCCCAAACTCTCACGGCGGTGTGACGTGCGCGTCAGCGCCGCCGCCGTGGTGCGGATGTGACGAGTGGGGCGCGTGAGGAGCGCCACGTCGGCGTGTCGACTCGGACACGCCGCACAGCAGGTCACGGGCCGGTCACGCAATGTTTGTATGGGCAGACGACCGAATCGGGCCCGTCGGGCCGCTTCCCACGAGACGGGCAGGTTCATGAGCAGTGCGCGCGGCGGTTCTTCCCCACGGGACCGGCGGGCCGATGCTCCCCGGCGGTCGCACCGCGCCGCGGCGGCGCCGCGCCGGACGGCGCCCCGCCGCCCCTCCCTCCTGCTCGCGGCGCTGGTGACCGGGGGCGTCGCGGCCGCGCTGGTGGGGGGTCCGGGAGCGCCCGAGGCCGCGGCCGGCCCGACGTCGGTGCTGGCCGCGCAGGAGCAGCTGCTCACCACCGAGGAGGGCCTGGAGGTCCTGCCGCAGGCGTCGATCACCGAGGCGGAGGCCCAGGCCCGGCTCCAGGAGGTGGCCGCGTCGCGTGCCGAGCGGGCCGCGGCGGCCGCCCCCGAGGCGGCTGCGGCCGAGGCCGCGGCCGCGGCGGCCGCCGAGGCCGCCCCGCCCAAGGCCCTGC
>DATAAV010000122.1:0-8878 GCA_036259935.1 Geodermatophilus sp. | reverse complement strand
CTCGGCCATGCCCATCTGGAAGAACCGGTCCGGGAACGCGTCGCGGAAGATGTGCATGTCGGTGTACTTGGCCAGGTCGGCCGAGAGCCCGACGATCTCCGGACGCTCCTGGGCCAGGCGGACCAGCGCGTGCCCGAACGGCGCGCTGGTGGTGCGCTGACCGGGATCGGCGAACGAGGCGATCATCGCCGAGGTGGTGAGCTTCTTGCGGGGGGTCGTGCTGGTCACCGGGACAGTCCTTCCTCGAGCTGGGTGCGGGCGATCTGCCACTCGTGCTCCTCGACCCGCATGAAGTGGGCCTTCTCCCGGCCCTCGAGCAGCGGCACTCCGCGTCCGATGCGGGTGTCGCAGATGAGCACCGACGGCGAGCCGCGGTGCTCGCGCAGCTCGTCGAACGCGGCGACGAGCGCGGGGACGTCGTTGCCGTCGACCCGGAGGGCGTGCCAGCCGAAGGCCTGCCACTTCTCCGTGACCGGCTCGGTGCGCAGCACGCCGGCCGTGGGGCCGTCGGCTTGCAGGGCGTTGACGTCGACGATCGCGGTCACGTTGTCGAGGCCGTGGTGGGCGCAGGCCATCGCGGCCTCCCACGTGGAGCCCTCGTCGAGCTCGCCGTCGGAGAGCAGGTTGAACACCCGCGCCGGATTGCCGAGGCGGCGCAGCCCCAGCGCCATCCCGGTGGCCACCCCCAGCCCGTGGCCGAGGGAACCACCGGAGATCTCCATGCCCGGGGTGTAGGAGGCCATCCCCGACATCGGCAGCCGGGAGTCGTCCGAGCCGTAGGTCTCCAGCTCCTCGACCGGGATGATCCCGGCCTCGGCCAGCGCGGCGTACAGGGCGATGGCGTAGTGGCCGATGGAGAGCAGGAACCGGTCCCGGTCGGGCCAGTGCGGGTCCTCCGGCCGGTACCGGAGCTGGTCGGTGTAGACCACGGCGAGGACGTCGGCGACGCCGAGCGCCTGGCCGATGTAGCCCTGGCCCTGCACCTCCCCCATGTGCAGTGCGTTGCGCCGGATGCGGTAGGCGGCCTGGCGGATGCGGTCGATCCGCTCTGTCTCGCCGACCGTGCCGGCGGCCGCGGTCTGCGGCGTGCTGATCGAAGTCATTGCGTTCTCCTGGATCGTGTGCGGACCGGCGGTCAGCTGCCGCTGACCGACTCGGTGCGGGCGGTGGAGGACCGGCCGGGTGCGGTGGGCCCGGTCAGGGTGCGCTCGAGGACGGCGACCTCTTCCCGCTCCGCGCGGCCCCAGGTCTCCTTGGTCACGAGGGCAGCGACCAGGCCGAGCAGGCCGTAGCCGCTGAACAGCAGGGCCGGCCCGATCCAGCCGTAGCCGGCGTAGAGCGCGGTGGTGATCAGCGGGGTGAACCCGGACACCACCGCGGACATCTGGTAGGCCAGCGACGCGCCGGTGGTGCGCGTCTTGGCCGCGAACAGTTCGGAGAACCAGGCGCCCTGCACCCCGGCCAGGGAGTTCTGGAGGACCGCGTAGCTGACGACGAACGCGACGATGATTGCCACCGCGGCGCCGGTGTTGACCACGAGGAACAGCGGGATGCCCCACAGCAGGTGCAGCGCGGTGCCCACCAGATACACCGGGCGCCGGCCGATCCGGTCGGTGAGCGCGCCCCAGTAGGTCGTGGCGAAGATGCCGATCCCGGCGGCGATCATCGTCGCGGTCAGGGTGACCGACCGATCGGCCAACTCCTCGGCGGCGACGTACGACAGCATGAACGTGACCGACACCGCGTAGCCGGCGGTCTCGGTGATCCGCAGGCAGAAGGCGCGCAGGATGTTGCGCCAGTCGTCGCGAAGAACCTCGAGGAGCGGGTTCTTCGAGAGCTCGCCCTCCTCCTTGAGCTCCTCGAACTCCGGGGACTCCTCGACCTTGAGCCGGATGACGATGCCGACGATGATCAGGACGGCGCTGAGCAGGAACGGAACCCGCCACGCCCACGTGCCACCCAGCGGCACGCTGGCCAGGAACGCCAGGTTGGCCAGCAGCAGCCCGACCGGGAAACCGGCCTGCGTGATCCCGGTGTAGAGGCCTTTCTTGCGCCACGGCGCGTGCTCGAAGCACATGAGGATCGCGCCGCCCCACTCCGCGCCGAACGCGAGACCCTGCACGACCCGCACGATGACCAGCAGGATCCCGGCCCAGATGCCGACCTGCTGGTAGGTGGGCAGCATGCCGATGAGCACCGTCGCGATGCCCATGAGCAGCAGCGACCCGACGAGAACCGGCTTGCGGCCGATCTTGTCACCGAGGTAGCCGCCGATGATCCCGCCGAGCGGTCGCACGGCGAAGCCGATGCCCAGCGTCGCGAAGGACAGCAGGGTGCCCGACAGCGGGTCATTGGCGGGGAAGAAGGCGCTGTTGAAGTACAGCGCCGCCGCGATGCCGAAGCCGATGAAGTCGTAGGTCTCGATCGTCGCGCCGACCGCGCAGCCGATGGCGACCTTCTTCTTCTCCGGCGTGCCCTCGATCGGGTGCCAGTGAGCGACTTCCTCGAGGTGAGGGTCCCGGAGCTGCGGGTGCCCTTGGGTCATGGTGATCTCCGCGGGGGATAGACGACTGTGGGGGCCACTCCGTGGTGGCCGAGAGTTGACTGTTAACAGTCAACGCAGACGAGTGTGGATGGCTCGCGTCACAGTGTCAAGGGTCACTTCTGCCCCGGTTCCCGCGAACTTCCGCGGCGTCCGGGAGACCGCCGCCGAGGGCGCTGCCCGCTTCGGCGGGCCCGACGCCCGGTGGTCTCAGGCGGGCGTCCGCGCCCCCCGGAGGAGGCGGGTGTGAGGGGACGGCGCCGATCGCGCCGCGCCGGGGATCAGGCGGATGCGCTCGCCTGGGCGAAGTGGTCGGCGGCGCCGGCCATGTGTTCCTCGACGATCCGCAGCGCCGCGGGGACATCCCCCTGCTCGATGGCGTCCACGATCGGGGTGTGCCGGTCCCGGGCCATCATCGGCGCCTGCCACGCCGCGCCGTTCAGGATCGCGACCCTCATCCGCCCCTCGAGGCGCTTCCACGCCTCGACGAGCATGGAGTTGCCCGCCAGCTCGCACAGCAGCAGGTGGAAGGCGAGGTCCGCCTGGAGCCGAGCGGCGAAGTCGTCCCCCTGGGCGGCGAGCCGCTCGAGAGCCGCTCGCAGGGCGCGGACGGCGGCCTCCCGTCCCGGTGAGGCGATGATCTGGCGGACCGCCAACCCCTCGAGGGCGGCGCGGACCTGGAACAGCTCGCGGACCTCGGCGGCGGTCAGGCTGTTGACGCGCAGCATCCCCCTGGTGCCGGCCGTGACGAGGCCCTCCTGCTGGAGATGCCGCAGCGCCTCTCGCACCGTGCCACGGCTCACCCCGAGGGACGTGGCCAGCTCCACCTCGCCGAGATGGTCTCCCGGGTGGTACTGACCGGAGAGGATCGCCGATCGGAGCGCCTCGAGGGCTCGTTCCCGCAGCGTGCTGCGGTCCAGGCTGGCCAGTGGCTCCAGGCTCACGGCGGACCTCCTTCGTCGATGCGCATCGTAGCGAGATCTGTCGACAGAGCTCTGGCGACTGTCGACATTCTTCCGGTGAACATCGAGACTGCCACAGGGCTCGTGCCGACCGTCCCCGGCGGCGGGTGGCCTCAGGAGAGCCGCTGCTCGGCGGCGCGCCAGGCGGGACCGGTCGACGCCGACGGGCGGTAGGTGCGCACCTCCTGGGTGGCCCGGAGCAGGGCCCGCAGCTCGGCCAGTCCTCCGTCGACGGCGCCGTCGGCACGGGCCTGCACGAGCGCGTTGCCCAGGGCCGCCGCCTCGACCGGGCCGGCGACCACGGGTACCCCGCACGCATCGGCGGTGAGCTGGCACAGCAGCGCGTTGCGCGCTCCCCCGCCGACGAGGTGGACGACCTCGACGTCGCGGCCCGAGAGCTCCGCCGCCTGCCGGACGGTGCGCCGGTAGGCCAACGCGAGGCTGTCGAGGATGCAGCGGACGGTCTCCGCCTGGCTCTGCGGCGGCGTCTGCCCGGTCTCGGCGCACACCTGGGCGATGCGGGCCGGCATGTCCCCGGGCGGCAGGAGGCGCGGATGGTCCGGGTCGACCACCGCGGTGAACGCTGGCACCTGCGCCGCGGCGGCGAGCAGGTCGGGGAGGTCGGCGGGCAGCCCCGCCGCCGCCCAGGCCCGCTGCGACTCCTGCAGCAGCCACAGGCCCATGACGTTGCGCAGGTAGCGGATGGTGCCGTCGACGCCGAGCTCGTTGGTGAAGCCGGCCTGGCGGCTCGCCTCGGTGAGCACCGGCTTCTCCAGCTCCACCCCGACCAGCGACCAGGTGCCGCAGGAGACGTAGGCGAACCGGTCGGAGGCCGCGGGCACGCCGACCACGGCGGAGGCGGTGTCGTGCGAGCCGACCGCGGTCACCGGCACCGTGCCGGCCAGCCCCGTCTCGGCGAGGACGTCGGCGCGCAGCTCCCCCAGCCGCTCGCCGGGCTGCCGCAGCGGCGGGAAGAGCTCGCGCGGCAGGCCCAGCGCGTCGATGACCGGCCGGGCCCACTCGCGCGTGGCGGCGTCGAGCAGCCCGGTGGTGGAGGCGTTGGTGACCTCGGCGCCGACCGCGCCGGTGAGCCAGTGCGCCAGCAGGTCGGGGATCAGCAGCATCGTCCGCGCCGCCGCCAGCTGGACGGTGTCCCGCGCCGCGGCCAGCTGGAAGACGGTGTTGAACGGCAGGTGCTGCAGCCCGGTGACCCGGTACAGCTCCTCCGGCGGGACGACGGCGTGCACGGCCGGCACCGCGGTCGCGTGCCGGGCGTCGCGGTAGTGCACCGGGTTGCCCAGCAGCGCGCCGTCGGCGTCGAGGAGGCCGTAGTCGACCGCCCAGCTGTCGATGCCGACGCCGTCGACCCCCCCGCCGTCGCGGCCGGCGGCGCGCAGCCCGTCGAGCACGCCGGCGTAGAGGCCGAGCACGTCCCAGTGCAGCGTGCCCGAGGTGCGCACCGGCCGGTTGGGGAACCGGTGCACCTCGTGCAGGCCCAGCCGGCCGGGACCGACCCTGGCGGCCATCACCCGGCCGCTGGAGGCGCCCAGGTCGACGGCCGCGAACACTCTGTTCACGGCTCGACTCCGGGCTCGTTCCGCTCCTCGCTCGCTGGCGCTCGCTGCGATGCTCGCTCGCCCGTCGTCATCGCGAGGTCACCGCAGGAAGGCGGCCGCCACGCCCGAGTCGACCGGGATGTGCAGCCCCGTCGTCCGGGTGAGGTCGCCGCCGGTCAGCGCGAACACCGCGTCGGCGACGTGCTCGGGCAGCACCTCGCGCTTGAGCAGGGTGCGCTGGGCGTAGAACTCGCCGAGCTTCTCCTCCGGCACGCCGTAGACCGCCGCCCGGGAGGCACCCCAGCCGCCGGCGAAGATGCCCGACCCGCGGACGACGCCGTCGGGGTTGATCCCGTTGACCCGGATCTGGTGCGGGCCGAGCTCGGCGGCCAGCAGCCGCACCTGGTGGGCCTGGTCGGCCTTGGTCGCGCCGTAGGCGATGTTGTTCGGGCCGGCGAACAGCGAGTTCTTGCTGGAGATGTAGACGATGTCGCCGCCCATCCCCTGCTCGATCATGATCCGGGCGGCCTCGCGGGAGACCAGGAAGCTGCCCTTGGCCATGACGTCGTGCTGGAGGTCCCAGTCCTGCTCGGTGGTCTCCAGCAGCGGCTTGGAGATCGACAGGCCGGCGTTGTTGACGACGAGGTCCACCCCGCCGAAGGCCAGTGCCGCCGCGCGGAAGGCCTCGGCCACCGCCTCGGCGTCGGACACGTCGGCGGCCACCCCGATCGCGACGTCGGCGTTGCCGATCTCGGCGGCGGCGTCGACGGCCTTCTGCCGGTCAAGGTCGGCGACGACGACGCAGGCCCCCTCGCGGGCCAGCCGGTGCGCGATCGCCCTGCCGATGCCGCTGGCCGCGCCGGTCACCAGCGCGATGCGGGTGGCCAGCGGCTTGGGCTTGGGCATCCGGGCGAGCTTGGCCTCCTCCAGCGCCCAGTACTCGATGCGGAACTTCTCCGCCTCGTCGATCGGCGCATAGGTGGAGACCGCCTCGGCGCCCCGCATGACGTTGATGGCGTTGACGTAGAACTCGCCGGCCACCCGCGCGGTCTGCTTGTCCTTGCCGAAGCTGAACATGCCCACGCCCGGCACCAGCACGATCGCCGGATCCGCGCCGCGCATCGGCGGGCTGTCCGGGGTGGCGTGCCGGGCGTAGTAGGCGGCGTACTCGGCGCGGTACTCCGCGTGCAGTTCGGTCAACCGCTGCACCACCTCGCCGGAGGTCGCCGTCACCGGCAGGTCGACGACCAGCGGCCGCACCTTGGTGCGCAGGAAGTGGTCCGGGCACGAGGTGCCCAGCGCGGCCAGCGGCGCGAGCTTCTCCCGGGAGAGGAACTCGAGCACGACGTCGCTGTCGGTGAAGTGCCCGACCTGCGGCTTGTCCGTCGACGCGAGGCCGCGGATCACCGGTGCCAGCATGGCCGCCCGGTGCCGGCGCTCGGCCATCGGCAGCGGCTCGAAGCCCGGGACGACCGGGCCGAACGGCTCCTCCTGGCCGCGCTCGGCGATGAACCGCTCCGCCGTCCGGATGATCTCCAGCGAGTTGGCCTCGCACTGCTCGCTGGTCTCGCCCCAGGCGGTGATCCCGTGCCCGCCGAGGATGCAGCCGATCGCCTGCGGGTTCTTCTCGGCGATCGCGGCGATGTCCAGGCCCAGCTGGAAGCCCGGACGCCGCCACGGCACCCAGACGACGCGGTCGCCGAAGCACTCGCGGGTGAGCGCCTCGCCGTCGGCCGCCGTCGCCAGGGCGATCCCGGAGTCGGGGTGCAGGTGGTCGACGTGCTTGGCCCGGACCAGGCCGTGCATGGCGGTGTCGATGCTCGGGGCGGCCCCGCCACGGCCGTGCAGGCAGAAGTCGAAGGCGGCGACCATCTCGTCCTCGCGCTCCACGCCGGGGTAGACGTCGACCAGCGAGCGAAGCCGGTCGAGCCGGAGCACGGCCAGGCCGCTCTCCGTCAGCGTGCCGAGGTCGCCGCCGGAGCCCTTGACCCAGAGCAGCTCGACCGGCCGGCCGGTCACGGGGTCGGTCTCGGTGCCCTTGGCGGAGGTGTTGCCGCCGGCGTAGTTGGTGTTGCGGGGGTCGGCGCCCAGCCGGTTGGAGCGCTCGAGCAGCTCACTGGTCACGGGGTTGGTCACTTTTCTGTTCCTTCCGGGAGCTCCGAAGTGCCTCTTGCGGGAAAGGCACGTGCGGGCGGCCGCCTCCCGGGGCCCGCCGCGAGCGTGCGAGGGGCGGGGAGGAGGCGGTCCTTCTTCAGGCGCCCCAGCCGGCCTGCTGGCCGCCGACGCGCTCGCGTTCGATGCGCTCCTGGTAGCCCGACCGTGCGTAGGCCGCGTACGGGTCGGCGTCCAGGCCCTTGCTCTCGCGCAGCTCGGCCAGCAGCGGCCGGACATCGGTGCTGTAGGCGTCCATCAGCACCCCGTGGGCGCCGAGGACGTCACCGGCGGCCTGCGCCTGCCGCAGCGCGTCCCGGTCGACCAGCAGCGCCTTGGCGGTGGCCTCCTGCACGTTGAGCACCGAGCGGATCTGGCCGGGGATCTTCGGCTCGATGTTGTGGCACTGGTCGAGCATGAAGTTGACGGGCGACTCCGGCCGCAACGCGTCGGCGGCGACGATCTCGTTCATGATCCGGAACAGCTGGAACGGGTCGGCCGAGCCGACGATCAGGTCGTCGTCGGCGTAGTTGCGCGAGTTGAAGTCGAACGCGCCGAGCCGGCCGGCCCGCAGCAGCTGCATGACGATGAACTCGATGTTGGTGCCGGGCGCGTGGTGGCCGGTGTCCAGCACGACCTGCGCCTGCTCCCCCAGCGCCAGGCAGTGCACCAGCGAGGTGCCCCAGTCGGGGATGTCCATCGCGTAGAAGTACGGCTCGAAGAACTTGTACTCGAGCAGCAGCCGGTGGCCGGGGTCCAGCATCGCGTAGATCTGCTGCAGCGAGTCGGCCAGCCGGTCCTGCCGCGCCCGCAGGTCGTCCTGCCCGGGGTAGTTGGTGCCGTCCGGCAGCCACAGCTTCAGGTCGGTCGAGCCGGTCTGCCGCATGATCTCGACGCACTCGGCGTGGTGGTCGATCGCCTTGCGGCGCACGGCCTCGTCGGGGTGGGTGAGCGAGCCGAGCCGGTAGTCGTCGTCCTGGAACAGGTTCGAGTTGATCCCCCCGATGCGGACGCCGAGGTCGGCGGCGTGCGCGGTGAGCTTGCCGAAGTCGTCGACCCTGTCCCACGGGATGTGCAGCGAGACGCGGGGGGCGACGCCGGTGTGTTTGTGCACCTGAGCGGCGTCCTCGAGCTTCTCGTACGGGTTGCGGGCGACCCCCGGCTGGCCGAACACCTTGAACCGGGTGCCGGAGTTGCCGAACGCCCACGAGGGCAGCTCGATCGTCTGGTCGGCCAGCGCGGCCAGGGCGCGGGCCCGGAGGTCGGGGGTCACGGCTGTTCTCCGTTCGGTGCGGTGGTGGCGTCCCCGACCGCGGCGAGCTGGGCGTCGAGGTCGAAGACGAGGTCGAGGGTGGACTTGCCGCGGCCGTCGCCGGTCTGGAAGAAGGGGGCCATCTCGGCCTCCCAGCGGGCGCTCACCTCGGTGGCGTCCACGGCGGCCTGCGCGGCGGCGAGGTCGTCGGTCTCCACGATGCCGACGAGCAGGCCGTCCTCGCGCAGGAAGAGCTGGTAGTCGCGCCAGCCGGCGTCGCGCAGGGCGCGCAGCATGTCCGGCCAGACGGCGGCGTGGCGCTCCCGGTACTCCGCCAGCCGGTCGGGCCGGACCTGGAGGGTGAAGCAGGCGCGGGGCACGGGGTGGGTCCTCTCGTGTGAGCCCCGCTGCCGCC
>DATAAV010000121.1:0-1826 GCA_036259935.1 Geodermatophilus sp. | reverse complement strand
GCCCATCAGGGTGGGCAGAGCACGAGCTTCCCGGGGGACAGGTCGCGGGGGGCAGGGGCGGGGAGGGTGCCCGGCCGTGCGGGTTCTCGTCGACGCAGGGGAGGGTCGCGGCCGCTCAGAAACGATGGGAGCGGCGCATCTGCCAGGGGCGGCCGTCGGGGTCGTCGAACAGGCGGTAGACCGGCGTGGCCCACAGCCGGGCGGGCAGGGAGAGCCGCTCGGGCCGGTGGGGGCGCAGCCGACCTCTCGGGCGGGGTCCGCGCCGGCCGTTCTCGTGCCAGGCCTGCAGCGCCGCGGCGCTCTCGTCGATGGTGCGGACGAACCGGTCGGGATCGAGCAGCAGCTCGTCCTCGCTGCCGTCGGCGGCCAGGTCCAGGTGCTCGCGGGCCAGCTCCAGGCGCAGGTCGCGGGCGAAGGTTCGGGCACCCTCGCCGGTGCCCGCCGGGTCCCGCGGCTCGCGCGCGTCCCGGGTGGTGTCCAGGACGACGCTGGAGAGCTCGCTGTCGTGGGTCCACGAGCGCCGGTTGAAGTTGTCGCTGCCCACGCTGGCCCAGACGTCGTCGACGACGCACACCTTCGCGTGCACGTAGACCGGCGTCCCCTCGTGGTTCTCCACGTCGAAGACGTGGACCCGATCCTGGCCCGCCCGCCGGCACATCTCGATCGCCTGCCAGCGGCCGACGTACTGCGACCGCTCGGCGATCGCGCCGTCCTGGTCGGGCACCCGGGGCACGACGACGACCAGGTGCAGCAGCGGATTGTCGTTCAGCGCCTCGGCGAACAGCCGCGCCACGTCCGCCGACCACATGTACTGGTCCTCCAGGTACACCAGCCGCCGGGCCCGCTTGATCGCCTTCGAGTAGCCGCGGGCCACCGACCGTTCCCCGTCCGGGGCGAAGTCGTACGGCGGCCGGATCGCCGGATAGGTCCGCAGGTTCTGCACGAACATCGGCCCGCACTCCGGCGGCGGCGGCAACTGCGGGGGCAGCGGGTCGGCACGCAGCCGCGCGTGGCGGATCTTGTCGCGCAGCCAGGCGAACGGATGGTCGACGTCGGGGCTGGTCGGGTCCTCCCACCGCTCGCGGAACACCGTGTCCAGCACCCCGACGGCCGGTCCGCGCAGCATCAGCTGCACGTCGTGCCACGGCGGCCGCGGCCCGTAGGCCTTCGCCATCGCCTGGGGCTGCGGATCGCCGGCGTGCGTGGCGTCGTCCCGGCGGCCGTGGCACAGGTCGATCCCGCCGACGAAGGCGACGTCGCGGCTGGCGTCCTGGTCGTGCCGGAGGACGACGAACTTCTGGTGATGGCTGCCCATGCGGCGGACCCGCTGGTCGAGGATCACCTCGCCGCCGCCGTGCTCGATCTCCGCGTCCAGCGCGCGGTTCTCCTCCTTGCTGAACGACAGCTTGTCCCAGTGCGAGCGCCACACCAGGCCGCGTACGCAGACCCCGCGGCGCACCGCCTCGGTGAACAGCTGGGCCACCGTCGGACCGCCGGGCCGCAGCAGCTCGTCGGGATCCCCCCGCCAGTCGGTGAAGAACAACTGGTCGCCCGTGTCGAGCTTCTCCACCTCCTCGACCAGCCGGTCGAAGTAGGCGGCGCCGTGGATCAAGGGCACGGCGAGGTTGCCCGCGGTCCAGGCCGGGAGGCGGGTGGCTGCGTTGCCGCGCTCGTCGGCGGTGAGTAGCCATCCCTCGGGATCGTCCATCCGGTGATCACATCGCCCGGTGCCACGGGGACGCAACCACAGGCCGCGCGCGGCACCTCGGTAGCCTGTGGACCCGTGGCCCTCGTCGTCCAGAAGTACGGCGGATCCTCCGTCGCCT
>DATAAV010000120.1:0-24584 GCA_036259935.1 Geodermatophilus sp. | reverse complement strand
GGAGGCCCGGGAGCGGGATTCACCCCAGTACTGCGGTGGTTCCCCGGCTCGCCCCGGAGGGCGACTCGGCGGCATCCGTCCGGACTCCCCGGGTGGGGACGTGACGACCCGAACGGACCCCGCCACGGTAACCACCGTTATCGAGTCGTGACAATCCGCGACCGAGGATTCGTCGAGTGATGAGCGTCGCGCATCCCGGGCTTGACGGCCGGAGGGTGTATGGGACGACGGTCGAAGGCGGCATCATCCGCCGCCGTTGAGCCTCCGAGCGGTCAGCCGGCGTCGGCCCAGGACGTTCTGACGGCGACGTCGAGCCGGAAGTCGACCGGAAACGCCCCGAAGAGCAGGCGGCCGGCCGCCGCCGCGGCGCGACACACCTCCCCGACGACGTCCCCGGCCAGGTGCTCGGGCGTGTGCACCAGGACCTCGTCGTGGAGGAAGAAGACCAGGTGCGGCCGCTCGCTGACCGTTCCGCTGCCGCCCAGTCGCCACAGCCGGTTGCGGAGGTCGGCCAGCCAGCAGAGGGTCCACTCGGCGCCGGTGCCCTGGACGACGAAGTTGCGGGTGAAGCGGCCCCAGGCGCGGCGGTGGCGTTCCCGCTCCTCCCGGGAGCCGCCCTCGTCGGGCGGCTCCCCCAGCTCGACCGGCCGCTCCGCCCAGGCGCCGGAAGGCGCCGGGGACCCGCGGCCGAGCAGGGTGTGCACCACCTCGCCGCGCTCCCCCGCGCGGGCGGCCTCCTCCACCAGCCCGATCGCCCGCGGGTACCGGCGGGCCAGCCGGGGCATCATGCGGCCGCTCTCCCCGCGGGTGCCGCCGTACATCGCCCCGAGCATCCCGACCTTGGCCTCGGCCCGGGTCGCCACCGCGCCGCCAGCGACCATGCCCTGGTACAGGTCGGCCGACCGCGCCGCCTCGGCCATCGCCGCGTCCCCGCTCATGCCGGCGAGCACGCGCGGTTCGAGCTGTGCGACGTCCGCGACGACGAAGCGCCAGCCGTCGTCGGCGATCGCGGCCGGCCGCACCTGCGCGGGGACGGACAGCGCTCCGCCACCGTTGGACGCCCACCGTCCGGTCACCACGCCGCCGGGTAGGAAGGACGACCGGAACCGGCCGTTCCGCACCCACGTCTCCAGCCAGCTCCAGCCGTTGGCCTGCAGCAGCCGCGACAGCTTCTTGTACTGCAGCAGCGCCGGGATGCCCGGGTGGTCGAGCTGCTCGAGCGTCCACGAGCGGGTGTCGCTCACCGGCAGGCCCGCGCCCTGCAGGGCGTGCAGGAGCTCGCCGGGTGAGTCGGGGTTCAGGCCGGGGGCACCGAAGGCCGTGCGGATCTCCGCCAGCAGCCGCTCGAGCGCTGCCGGCCGCAGTCCGGGTCTCGGCCGGGGGCCGAGCAACTCGGTCAACAGGCGCTCGTGGACGTCGGCCCGCCATGGCAGCCCGGCATGGGTCATCTCTGCGGCCACCAGCGCGCCGGAGGACTCGGCGGCGAGCAGCAGGCCGAGGCGGTCCGGCTCTGCGGAGGCGGCGAGGGCCGCCCGTTGACGCTCGTGCTCGGCGACCGGGTCAAGGCGGTCGGCCGGGTCCTCGAGCGCGAACAGTGCAGGATCAGTGGTGGTGACCGGCTGGAGCGCGTCCCAGCCCGGGGTCTCGACATCGGCGAGCAGGGACTGGTCGACGAACGGCGAACGCCGGAGGACGGCGTGCGTGAGCCGCAGGTCCGTGCAGCGCTCCACCCGGACGCCGGCCTCCAGCAGCGCCGGGTACCACCGCGTGGTGTCGTCCCACACCCAGCGGACGGGCGACACCTCGCGCTCCCGGACGAACCGGGCGACCTCGTCGACGGGGAGCCGGGTGACCCCGACCGTCGTCCCGTCGTCGGCGCACTCCCGCGCCTCCACGGCGCCCTCGCCGAGACGCCGGAGGACGACACGGTTCACCAGCGCAGTGTCACCCGGAGGTCCGACAGGGGTGGGAACGTGAGTCGCCTGTCGTGGACGCCGACGCAGCCGGCCCCGATCTAGGCTGCCGCCCATGGCAGCGCCCTCCTGGTGGCAGCGCGGCGCCATCTACCAGGTCTATCCGCGGTCCTTCGCCGACGGGGACGGTGACGGGGTCGGTGACCTCCGCGGCCTCCGGGCGCATCTCGACCACCTGTGCGACCTGCACGTCGAGGCGGTCTGGCTCTCGCCGGTCTACCCGTCGCCGATGGCCGACTTCGGCTACGACGTGGCCGACTTCTGCGAGGTCGACCCGCTGTTCGGGACCCTCGCCGACCTCGATGGGCTGATCGCCGACTGCCACGAGCGTGGCATCCGCGTGGTCCTGGACTGGGTGCCCAACCACACCTCCGACCAGCACCCCTGGTTCCTGGCGTCGCGGTCGTCCAGGAACGACCCGAAGCGGAACTGGTACGTCTGGCGCGACGGCTCCCCGGACGGCGGGCCGCCGAACGACTGGCAGTCGGCGTTCTCCGCCGTCGGCCCGGCGTGGACCTTCGACGAGGGCACGGGCCAGTGGTACCTGCACTCGTTCACCCCCCAGCAGCCCGACCTCAACTGGGACAACCCCGAGGTCGAGGCCGCGATGCACGACGTCATCCGCTTCTGGCTGGGCCGCGGCGTGGACGGCCTGCGGATCGACGCGCTGCAGTGCCTGGCCAAGGACCCCCTCCTCCGCAGCAACGCCGGCTCCGCCCGTCGCCACGACCTGGACTGGGAGCCCACCGCACACGACCGGCTGCGGGCCATCCGGCGGGTGGTGGACGAGTACCCGGACCGGATGATCGTGGGTGAGGTGTACCTGCTCGACCTGCGGCGGGTGGTCGACTACCTCGGCGGGGGCGACCAGCTGCACATGGCGCACAACTTCGTCTTCCTGCACCTCCCCTGGGACGCCGCCGCCTTCCGGTCGGTGATCGGCGACTTCGAGGCCCTGGCGGAGCCGGACGCCTGGCCCGCGTGGTTCCTCGGCAACCACGACCACTCCCGGATCGCCACGCGGTACGACGGCGGCGGCCACGGGCCGGCGCGGGCGAGGGCGGTCGCCCTGATGCTGACCGCGCTGCGCGGCACGCCCTTCCTCTACCAGGGCGACGAGCTCGGCCTGCCCGATGCCGAGATCCCGCCCGACCGGGTCGTCGACGTCGACGGCCGGGACCCCGAGCGCGCGCCGATCCCGTGGCGGCCGCCCTCGGTCGCCGGGCCCGGCGCGGGCTTCACCACCGGCGAGCCGTGGCTGCCGATGGTCGACGACGCCGAACGGCTGTGCGTGGAGCGGCAGGCCGCCGATCCCCGGTCGATGCTGTCCCTCGTTCGCCGGCTGGGGGCGCTGCGGGCCGCGTCCGCGACCCTGCAGACCGGCGACCAGCGGATGCTCGACGCCGGTCCGGACGTCCTCGCCTGGGTGCGCACCGGCGGGACCGAACGCCTCCTCGCGGCCGTGAACTTCGCGACCGAGCCGAGGCAGCTGCTGGGCGAGGGGCTGTCGGAGGAGCGGTACTCCGTCCTCCTCTCCACGGACCCCGAGCAGCCGGGGACACCCGTCGCAGCCGGCGCCTTCGCCGGGCGGGGGCTCACGCTGCGGCCCGGTGAAGCCGTGCTGCTGCGGCTCCTCGACGCCGATCAGGACGGGTGACCGGACGCCCGGTGCGGCACACTGCTCCGACACGGAGGAGGCCGGGCGATGACCGAACGCGGCAGACGTGCGCGGTGGTCCGGTCCTCTGCTCCTGGCGATGGGCCTGACGACGCCGCTGGCCGCCTGCGGCGGGAACCCACCCCCGCCCTCCGCGCCGGATGCGCTCCCCGGCTCGCCGCCCGAGCTGGAGGAGGCCCTGCTCACGACGAGCGAGCTGGGCGAGGGATGGATCGACCTGGGCGCGGTGCCGCTCGAGGAGCGGGGCCTCCGGGGGTGTCCCGAGGGCCAGGTGATCACGGCCGGCGAGGACGCCGCCCGGCGCGGTGAGGCCCAGAGCACCTACGCCGAGGGCAAACCTCCGGCGCCGACGTTCGGGGAGTCGGTCTCGCTCTGGGAGTCGGCGGACGTCGCGAGCAAGCGACTGGCCACGTTCGCGTCCATGGCCTCGGAGTGCCGGTCCTTCGAGGAGGAGTTGCTCGACGGGCGCCGGGCCGTGATCAGCGTGGTGCAGCGGAACGCACCGCCCCTGGGCGACGAGGCTGTCGCGCTGGAGCTGCGGGCCGATGCCGCCGAGGGTCCGACCGTGTCGTCGGACGTCGTGCTCGTGCGCCTGGGCAGCGTGCTGGTCCTGACGGAGGGCCAGCGGGTCGACGGCGACCCGGACGTGAGTCTGGATCAGGAGCGTCTGGACGAACTGACCGGGCGCGCGGTCGAGAAGGCCGAGGAGACCCTGGCGCCGTCCTGACGCGGCCGGGTCGACCCGCGGCGGCCCGGCACACTGGTGGAGTGACCCCGCTGCCCTCCGAGGGCCCGGCGGCCGCGCGCGGCGTGGTGCGCCTGCTGAACACCGCCGGCGGGCGGGTGCTGTGCCTGGCCGGCGAGGTCGACGCGGCGGCTGTCGACTCCTTCCTGCGGCGCTACGGCCGGGAGCCGGCGCCGGTCGAGGCCATCGACGCGGGCTCGGTGACCTCGCTGTCCGCGCCGGCGCTGGAGCTGCTGCTCGACCATCTGGACGCTGCGGGGCGGGCCGGGCGGCCGGTGGTGCTCCGCCGCTCCGCGCCGGTGGAGCGGCTGCTCTCCGGCACAGGCGTGAGCGCCGTGCTGCCCGACCTGTCCTGATCGGACCGGCGAGCGGGACAGCCGACCGGGATGAGGTCCCACGGTCCCGACGGTGCGATTCCGGTCCTCCGCGCCTGAGCGCTCCCCGGCGGCGGCACCCTCCAGCGGGCCGGTGGCCGGGCGCGTAGCGTGGGGCTCGCGGGACCGCTCCGTGCCCGCACCATCGGTTACCGCCCGACGGCGGCGCGACGCGCGCCCGGGCAGCCCGGCGCTGACCACGCGCCCATCGACCGCGGAGAGGCCGACCGCCCCCGCCCCCTGACGTCTGGACGACCCCACATGACCGCACCTGCCCTGACCTTTCTCGCCCCACCCTCCTTCGGCGACGACCACGATCGCTCCGCCGACGCCGCGATCCCCGCCTCCGTGTGGCCGACCTCCACCGAACGCTCGCGGGCCGGCGACCGCCGCCCGACCGGAGCGCTGCGGATGACCCGCGGCGCGCGGGAAGCCGCCACCGGCATGCAGGTCGCCGACGCCGACATCCAGCGCTGCCTCGACGCGCCCGACGACGTCTCCCCGGACCCGAACACGCCGTCGCGGACCCGGTTCCGCCGCGGCAACCTCGTCGTCCTCGCCGGCGCCGACGGGATGGTGCTCCGGGTTCACCGCCGCGGCCGCTGAGCGGGGCGAACGGCCCTTCCCCCGACGGTCCTCGCGCGGGAGGCTGCACCGGTACGGGGATCGGCAGCCTCATCCGTGCCGTCGAGGGTGGATGACGATGAGCGAGACCAGCGGCGCACCCGGGGCGGCCCCCGTCAGCGCGATGGACCCGACCTTCTACCGCAGTCCGTCCGAGGCGATCGCCGCGCCGATCGAGAAGCTGGCCTACGTGGTCGCCTTCGACCGCGCCGGCCGGCAACCGGATGCGCTGACCGTGGTCGACGTGGACGACACCTCCGACCGGTACGGCAGCATCGTCGGCTGGGCCGAGCTCCCGACGACCGGGGACGAGCTGCACCACTTCGGCTGGAACGCCTGCTCCAGCGCGCTCAAGCACGAGGGGCACGACATGGGCGCCGACGGTCTGCAGCGCCGCTACCTGCTGCTGCCCGGTCTGCGCAGCTCGCGCATCCACGTCTACGACACGCAGCCTGATCCCCGCTCTCCCCGGCGGCACAAGACGATCGAGGCCGAGGAGTTGGCGGGCGCAGCCGGCTATTCGCGGCCGCACACCTTGCACTGCGGTCCGGACGGCGTCTTTCTCACCTGCCTGGGCGGCGCGAACGGCAACGACGGTCCCGGCGGGATCGCCCTGCTCGACCACAACACTTTCGACGTGCTGCGCGCCTGGGAGACCGCCCGCGGGCCGCAATACCTGGCTTACGACGCCTGGTGGCACCTCAACCAGAACACCCTGATCTCCAGCGAGTGGGGCACGCCCTCCATGGTCGAGAACGGTCTGGTGCCCGAGCTGCTCCTCGGTGGCAAGTACGGCCACCGGCTGCACTTCTGGGACCTCGCCGCCGGCCGCCACCTGCAGACCGTCGATCTTGGCGCCGAGCACCAGATGGTCCTGGAGCTGCGACCGTCGCACGACCCCGAGGCCACATGGGGCTTCGTCGGCGTCGTCGTCTCGACCGCCGACCTGTCCGCCTCGGTGTGGCGATGGCGCCGTGACGGCGGCGAGTGGAGGGCCGACAAGGTCATCAGCATCCCCGCCGAACCGGCCGACCCCGCCGAGCTGCCGCCGGCACTGCAGCCGTTCGGCGCGGTGCCGCCGCTGGTCACCGACATCGACCTGTCCGTCGACGACCGGATGCTCTACGTCTCCTGCTGGGGCACCGGCGAGCTCAAGCAGTACGACGTCTCGGAGCCGGCGCACCCGCGCGAGGTCGGCTCGGTGCATCTCGGGGGTGTCGCCCGCAGAACCGCTCACCCGGCCGCGTCCGGCGAGCCGCTGGCCGGCGGTCCGCAGATGGTCGAGGTCAGCCGGGACGGACGGCGGATCTACGTCACCAACTCCCTCTACGGCGCCTGGGACGACCAGTTCTTCCCCGCGGGCGTCGGGTCGTGGATGGCCAGGATCGACACCGATCCGGCGGCCGGTGGACTGACGCTCGACCAGCGGTTCTTCCCGCACGGCGCCGACTGGCGCGGCCTGCGCCCGCACCAGACCCGGCTGCAGGGCGGCGACGCGTCGTCGGACTCCTACTGCTACCGCTAGGCCCCCGGCGAGCAGAAGAAACCGGGGCCGGCCACTGACCGGGGACCCGGGCGGCACTACCCTGGAGGCCGCACGGGGATGTGCAGGCGCGTAGTGATCGTGCCGCATCCGTCGCGGTTCGCGTGCGGCGGAAGACGGGGGCCAGAGGTGGTCCCCCGGGTCGATGCGCGGGGCTTCCCTGCGGCGTCGACCAGGTCGGACGTCCAGCGGAAGGTCCACGATGTACCCCCTTGCAAGTCCCACTGCGCCCCTGGCCCACGAGGCGTGGTTCGTCCCCGATCCGCACCGGTTCCCGCTCCAGTGGGACCTGCTGACGTCGCGGGCGACGGTGCAGGCGATCGCCGTCGCGGTGGCCACGGTGGCGGTCTTCGCGCTGGTGCAGGCGCGGTGGGGGGAACCCCGGCTCAAGGCGCTCGACCCGCTGGTGCGGCTGCGGCCGTACCTGGCCGAGATCCTCTCCGTGGGCATCGGGCTCGCGCTGATCGGCACCGCCCTGATCGACGGCTACCTCGCGCCGTCGATGAGGCTGCCGGACAACCAGTTCGGTCGGCTGCTCGGCGCCGTCGAGGTCGCCATCGCGGTGCTGCTGATCGTCGGCTGGCGCCGGCGCGTGGTCGCCGCACTCCTGGTGGCCGCCGGGCCGCTGGGAATGCTCGCCTACGGGGTCCAGCCGGTGCTCGAGCGGGCGGACCTGCTGGGTGCCGCCGCCTACCTGGCGCTGGCGCACGGCCGCGAGGTGGACCCGACGCGGCGGGCGATCGTGAACCCGACCGCGAACCTGGTGATGCGGGTGCTCGCCGCGATCGCCATCGGAGTTCTCGCCTTCACCGAGAAGCTGCTCAACCCGGCGATGGCACAGGCCTTCCTGGACCTGCACCCGAAGTTCGACATCTTCCGCCTGCTGGGCCTGGGCGGCGCCGCCGACTTCATCGGCTTCGCGGCCACGATGGAACTGACCCTCGCCGCCCTGCTGCTCGCAGGCCGACTACCGCGGCTCACCGTCGTCCTGGTCGGCATCCCGTTCGTGATGACGGCGCCGTTGCTCGGCGTGACCGAACTGGTCGGCCACCTGCCGCTCTACGCGATCCTGCTCGTCGTGCTCGTGGAGGCCCAGGTGCAGCGGCTGCCCGTCGAGCACGAGGAGTACGGCGACCGCGTCGAACCCCTGGTCCCCACCCTGGTGAAGGCGGCCCTGGCGGCCGAGCCGGCAGGCGTCGCTCCGGAGCAGCCCGAGCCCGCCCCCGTGCCGGAGCAGCGCGCACCGGCACGCGTCCCGGCAGAACGGTCCCAATCGGCCGCACTGCACGAACCGGCCGAACGGTCCCGACCGGCCGCACTGCCCCCACCGGCCGAAAGGTCCCGGCCCGCCGCACCGCCCGAACCGGTCGGACGGACATCGCGGTGGTGGTTCTTGACCGCCTGCGTCGCCACTGTGGTGGGCCATCTGGTCCGCCGCAGGCACTCCACCCGCGCGCAGCCGACCTGAGCCAAGACGCCGGACCGCCCGATGCGGACGCGGGCATCGAGGCCGAGAGATCGGCGAGCAGAGCGATGCGGGGGCGTACGGTTCACGCACGGAGCCGTTCGGGCTCCCGATGAGGGAGCTCGCCATGGCCGACAAGTCCCCCCGCCAGTCGATGTCGAAGAAGTCCGGCAAGTCCATCAAGGAGAAGCGCGTCGAGCGCAAGGCCAAGGCCGATACGACGTCGCAGTCGGACCGGCTCGCCCAGAGCAAGAAGCACTGAGCCCGATCCGCGCGTAGACCTCCGTAGCGTCGTCCTGGACCAGAGGGAAACCCCATCGCTGCCCACGTCGGACTCTGCGCCGAAGCTCATCTCGGATGCCCCTGCCGGGGCGACCGAGCACTCCACGAGGAGCGGACCCGGGCGCTCACCGACGCCCGAGCCCGCTCCGACCAGCCGGTGGACTGTCCCGAGTGCGGTCGCCCCACGACACCGCTGGCCCTCGTCACGTGGGGAAACTGTCGCGCCTGCCGCACGGCACAGTCACGAGTGACCGATCCGCTGCGCTGGTGACCGACGGGCGGTCGGGGCCGGCCCGGGAGCCGATCGGTCCCGGGGCTCGGAGCCCGCCGCACCCCCGGACGTCGCACCTGCCGCCGGAGTCCTGCTCCGCCGGGCTCCTCCACCGCCGCGCGGCGGAGCATTGCCACCGCCGCTGCCCGGGTTGCAGGCTGGCTGGAGGCCACCAAGCGGACGGAGGCACCATGCCGGCACCGACGGACTACGAGCTGTTCGACCTGGGCGATCTCCTGCTCCAGCGCGGCGGGACCCTGCGGGGCGCGCAGCTGGCCTACAAGACCTACGGCACGCTCGCCGACGACAAGTCGAACGTGATCCTCCACCCCACGTGGTTCAGCGCCTGGCACGACGCGAACGAGTGGAGCATCGGGTCGGGCATGGCCTGCGACCCGGACCGGTACTTCATCGTCGTCCCGAACCAGATCAACAACGGGCTGTCGACGTCCCCGAGCAACACCCCGCCCCCGTTCGACGGCCCCAACTTCCCACCGGTCACCTTCTACGACCAGGTCGAGGCCCAGCACCGGCTGCTCACGCGGAAGTGGGGCATCGAGTCCCTGGAACTGGTTTTGGGCTCCTCCATGGGTGCGGGCCAGACCTACCAGTGGGCGGTCAGCCATCCCGACATGGTGAAGCGGGCCGCGCCGATCGTCGGCTCCTCCCGCACCAGCGAGCACAACCAGGTCTTCCTGAAGAGCCTGCGGGCGACGTTGACCCTGGACCCCGTCTTCGCCGGCGGGCGCTACTCCCCCGACGCCCCGCCCACGGCCGGGCTGCGCGCGTTCGCCCGCATCTACGCGGGCTGGGGGCTCTCCCAGGCGTTCTACTGGCAGCGGGTGTACCGGCAGACGGGCTACTCCTCGCTCGAGGACTTCCTGGTCGGCTTCTGGGAGGGCTTCTGGCTCGACGGCCGGGACCCCAACAACCTGCTGGCCATGCTGTGGACCTGGGAGCACGGAGACGTCGGCCAGACCCCCGGGTTCGACGGGGACACCGAGGCGGCGCTGCGCTCGATCCGCTGCCCGCTGGTGTCCATGCCCGCGCGGACCGACCTGTACTTCCCGCCCGAGGACGAGGAGTGGGCGTCGCAGTTCATCGCGAACGGTGAGGTCCGCGTCATCGACACGATCTGGGGGCACTTCGCCGGCCTCGGCCTGCACGCTCCCGACAACAAGTTCATCGACGACACGCTGCGCGAACTGCTGAGCAGACCGGCCTGACGCCCCGCCGCGCCCCCGAACCCTCAGCGGTGGAAGTAGAGCCGGATGCCGGTGCCCGGGCGGCCGGGGGCGACGGCGGCGTCGTCGGCCAGGCTCCACGCCAGCCACATCCCGCGGCCGCCCCGGAGATCGTCGTCGGGCGGCACGTAGCCGCGGGTCTCGTCGGGCAGCCCGGGCCCGCGGTCGCTCACCTCGACCACCAGGGTCCCGTCCTCGGTCCAGGACGCCACCTCGGCCGCCCCGGCCACGCGCAGCGCGTTGGTCACGACCTCGTGGGTGGCCAGGACGATGTCGTCGGCCCGGGCCGGCCAGCCGTGGGCGAGCGCGGCCGAGACCGCGCGGCGCGCGTCCCGTGGGCTGGTCACCGTGACGACGGCCGCGTCCGCCGGACGCTCGCGCCACTCCGGCTGGACCGAGCGGAGGAATTCCTGCGGATCCTCGTAGGCCTCCGCGGCCACCGGTGCCTCGCCACCCCAGGTGAGCGGGTGTGTGCGGGCGACCGAGTCGAGGACGGACGCCGGCAGCCGCTGCCGGTCGTGCAGGCACAGGCTGTAGTACGGCATGGCGGCGTAGCAGCGGTTGGCGACGGCCTCGAAGCGGCTCCACTCCCGTCCCTCGTCGCGGGCCAGCCACACCGGCTCGGCGGCGAGCCGCCAGCTCGGCACCGCGGCCCGCAGCACCCGCAGGTCGCGGTCGTAGGCGTGCAGCGTGCCGTGCCCACCACGCCACCACGTCTCCGCGGCGGCGAAGGTCGCGAGCCGGTGCACGTCGCGGCCGAGCTCCTCGCCGAGCAGTGTCCGCACGCGCTCGCCGGCGACGACGAGCACGGGCTCCCCCCGGGACAGCCCCTCGTCGACGAACGGCACCACCCGGTCCACGAGCTCGCGATCGGTGGTGAAGCAGAAGGCCTCGTGGGCGAAGGCGGTGCCGTCCCAGTCGCCGGTCGGACGCATCTTGGTCATGGCAGCACCACGGCGGAGAAGTCCCGCGCGCCGGAGAAGGTCCAGCAGACGTGGTCGTCCAGCCCCATGTACGTCGACCCGTCCAGCCGGCGGAGGGCTGCCACGCGGACGACGCTACTCCCGCCCCCACGGCCTGCAGGGACCGGGAGAGCGACGTGCACCGGCTCATGGCGGAGGGACTGGACAACGCCGTCAGCCGCCCTCGCCCGTCCGCTCCGGCTTCGACCGGGCGGTGACGTGTACCGGGCCGACGATGACCGTGGCCCCCGAGAGCCCGTCGAACAGGCCTCGGCTGATGGCCGTCTGCAGGAACACCACCATCAGGTCGCTGAGCTCGGACCCGTTGATGACGCCGAGCACCCGGCTGTGCGCCTCGAACGCGAGGTCCTGCAGCCGTCCGCCCGCGAGCTCCGGGATCTCGTTCCCCACCTGACCCAGGACGGCTGACTTCACGGTGGCGTCGTCCACGACGACGGAGCCGTCGACCGTGAAGTCGTACTTCCGGACCGGGTTGCTCATGCCGCCCAGAGTGCCCGCAGCTCCCGCGCCGGTCAGGAGCCGACGGGGCATGTCCCTCTTCCGGGGGACGGTGCCGTGCGGACGACGGCCCTCCCGGGACCGGCGCAGCGTCCGCTCCGGGCGGTGCCCGGGACCCGTGACACCACCTCCGTGCCGGCGGATCATTCCGCGGAGAGGAAGGGGGAACGATGCCCTCGCCGACCTCCCGCGCGGGCCGCGCCCCGTCCCGCCTCCGCGCCCCCCGAGGGGTGTGCGCGCTGCTGGCCGTCGCGCTCGCCCTGGCGCTGGGCTGGGCCCTGCTCGATCCGGCGCCGGCCGTCACCGCGTCCGTGCTGACGACGTCCGTGCTCGGTGTCACCTGGATGCTCGGACTGCACAGGCACCGGGCCGCGGCGCACCCGGCTCCTCCCGGGCCGCGGCCGGTCCGGCCGGTGCTCCCGGCGTATGAGGATCCGGAGGGCCGCCCGGACCTTCCCGAGCGGCTGGGCCGGCTGCACGAGGACTACGTCGAGCAGGTCAACCTCGCCGTCGCCGAGGACCGGGCCGATCTCGTGGCGCAGCTGTGCGACGCCTACATGGAGGAGGCGCTGCGGATGATCACCGGCCCCGATCTCCCGCCGGCGCCGCCCCGCCGGTAGCCGGCTCACCCCGACGGCCGCCGTCCGGACGGGTCACCGCGGCCCGGTCGACTCCCCGTCGTCCTGGTGGGAGCAGGCGAACAGGAACGCCGGGGGCACGTTGAGCACGGAGATCCGCCGGCGGACCGAGGGAAAGCGCTTGCGCAGCTCGGGCTCCACGAGCGGGGAGTACTGGATGACCAGGGCCACCCCACGGCCGGAGAGCGCCCGGGGCAGGTGATCGAGGAGACGACGCCGGAGGCCGGGCTCGAGCGAGGTGAAGGGCAGGGCGCAGACCACGACGTCGGCCTTGGCCCCGTCCAGGTACTCCTCCAGGTGCTCCGCCGAGCCGCACACCACCTGGAGCCGCGGATCGTCGAAACCGGCCTCCAGCAGGCGCGCCAGCTGGGGATCGATCTCCAGCGCCAGCAGCCGGGCGTCCGGGCGCAGCCGGGCCAGGATCTCCTTCGTGGCCACGCCCGTCCCGGCGCCGAGCTCGACCACGAAGTCGGCGGCCGGCACGTCGGCGAGGTCGAGCATGTCCCGCACCGCCCACCGGGACGTGGGCAGGACCGCTCCCACCTGCCGTGGGTTGGTCACGAAGGACCGCAGGAAATGGAGCCGTTCGGTCAACTGCTGCCTCATCCCGACCTTCCCCGACGGAGACCCACGGCGCTGCCGCCTTCCGCCCGCACGATGTCACGGCTGCGCAGCGGTCGACCACCCGGCCGCCTGACCGCGGCGGGCCGGTGCGCGTTCCGGATCACACGAGACCTCGGTCACCGACTCCGCCGTCCGGAGCGCATCCGGCTCCGCGGCGCCCGGGCCGCACGACCGGTCCCGGGCCCCGGACCCCGCCGCTACCAGCGATTACACGGTCCCGATGCGAGCGGACCTCCGCCCCACCGGCATCGCAGCGGCCCGACGGTCCTGCGGGCGCGGGTCGCGCAGCGGCGGATACTCGTGAGTAGCAACGAGAGAGAGGACAGGCCCCATGCCGCAGCAGCTGACCGCCCTCCACGAGCAGTACATCTGGCAGGTCAACTCCGCCGTGGCCGAGAACCGGATGGACCTCGTGCAGCGGCTCAACGAGGAGTACGTCGAGGAGGCGCTCCGGCTCATCGTGGCCAGCGCCTGACCGGCACCTCACCGGGACGGGGACCGCAACTGCTCCGACGACACCGGATCCAGCAGCACCCCGACCGGTGAGCGCGACCACCACGCGCCGGTCTCCCGCCGTTCCTGCCGGGTGGTGAACCGGTAGTGGAACAGCCGCAGCCGCACGAACGCCGGGGGCGCCTCCGGCGGGAACGGTGAGCGGCGCAGCAGCCGCAGGGTCGCCGGGTCACCCTCGAGCAGCAGCCGCACGAACGGCAGCAGCCAGCGGGCGCCGTAGCCGGGGTCGATGCCGACGAACCACATGAGCCAGTCCAGCCGCAGGTGGTAGGGCGCGACCTGCGGCGGCCGACGCCGCACGTCGCCCGGTTTGCCGCGGAACTCGTACTCCTGCCAGACGGTGTCGGGCCCGGGATGCGGGTCGTCGGTGCCCTCGACGATCACCTCGTAGCGGTTGCGGGTCACCGAGCCGAAGGCGCCGTAGGTGTTGACCAGGTGCAGCGGCTCGAAGCTGGCGTTCATCAGCTGCCGCCGCGACAGCAGGTTGCGCGCCGGGAGCCAGCTCAGCGCGAGCAGCCCGGCGGCGACCACCACGACGAGGGTCGTGTGCCACGAGGGGGCCGCCAGGTCCGCCGGCGGGGCGACCGGCAGCACCGCCTCCCACACCCGGCCGTCCACGACCGACGTCGCCAGGACGATCGTGAGCCAGTTCAGCCAGGCGAAGTTGCCGCTGATCACCAGGTAGCCCTGGGTCGCGATGACGACCAGCGCCGCCACGGTCGCCATCGGCTGGGGGGCGAACACGCCCCAGATGACGACGATCTGGGTCGCGTGGTTGCCCAGCGCCTCGACGGTGTGCCAGCGCGGGCCGAGGTGGTGGAACCACCAGCTCGCCGGGTTGGGCATCGGCTGGGTCTCGTGGTGGTAGCGCAGGCAGGTCAGGTTCCGCCAGCAGGGGTCACCGCGCAGCTTGATCAGGCCGGCGCCGAACTCCAGCCGGAACAGCAGCCAGGCCAGCAGCCACAGCAGCACGGTGGGCGGCGCGACGTGCGCCGGCCCCAGGAAGATCGCCAGGAAGCCCGCCTCGAGCAGCAGCGACTCCCAGCCGAAGCCGTACCAGACCTGGCCCACGTTGACGATCGACAGGTACAGGGCCCACAGCAGGGCCCACACCGCCATCCACGCCCAGAGCGGCGCCCGCTCGACCAGGCCGACCAGCGCGGCCCCCGACAGGACGAGGCCTGCCCAGCAGCAGGCGGCGAAGAACCGGTCCGACCAGTGCAGGTGGAACAGGCTCGGCGACCGGCCGAACGGCGTCCGGGCCAGGAAGCGCGGGACCGGCAGCATCCCGGAGGTGCCGATCAGCGGCCGGAACTGCAGCAGCGCCGCCACGAAGGCGACCAGGTAGATCAGCGCGAGCCCGCGGGTGAACACCAGCCGGCTCGCCCAGTAGTCCGGGGCGGAGAGCCAGTCCACGTCCCCCTCCCTGTGCGGCGGGCGATCGACCGGGAGGACCTCCGTCCGCCGTCGTACCACCTGGCCGACGGCCCGGCCAGCTTCCGCCGCACCGACGGGCGACGGGTGTGGACGCCGTCGGGCCGGCTGCCGATACTCGACGCGATCCGCGGCGGACGCGGCCGGACTGCACGGGGGCCCGGTGGACCTACCTGTCGGCACGCGCGTCGGCGGCTACGAGATCCGGCGCATGCTGGGCAGCGGCGGCATGGGCGCGGTCTATCTCGCCCGGCACCCCACCCTGCCGCGGGACGTCGCGCTGAAGATCCTCCACGTCGGCCTGGCGGCCACCCCGGAGATGCGCGCCCGCTTCGAGCGGGAGGCCGAACTGCTGTGCCGGCTCTCCCACCCGAACGTGGCCGACGTCCTGGACCGGGGCCAGGAGGGCGGGCTGCTGTGGATGGCGATGCAGTACGTCCCGGGAACCGACCTGGCGAGGATCCTCGAGGAGCAGGGTCCGCTCCCGCCCGACCGGGCGCTGGCGGTCGTCGCGGCCGTCGGCGAGGCCCTCGACCACGCGCACTCCTGCGGGCTGCTGCACCGTGACGTGAAGCCGGCCAACATCCTGCTCGCCCCTCAGCCGGGCGGCGGCGAGCGCGCCGTCCTCACCGACTTCGGCATCAGCCGCGCGATGGACGGCTCGGTGGCCCTGACCCGCGAGGGCGAGGTCCTGGCCTCGTTCGCCTACGCCGCTCCCGAACAGATCGCCGGAGCGGCCCTGGATCCGCGGGCGGACGTGTACGCCCTCGGCGCCGTCCTCTTCGAACTGCTCACCGGCCGGCGCGTCTTCGAGCGCGACGACCTGCCGGCGCTGCTCTTCGCGGTGATGCACCTGGCTCCTCCCGACGTCCGGACGCTGCGCCCGGACCTGCCGCCGCCGCTGAGCGCCGTGCTGGCGCGGGCGCTGGCCAAGGACCCGCGGGAGCGGTTCGGCTCCTGCGCCGAGTTCGTCGCGGCCGCCCGGGCGTGCTGGCCCGCCCGACTCCCGGCGCCGGAGACCGTCGTCGGCCGGGTCGGCCCGCCGCCTCCCCCGCCCCAGGGCGCCCGTCCCGCCCGCAGGAGCCGCACCGCCGCCGTCCTCGCCGGGGGCGCGGCGGTGCTCGTGGCGGCGGGGGTCGCGCTGGTCGCCGTGCGGGGCGGCACGGACCCCGGCGGGGACGCGGCAGGCGGCAGCGGCCCGTCGACCGAGGGCTCGGCCGTCGCCGCCGGGTCGACGGCGTCCGGCGCCGGCAGTGGCGCCTGGGGCGAGGTGCAGTTCATCGTCGAGGACTTCCCGCGCCTGCTGCCCGCGTCGATGGAGGACACCGGATGGGGCGGGGGCACCTGCGCCCCGACGGTGTTCGACCTGGACGTGCACGCCGACGTGGGGATCACCTGCCAGTACCCCAACGGCATCACGGCCGAGGTGGCCCACTATCCGGACCTCGCCGCGCGCGACGCGCGGCGGGCCGAGATGGCCGCCGCCGACGCGCCGGACTCCCCCGAGACCTGGTTCCACGACGGCGCCCGCGCCGGGGTGCGCTACCTCAGCGGCGGCGACTTCGACTACGCCTGGCAGTGGATCACCTTCCAGTCCCAGGACAAGCTGCTCTACGTCGTCATCCTCGAGTGGTCCGGGCACACGCACGACGATCTGGACGACGCGTGGTTCACCGTGGCCCCCTTTGCCGGGCCAGCGGGGACCTGACCCGGACCGGCGCCCCTCAGTCCCGCCGGGGGTCGGGCCTTCCCATGACGTCCGCGCCGCCCCCCGCGGCGCGGTACCGGTCGAACGCGCCCAGATCGATCAACTGCAGGGTCCGCGCGACGTCGCTCGGTGACAGGACCCCGACGACCCGCCCGCGGTCGACGACCACCGCCCGCCCGTCGCTGCCCCCGGCCAGGCGCGGCAGCAGGTCGGGCAGTGAGTCCTTCGGGGAGACGACGGGGATCTCCGGCAGAGGGCAGGCGATGTCCCGCAGCCGCGTGGACAGGCGGGCGGCGGGCGGCACCGTGCGCAGCCGGTTGAGCGTCACCAGGCCGACGAGGGCGCCGCCGGCGTCGACCAGGGGGTAGGTGCTGAAGCGCTGCACGAGCGCGACCTCGTGGAGGAACTGCTCGACGGGAAGGTCGGGGTCGGCCGTCAGCGCCGGGCTGCTCATGACGCGCTCCACGGTCAGCCCGGCCAGCCGGGCGGACACCTGCGCCTGCTGCTCCTCGGCCGTCGCGGCGTTGACCAGGAACAGCCCGACGAGCGCCAGCCACAGCCCTCCGAACCCGTCGCCGGTGACCACCTCCAGGAAGCCGAGCGCCACGAGGGCGAAGCCGAACAGCCGCCCGGCCCGCGCGGCCGTGACCGCCGAGGACCACGCGTCCCCGCGCCGCCACCAGAGGTACGCCCGCAGCAGACGCCCGCCGTCGAGCGGAGCGGCCGGGACGAGGTTGAACACCGCGAGCACCACGTTGATGACCGCCAGGTACTCCAGCACCGCCGCCGGCAGCCCGATCCCGACCACGGCACGTGCCAGCACCGCGCACAGCCCGAAGCCCACGCCCAGGACCAGGCTGGTCAGCGGCCCGACCCCGGCGATCCGGAACTCCGCGCCCGGGGAGGCGGCCCCGCCCTTCAGCCGTGCCACGCCCCCCAGCAGCCACAGCGTGATGCCCTCGACCTCGACCCCGTTCCGCCGCGCGACGACGGCGTGGGCCAGCTCGTGCGCGAGCAGGGACGCCAGGAACGCCACGGCGGCCAGCACACCGGCGAGGAGGTACGCGGCCGTGCTCCGGCCGGGCAGCACCAGCGGCAGCCGTCCCAGCGCGAGGCCGCCGGCGATGATCACCAGGATCACCAGCACACTCGCGTTCACGCCGACACGGATGCCGGCGATGCGTCCCAGGCTGAAGGTCTCGCTCACCGCGTCCCTCTCCGCGAACACGCCTCCCCGAGGCTTACCCCCGCGCCGAGCGGTCCTCAAGGGCGACCGGCACGGGTCGAGGGGTGCCCGGCGGGCCGTCAGGCTCCCGCCTCCCGGGGAGCGCGCTGCCGCAGCAGGAGCACCGCCACCGCCGCCGGGATCAGCGGTGCGGCGGCCAGGCCGAGCAGGGCAGGCTGTTGGTCCTGCAGGCGGAGGAGGGCGGAGCCGGCCAGCGGGGCGAGGAGGCCGGCGCACCCCCAGCCGGTGAAGACCCTGCCGTAGGCGGCCGGGAAGGCGTCCGCGCCCACCCGGTCGGCGGTCGCCGCCGGCACCAGCGAGGACACCGCACCGTAGGCGGTTCCCGCGGCGAGGAAGCCGGCGAGCACCACCGGGGACGCCGGGACGGCCAGCCCGCCGACGGCGACCGCGGCGGTCGCCAGCGCCACGGCGAGGGCCGGCAGCCGGCCGATCCGGTCCGACCACCACCCGGCGAGCAATCGTCCGGCCAGATTCCCCGCGGCCAGCGCCGAGACGGCCAGGCCGGCGGCCTGCGGGCTCAGCTGCCGGTCCGCGGCCAAGGGGACGGCGTGCGCGAAGAGCGCCAGTCCGGGGGCGGTGCCGCCGGCGAAGACCAGCCACAGCAGGATCACCGCCCGGCGCGGCGGGCGCTCTCCCCGGCTCCCCCGGTCCCCGGGCCCGGTCCCGTCCGGAGCAGCCAGCCGGGCGGCGAGCACCAGGAGCGCGGCGACGACGACGGCCAGCCCGGCCAGGCAGGGCCGCCAGCCGACGGACCGCAGCGCGGCGGGCGCGACCAGGCCCAGCAGGACCGGCCCGGCGGCGTAGGCGGCGACGACGAGGCCGGTCGCCGTCCCCCGGCGCTGCTCCGGCGTCCGGGCGGCCAGCCCCACGGCGACCCCGTAGCCCACCCCGTTGGCGGCGCCGAAGAGCAGCCCGATCCCCGCCCACAGGGCCAGGGGGCCGCGGGCGGCCGCCGCGAGGAGCAGCCCGCCGGCGCCGACCCCGGCCGCCAGGTACAGCAGCCGGCGGCCGCCCCATCGGCGCTGGGCAGGGCCCACCGCCGGCAGGACGCCGGCGAAGACCACGATCGCCGTGGCGAACACGGCGGCAGCGGCGCCGTGGGACATCCCCACGCCCGCCGCCGCATCCGACGACACCAGGCTCCAGCCGAACAGCGTCCCCGCCGCGAGGTTGGCCGCGACCCCGGCGAGGACCGGCCGGCTCCCGTTCCCGGCGGCGCTGCGTGGGGTGCGGTTCACGGCGGGGTCGGCACCCCGCCCGGAACGTGGGGGCGCCGGCGCGGGTCAGCGGAGGTGGTGCACCTCCTGCAGGCGGTAGACCGGGGTGGGGATGCCCTCGTACCGGGCCTTGAGCTGCAGGGCCAGGTAGAGCGAGTAGTGCCGCGACTGGTGCAGGTTGCCGCCGTGGAACCACAGCGCCTCCTGCCGGGTGGGCTTCCACATGTTGCGCTGCTCGCCCTCCCACGGGCCCGGGTCCTTGGTGGTGTCCGAGCCCAGGCCCCAGACCTTGCCGACCCTGTCGGCGACCTCCTGGCTGATGAGGTCGGCGGCCCAGCCGTTCATCGAGCCGTAGCCGGTGGCGTAGACCACCAGGTCGGCCGGCAGCTCGGTCCCGTCGTCGAGGACGACGGCATCCTCGGTGAGGTGGTCGACCTGGCCGTGGACCAGCTTCACCTGGCCGTCGGCCACCAGGTCGGCGGCGCCCACGTCGATGTAGTAGCCGGAGCCGCGGCGCAGGTACTTCATGAACAGCCCGGAGCCGTCGTCGCCCCAGTCGAGCCAGAAGCCGGCCTTCTCCAGCCGGGCGTAGAAGTCGGCGTCCCGCTCCCGCATCTGCTCGTACAGCGGCTTCTGCACCTCGGGCAGCACCCGGTACGGGATCGAGGCGAAGATCAGGTCCGCCTTCTCGGTGGTGATGCCGTTGGCCACCGCCTCCTCGCTGTAGAGCGCGCCGAGCCCGATCTCCATGAGGGTGTCGCTCTTGACGATGTGCGTCGAGGAGCGCTGGACCATCGTGACGTCGGCGCCGTGCTCCCAGAGGGCGCCGCAGATGTCGAAGGCGGAGTTGTTGCTGCCGACGACGACCACCCGCTTGCCGGCGTAGGCGTCGGGGCCGGGGTGGGCCGACGAGTGCTGCTGGTCGCCACGGAAGACGTCCTGCCCGGGGATGACCGGGATGTTCGGCTTGCCGGACATCCCGGTGGCCAGCACCACGTGCTTCGGGCGCAGGGTGAGCGGCGCGCCCTCCCGCTCCACCTCGACGGTCCACTCCCCCTTCTCCGGGGAGTACGTCGCCTGCGTCGCCACGGTGCCGCCCCAGTACGGCACCTCCATGACCGTGACGTAGGACTCCAGCCAGTCGCCGATCTTGTCCTTGGGCGAGAACACCGGCCAGTTGTCCGGGAACTTCAGGTAGGGCAAGTGGTCGTACCACACCGGGTCGTGCAGGCACAGCGACTTGTACCGGCCGCGCCACTGGTCGCCGGGCCGGGCGTGCTTGTCGACGACGAGGCTGGGGACGCCGAGCTGCCGCAGCCGGGCGCCCAGCGCGATGCCGCCCTGGCCGCCGCCGATGACCAGCACGTAGGGCTGGGTGGAGACCCCGAGCTCGGCCTCCTCCTTCTGCCGGCGCTCCAGCCAGGTCAGCCTCTGCTTGTTCACGCCGTGCTCGGCGCCCATCGGCCGGGCCGGGCCGCGGGGCTCCTCGTGGCCCTTCAGCTCGTGCAGCGTGGTGAGGAAGGTCCACGCCCGGTCCTCGCCGGCCTCGTCGACCAGCCGGGCGATCCCTCGTCCGCGGCCGACGGCGGTCTCGAAGGTGAACCAGACGGTGAGGACGCCGTCGGCCTCCTCCGGCGGTTCCTCCACGGCGAAGAACCGGGGATCGGTGCGGTCGAGGGTCTCGGTCAGCAGGTCGGTGACGCCGGCGGGGTCCTCGACCGTGGTGATGTTCCAGGAGAAGGCGATCAGGTCGCGCCAGAAGCTCGTCGGGGCGAACATGCCGGCGGCGCGCGCGACGTCCCGGTCGCGCAGCGCCTCCTCGAAGCCGGACAGCCATGCGTCCGCCCGGTCGGCGGCGGTGCGCGGAGGTGCATCGAGGGTCTGCGTCATGCGGTGTCCTCCCTGCGGCTAGGGCTGTGCATGGTGTGATGCAGAGCACAGCGCCCCGCGGCGGGCCGGGGAAGCGTTGCAGCGTGTTGCGTCCCGGCACCGGGGCGGACGCCCGATGGGGAGGTGGACGTGGCCGGCTTCTCGGCGATCGCCCCCGGCACGGACCTGTCGCAGCACGCGCGGGTCCTGGTGCGCGTGCACGACGCGGTTCTCGGCGGGGGTCGCCCGCCGGTCCGTCCGCGTGGCGTGGTCGCCCGGTCGTGGTCGCGCGTCCTCGCGCTCGGACTCGACCCCGCCGGTGCCAACGCCCGCGACGGGCTGCCCTTCGCCCAGGTGGCGGAGCGCCGCCGGCGGTCACCCCTGTCCTCGGTCATCGACGAGCTGCGCCAGGTGCTGGGCAGCGTCGCCGACGCCTCGCCGTTCCTCATGGTGGTCACCGACGCCGACGGGGTGATCCTCTGGCGGGAGGGCTCGGCCGCCGTGCGCCGGCGGGCCGACCTGCTCGGCTTCTCCGAGGGCGCCCGCTGGACCGAGCAGGCGGTGGGCACCAACGCGATCGGGACGGCGCTGGCCGAGGCGGCCCCGGTGCAACTGTTCTCCGCCGAGCACTTCGAGCAGGCCCAGCACCCGTGGTACTGCACGGCCGCGCCGATCCACCACCCGTGCACCGGGGAACTGCTCGGCGTGGTCGACGTCAGTGGCCCCGCGCTGACCCTGCACCCGGTCATCGCAGCCCTGGTCGAGACGGCGGTCCGGCTCGCGGAGTCCCGGCTGTGGCGGCACCACGAGCAGCGCCTGGAGCGGCTGCGGCAGTCGGTCCAGGGCGCGCTGGCCACGGTGCGTGGCCCGCTGCTGCTGGTCGACGACGACGGCTGGGTGGCCCACCGCTCGGGCATCGCGGCCCGCGACCGCGTGGAGGTGCCCCGGGCCGACCGGGTGATGGCCGTCCCGGGCCTGGGGCTGTGCACGCCCGAGCGGCTGGGCGACGGCTGGCTGGTGCGGCCCCGCGCGGCCGAGGAGCCCGTCGTGGCCGCGCTGGACCTGACCGGCTCCCCGGTGCTGGAGGTGCGGTCCGGCGCCGCTCCCTGGCGGACCACGCTGACCCGGCGGCAGGCCGAGGTCCTCACGCTGCTGCACCGGGCCGGCCGCGGCGGCCTGACCGCCGCCCGGCTGAGCACCGCCCTGTTCGGCGACGAGGAGCACTGCGTGACCGCGCGGGCGGAGGTCTCCCGCCTCCGGCGGGTCGTCGGCGGCCTGGTGGCCACCAACCCCTACCGGATCGCCGACGGCGTCACGCTCACCGTCGTGCCGCCCGGGCAACGCTGACCGTGCGCGACGGAGTCGCCGTCGTCACCGGCGCGGGCAGCGGCATCGGTGCGGCCACGGCCCTGGCCCTTGCCGGCGAGGGCTGGCGGGTCGTCCTGGCCGGCCGCCGTCCGGAGCCGCTGCACGCGGTGGCCGGGCGCGGTGACGCGGACCGGCTGCACCCGGTGCCGACCGACGTGACCGACGAGGCGTCGGTGCGGGCGCTGTTCGACGAGGTCGTCGGGGCCTACGGGCGGGTGGACCTGCTCTTCAACAACGCGGGCCGGTTCGCGCCGGAGCGGGAGATCGACGCCGTACCGCTGGCCGAGTGGCAGGCGGTCGTGGCGGTCAACCTCACCGGAGCGTTCCTGTGCACCCGGGAGGCCTTCCGCGTCATGCGCGCCCAGGAGCCACGGGGCGGCCGCATCATCAACAACGGGTCCATCTCCGCCCAGGTCCCGCGGCCGATGTCCACGGCGTACACGGCGACCAAGCACGCCATCAGCGGGCTGACCAAGTCGACGTCCCTCGACGGCCGGCCCTACGACATCGCCTGCGGCCAGATCGACGTGGGCAACGCCGCGACCGAGATGACCGAGCGCATGGCGGCCGGGGTCCGGCAGGCCGACGGCAGCGTCCGGCCCGAGCCGAGGATGGCGGTCGAGGACGTGGCGCGTGCGGTCGTCTACATGGCCGGCCTGCCGCTGGGCGCGAACGTCGCGAACCTGACCGTGCTGGCCACCGCGATGCCCTACGTCGGGCGCGGGTAGCGGGGGCCGAACGTTCCATGGCACTGGATCCTGAGGTCCTGGCGGAGCTCGAGTCCGTCGTCGGCCGCGACCACGTGCGACACCGCGCGGGCGAGGTCGCCCCTACGCCCGCGACGCCACCCCGCTGTTCTCCCGCCCGCCCGACGCGGTCGACTTCCCGGCCACCACGGCGGAGGTGTCCGCCGTCCTGAGGCTGGCCGGCCCGACGCTCTCGACGGATCGGCCGGGCCGGATGACCTCCACCAGCGCTGACCGAGGCGGCCTGCGCACCGGGAGAGGCGCGGGCCGTCCGCCTTCAGCCGGGCAGCCCGGCCAGGAAGCGCTCGGCCTGCTCCCGGCCCTCGTCGACCAGCCGGCGGATGAAGGCGGGCCGGCGGTCGAGCTTGCTGGCCACGTCGAGGTCCAGATCGAGAGCGATCTCCCGCACCTCGATGTGCCGGTACGGGGGCCCGAGCCGGTCGGCCCATTCGTTGGTCTTGCGGATGAAGAACAGCTCCTGCTCGAGCGAGAGGTTGCCCGACAGCTCGTTGCGCCGGTCGGCGATGTCGGCCACCGTCTTCGGCTCGGTCGCGCGGCGCAGCGGGTTGATCCGGACCACCCAGATCTCCTCCGGTCCGGCGTTGGGCAGTTCGCGCACCGGCGGGTTCTGGCTGAACAGGCCGTCCCAGTAGTAGCTGCCGTCCACGTGGACGGCGCGGAACAGCGGCGGCACGGCGGCCGAGGCGAGGACGGCGTCCAGGCCGATCTCGCCCCGCCGGCTGGAGAACGCCCGGTGCGCGCCGCTGGCGACGTCGACGGCACCGACCAGCAGCAGCGGCCGGTCCTCGTCCGCCGGCTCCTGCAGCCGGGCGACCCGGTCGAAGTCGACGTGGCGGCTCAGGAGGTCGGTCAGGGCCGCCCGGGCCACCTCCGGATAGGCGTAGGGGCTCACCACCGGCAGGGCCACCCGCCCCTCCAGCCGGGTCACGCCCACCAGCCAGAGGTTCATCGCGCGCTGGACCGGCGTGGTCGCCGAGTTGTCCCGCCAGAACTCCTCCAGCAGGCGGCCCGCCTCGGCCGGCCCGCCGGTGAGCAGGCCGTACCAGCCCAGGAGCGCGCACACCGCGCCGCCCGACGTGCCCGACAGCGCGACGACCTGATGATCCGGGGCGGCGAGCAGCCGCTGCAGCACCCCCGCGGTGAACGCGGAGTGGCTGCCGCCGCCCTGGCACGCGATCGCGACCTGCGCCATGGTCCCGGCCCCCCGTTGACTCCGTGCCGATCCTCCTGGGTCCGCCGCAGTCTGCCCGCGGGCCCCGTGGCGGGACAACGGCGCGGCACCCGTCCGCCGGCGGGTTCCCCACGCGCGGAGGGGTGAGCAGCGCCGGGCGGACCGTGACGGCGCGCTCACTCGTTCCGGAACGTCTGTTCGCCGAAAGGCCGGGACATGGCCCGGGCTGCGGCGGGGCCGCTTCAATGCCGGGACCACTCACCGGGCACTCGCCCCGCGGTGCCCCGTCGGTTTGGGGGATCCGTGTCCGGTATGACGAGGCGTCGCACTGCCGTGGTGGGCGGCCTGAT
>DATAAV010000119.1:0-3534 GCA_036259935.1 Geodermatophilus sp. | reverse complement strand
TCCGCCGCGGCGCCGGGAGCCGGTGGCCCGGCCGCGGTGGTCGCCCCCGCCCGGCGCCGCAGCCACAGCAGCCCGAGGACCGGCAGCACCAGCGGGATGAACAGGTAGCCCTGGCCGTAGACCGACCACACCGTCTCGTCGGGGAAGGTGGCCCGGTCGACCAGGGACAGCGTGCCGACGACCAGCACGCCGGCGAGCTCGACGGAGCAGGCGACCAGGGCGGTGCGCCGCCCGACCCGCCCGCCGCGGGCCAGCCCGATCGTCGCGACGAGGTACACGACGGCGGCCAGCGCGGACAGCAGGTAGGCGACCGGGGCCTCCTCGAAGCGGGTCGCCAGCTGCACGGTCGCCCGCGCGCCCGCGGCCAGGGTGAAGACGCCGTAGACGGCGACCAGGACGCGGCCGGCGCCCGAGCCGTCGCCGGCCTCCGCCGTCCCGCCCCGGGCCCGGTCCGCTGCCCGCTCCCCCACCGGCTCAGCCACCCGGTGCCTCCCAGAGCTGCAGCAGCCGCCACACCATGACCGCGACGGCGAGCGCGGCCACCGCCAGCACCGTGCCGGCCCACCGGCTGCCCTCGGTGCGGGCCCACAGCACCCCGGCGACCGGGACCAGCAGCACGCCGGCGAGATAGGAGAGGAACGTCGGTAGATCGGCCGGCCGCTCGCCCCCGGCCAGCGCCACCGCGGCGACGGCGGTCTGCAGCAGGAGCACCGCCTCGAGCACCGCGGCGCCGGCCAGGTGCACCAGGCCGATCCGGCGCCGCGCGAGCGTCGAGGCCAGCCCGGCGCCGGCCAGCAGAACCGCCACCACCGTCACCACCACCACCAGCACGGGCGTCACCGGGAGGACCTGCTGGCAACGGCGGGCGGCACGGGTGCCATCCTCCCGCCTGGGGGAAACGCCCCGGACACCACCCTGGGCCGGGACGTCGTCCCCGCGTGGCGCCGGGCGACCGGAGCGCCGAAAGGACCGCCATGAGCGTGCGTGACCTCGTCATCGACCTCTTCGCCGAGCACGTCGACGCCGTCACGCAGGAACCGGTCCGGTTGCAGTCCCTCGTCGACCTCCTCGGGGATCTGGGCGTCGCCGAGCCCACCACCCGCATGGCGACCGCGGCGCTGCGCCGGGCCGGCCTGCTCGCCGCGTCCCGCCGCGGCCGGGAGACCCTCTACACCCCCACCGAGCGGCTGCGAGCCATGGTCCGGGAGCGGCAGGCGCGGCTGGACGACCGGATGAAGCCGTGGGACGGCTACTGGGGGATGGTGATCTACACCGTGCCGGAGTCCGAGCGGGCCGCCCGCGAGCGGGTGCGGCGGACGCTGACCCGGCACGGTTTCGGTCCGCTGGCCCCGGCCACGTGGGTGTCGCCGCACAGCGGGTCCCTGCAGGACGTCCGGGCCGAGCTCGCGGGGGAACCGCTGGCCCGCCTGGACCTGCTCACCGCCCGGGTGTCCGGCGGCACCGCCGGTTCCGACGTCGAGCTCATGGCCCGGTGCTGGGACCTCTCGGAGGTCGAGGCCGGGTACCGGGCGCTGCTGGGCCGGCTGCAGACCGCAGCCGACTCGCCCCCGCCGGATGGCGGCAGCGCCCTGGTGCTGCACCTGCGACTGCTGGCCGAGCTGCGCCGGCTGCTCACCGAGTACCCGATCCTGCCCGCCGCCCTGCGGCCGCCCGGCTGGCCGGGCCAGGAGCTCTGCGACGCCTGGACCGACGTCCGCGCCCGCCTGGTCGGCCCGGCCCGCGAGCACGTCGCCGCGGTCCTGGCCGACGGCGTGGCCGGGCGGCCGACCCAGCGGTACGCGGCGGAGCTGTCCGGATAGCGGTCGGCACGGGGCCGGCGCACCCGCGACCGCGCCGGACGGTCCCGATCCGCGGCGGAGGCGTGACCCAGCGCACTTCGCGTCGTTCAGGCAGGTCGTCAGCCCCGCCACGACGCCGAGGAGCCCCATGACCTGGTCCGCCCGTCGAGCCCTGGGGGTGGGGAGCCTGTCGGTGCTGGTCAGCGCCGCGTTGCTCGCCACGCCGGCCCAGGCCGACCCCGTTCCCGCCCCGATCCAGGACTTCCTCGCCGACCAGCTGGCGGGCCTGGCCGCCGCCAGCCCCACGACCGTGCTCGTGCACGGCACCGACCTCGCCGCCGCCCGGGCGGCGGTCGCGGGGACCGGGATGGCGACGGTCACCGAGTTCGCGCGGATCGGCGTGGTCGTCGCCTCCGGCACCGCCGGACAGATCGAGGCCGCCCGCATCCAGCCCGGCGTCACCTACCTGGAGGGGAACACCCCGATCGAGTTCTTCCAGGAGACGTCGAACCTCGCCACGCGGGGCGCCGAGGCGGCCGCCACCCTGACCGGTGCCGACGGGCAGCCGCTCGACGGCCGCGGGGTCTCGGTGGCGGTCATCGACAGCGGGGTGGACCCGACCCATCCCTACCTGCGCAACCCTGACGGCAGCAGCGCCGTCGTCGCCAACCTCAAGAGCGTCTGCCTGGTCGAGTCCGATCCCGGCACCGGTTGCGTCGTCCGCGTGCCGGATTCGACCGACACCGACACGCTCTCCGTCGGCGGGCACGGCACCCACGTGACCGGCATCGTCGCCGGCCGGCCGACGACGCTCTCCGACGGCACACGCCTGCAGGGCGCCGCGCCGGGCGCGAGCATCGTGTCGATCTCCACCGGCGCGGTGCTGCTCATCGTCGGTGCGGACTCGGCGCTGAACTGGGTGCTGGAGAACCACGAGGCGCCGTGCGGCGAGGGCGTGCCGGCCGAGGCCTGCCCGCCGATCCGGGTGACCAACAACTCCTACGGTCCCTCCGGCGGCGGCGAGTTCGACCCGAACTCCGCGACCGTGAAGCTGCAGCGGGCGCTCGCCGCGGACGGCGTGGTCACCGTGTGGGCGGCCGGCAACGACGGCGGCGACGGCTCCTCCGCGCTGACCAACCCGCCGGGGCAGGACCCGACCGGCGGCATCGTCTCGGTGGCCTCGTACTTCGACGAGGGCACCGGAACCCGCGACGGCGCGGTGAGCGAGTACTCCTCCCGGGGTGACGCGGCTGACCCCTCCACCTGGCCGGACCTGTCCGCGCCCGGCGAGGACATCACCTCCGCCTGCCGGCCCTACCTGCCGATCTGCGCCACCGGCCTGGCGCCGCAGAACGGCCCGGGGCTGCTCGACGTCGGCACCTTCAACACGATCAGCGGGACGTCGATGGCCGCGCCGCACATCGCCGGCATCGTCGCGCAGTTGGTCCAGGCCGACCCGACGGCGACCCCGGCCGAGATCGAGGCGGCGCTGAAGGGAACGGCGTACCGCTACGCCGACGGGGCGCCTTACCGGACCGTCGACGGGCTGGCCACGTCTTTCGACAAGGGCACCGGCCTGGTCGACGTCGTCGCGGCGGTCCAGGCCCTGGCCGGCCCGACCGCGACGGCCGGGCGCACCGACAACGGCCGCCGTCCGGCCCTCCCGGGCGCGCGTCCGCGCGGCTGAACACCGCCCTCCCCGACGAGGGCGGCCTCCGTGGGGGCCGCCCTCGTC
>DATAAV010000118.1:0-6146 GCA_036259935.1 Geodermatophilus sp. | reverse complement strand
GGCGGCAGCTTCACCCCGCAGCCGTAGCAGAACCGGCCCGGCTGGTCCTCGGCACCGCAGGAGTCACACGACACGATCGGCCTCCACTTGCTCGGGTTCCGGACGGAGGGACCCTGGCAGGCAGATCGGTCGAGGTGGGGGGCCGGACCGCGCGGTGGGACGATCCGTCACGGGACCGTCATGTGGCGCCCCGGCCGGCCCGCACGGCAGTCATGTGCGGCAGCGGCGCGCTCCTGGCAGGAAACCCGCCGCGAGCGCACATCGCCGGCGGGTGGCCAGCGCCTAGGGGGACGAGACGGAGTGCGCCGGGACCGGGTCGGCCGGGGCCGGCGCATCGACCACACCGCCGATGCCCAGGCCGATGAGGAAGGCCGCGGCGGCGACCACCGGCGTCCGGGTCCACAGCCGCCGCTCCGGCGTACCGGCCGGCAGCCGCGACGCCCCCTCCTCGGGGAACCGGACGGCGCCGCGCGGCGCCAGAACGCTGCCGGTGTCGTTCATGCGGATCACGTCGTCGCTCCCCCGTGGCGTGCGCAGCCGGGGCGACCGTAAGTCGGGTCGGTCACGTGCGGGTCTCGGCGGGGCACGCCCGGAGCCCCACCGGTCACACCTGTCACACGAGCCTCACGGGCCCCGTTTCGGGAGCCGAACGCCGGTGGCGGTGTCACTCGCAGCGGGTGTCCTTGTCCCGGTCGAGATCCACCTCGAGGCGGGGGGCCTCCGACGGGACCGTCGCCTTCCCGTCGTTGCGCTCCTCGCCCCCTTCGCTGCGCTCCTCGCCGCAGTTCGCGGGCACCAGGTCCTCCGGGGACGGCGCGGCCTGCAGCACGGGCGGGGGCGCGGGCTGCTCGGCGGGCGGCGCCGAGGGCGAGGCGGTCTCCGGCAGGGCGATGGCGGGCGGCGCCTCCGGGGCGGACGACGGCGCGGCCGCGCTCGCGGAGGACGAGGCCGCGACGTCGGCCGCGGTGGACCCACCGACCCGTCGGGCCGTCGCGGAGCTCGGCGATGCCGACGACGACGGCGCCGAGGTCGCCGCCGCGGTGGTGTCGGGGTCGGCGGAGGGGCGGCCGTCGAGGAGCACCACGCCGACGGTCCCCGCACCGATGAGGAGGGACGCCGCGCCGGCCACCGTCCAGCGCTTCCAGCCCGCTGCCGGAGCCCGGTGCCGAGCCCTGCCCGAGGTCATGGTGCCTCTGATCGCGATCCCCTCCCAGGCCTCGCCGACGACCCGAGCACCGTACGTAGCCCCGCGAACCGGATCCCGGTCCGAAACGCCGGTCCGGTGACCCTCCGAAGGTGTCCGGGAGGTGATCCGTGGTCAGACGGGTCGCACCCGTCACATGCGCCCCAGACGTCCATGTCCGTTGACCGGACCGGTCCGTCCTGACCGGTAGACAGAGGCCCATGAGCACCACCACGGACCTCCGGCCCAGTGCGAGCGGGACGGCCGCCCGGCCGGCCGTGGCGATCTCGGCGACCTCGACCCCCGTCCTCAGCTACGCCCTGGCGCACAACCGCGTGCCGGTGGTGTCGCGGCTGGCGTTCACCAACCACGGCGGGCCGGTGCGGGCGGCCACGGTCCGGCTCGGCGTCCGCGACGCGGAGGGCCCGATCGGCGGCGGCGTCGAACTGCTCGTCGACCTCGACGCCGGCCAGACCACGGTGCTCAGCGACGTCGGCCTGGTCATGGACCCCGCCGCGATGCTGCAGATCGAGGAGCAGCGCCCCGGGTCGATCGAGATCGACCTGCTGGTCGACGGCGAGGACATCGCCGGCACCGCCCTCCCGGTGCAGGTGCTGGCCGCCAACCAGTGGCTGGCCACGCCGGTCCCACTGGCGCTGGAGATGCTCGCCGCGCACGTCATGCCCAACCACCCGGCGGTCACCGCGCTGATCGACGAGGCCAGCGCGCTGCTGGAGGAGCGCACCGGCAGCGCGTCGGTGCAGGGCTACCAGTCCGGGCCCGAGCGGGCCGACGAGATCGTGGCGGCGCTGACCGAGGCGATGCGGCGCCGCGCCATCCGCTACAGCGAGCCGCCGGCCAGCTGGGCCGACGTCGGCCAGAAGGTCCGCACCCCGGGTGACGTCCTCGACGGGCGGGTGGGCACCTGCCTGGACACCGTGGTCGTGCTGGCCGCGGCGCTGGAGCAGGCCGGCATCCGCCCGCTGCTGTGGCTGGCTGAGGGGCACGCGTTCCTCGGCTACTGGCGCGAGGAGCGCGGCGCGGAGAGCGCGGCGACCACCGACGTCGCCCCGCTGGTCAACCTGGTCGACCTGGGGCTGATCCGGCTGGTGGAGACGACGCTGCTGACCAGCCGCGCCGAGGCCGATGAGCAGGATCTGCACTCCGCTGCGTATTCGGCGTGGCTGACCGGCGACCTGGACCGGGTGCTCGGGGTCACCGACGTCCACCGCGCCCGGCGCGACGGCATCGTGCCGCTGCCGGCCCGCACCCGCGGGGTCGACGGCAACGTGCAGGTCTTCGAGTACCGGCCGGCGGTGCACAGCGTCGCCGCCCGCCCTGTCGAGCGGGTGCCCGGGGTGGGCGGGCCGGCGAACCAGCCGGGTCGCGGCGAGACGCCGGCCCGGGTGCAGCAGTGGAAGAACAGCCTGCTCGACCTGAGCCTGCGCAACCGGCTGATCAACTACTCCGAGCGCGCCGGGCTGCCGCTCGCCGTCCCCGACACGCACCTGGCCACGCTGGAGAACCTGCTGCAGAACGGCACCGCGGTCTCCCTGCTGCCCGCGGACCGGATCGCCGCCGTCCAGCGCGAGCGCGGGCTCGAGACGGCGGCCGAGCTGCCGGCCGACCAGCTGGCCGAGCTGCTGGTCGAGCGCAGGTCGGTGCACGCCGACGTCACCGAGGGCGGCTACCTGTCGCGGCTGCGCAACCTCGCCTACAAGGCGAAGACGGTGCGCGAGGAGACCGGCGCCAACAACCTCTACCTGGCGCTGGGCAGCCTGGTGTGGGAGCTCGACGGCCGGCCGCTGCGCTCCCCGCTGGTGCTGGTCCCCGTCGTCCTCACCCCCACCAGCCGCAACGGCGTCTACCGGCTGACCCACGACGACACCGGCACCAGCACGCCCAACTACTGCCTGCTGGAGAAGCTGCGCCAGGTGCACGGGCTCACCGTCCCGGGGCTGGCCGAGCCTGGCTCTGCCGACGACGAGGGGGCCGGCGCCGGCATCGACCTGGACGGCGCGCTGCAGGCCATGCGCCTGGCGCTGGCCGCCTCCGCGCTCCCCTACCGGGTCGAGCCGACCGCCGACCTGGCCGTGCTGCAGTTCGCGAAGTACCGGCTGTGGAAGGACCTCGACGAGCACTGGGCGGACTTCGCGCAGAACCCGCTGGTGCACCACCTGGTGCACGAGCCGAACGAGCCGTTCGCCGACCCGGCGCCGGGCACCGCCGGCCGCGTGGACCTCGACGAGCTGGCCGCGCAGTGCCCGGTGCCGGCCGACGCCTCGCAGCTGCGCGCGGTCGCCGAGGCCGCCGCCGGCCGCACCTTCGTGCTCGAGGGCCCGCCGGGAACGGGCAAGTCGCAGACGATCACCAACCTGCTCACCCGCGCGGTCGCCGACGGCAAGCGGGTGCTGTTCGTCGCCGAGAAGCGGGCGGCGCTCGACGTCGTCGCGCGGCGGCTGGACGCGGTGGGCATGGGCCCGTTCGCGCTGGACCTGCACGACAAGGGCAGCCGCACCTCGGTGGTGCGGGCGCAGATCAAGGCGGCGCTGGAGCACGCGGTCGCCGTCGACGAGCAGGGGCTGGCCGCCGACGGGGAGGACCTGCGCTCGGCCCGCCGCACGCTGGCCCGCTACGCCGACCGGCTGCACGCGGAGAACGCGGCGGGGCTGTCGTTCTACTCGGCGCGGACGGCGGTGCTGGCAAGCGGGGACGGCGTCCCGGCGATGCCGCTGCCGGGGGCGTTCGTGGCCGCCGCGACGGCGGAGACGATGACGGCGGTGCGCCGCGCGCTGGCGCTGCTTCCCGACGTCGCCGACCTGGTGCGCCCCTCCCCGCGGCACGCGTGGGCGTTCGTCGACACCGCGCGCGTCGACCTGCTCGCCGCGCAGCAGACGGCCGCGGCGGTGGACGCGGCGATCCGCGACCTGCCGGTGGAGGAGCACCTGGCCCGCGCGCTGCGCGAGGTGCGCACGCCCGAGGACCTCGACGCGCTCGCCCACCTGCTCGACGGTCCGGCCACGAGCCTCGACGTGCTCGACGAGGTGCCCACCGAGCGCTGGAGGACGGCGACGACGGAGGTGCTCGGCGAGGTGGCGGCCTTCGCCGCGGCCGTGCACCCCGGCCTGAACGTCGCGACGCCGCAGGCGCTGACCCTGCCGCTGGCCGACCTCTACGTGGCCGCGCAGACCGCGCAGGCCTCGCGCTGGTTCGCCCGCCGGAAGGGGCTGCGCGCGGTGCGCGAGCAGCTGGCGCCGGCGCTGCGGCCCGGGGTCAAGGTGCGACTCAGGGACGTGCCCGAGCTCGCCGCGAACCTGTGGCGGGTGCAGACGGCGGCCCAGGCCATCGCCGCGCGCGCCTCGGTGATCCCCGGCCTGGCGGTGCCGGCGGAGTGGAACCCGCTGCTCGACCCGGCCCTGCTGGAGGGCCAGGTGGCGTGGCTGCGCCGCGCGGGCGCGGCCGCCGACAGCTCCAGCGGGTTCGCGGTGGCGCTGCGCCGCTACGTCGTCGCCGGTCCCGGGCCGGACCGGGCCGCCGCCGCGGCCGTGGCCCGGCTGCGCGACGCGCTGGCCGCGCTGCTGCGGGTGTGCGGCAGCACCCCCGCCCAGCTGGCCGAGTGGTGCGGTGACGACGGCCTGGTGCTGCGCTGGACGATGACCCGCCCCGAGCGCGGGGTGGAGCACACCGGGCTGATGTCGCTGCGCCGGTGGGTGAACTTCCTGGACACCCTCGAGCCGCTGCGCGCGGCCGGCCTGTCCGAGGCGCGGGCGGCGCTGGTCAGCGGGCAGCTGCCGGCCGACGACGCCGTCCGCGCGTTCGAGCGCGGGGTGGCGCTGGCCTCGGTGACCGAGCGCCGGAACGCCTCGGGGCTGGACTCCTTCGACCCCGGGGTGCACGAGAAGGCGATCGCCCGGTTCACCGCGGCCTCGCGGGCGGTGCGCCGGCACCTGACGACGGCGCTGCCGGCGTCGGTGCTGGAGGCGCGGCCGTTCGACGCCGCCTCCGGCAACGGGCAGGTCGGGGCGCTGCAGCGGGAGCTGGCCAAGTCCCGCCGCGGGCTGGGCGTGCGCGGGCTGCTGGCCGCCTACGGGGAGCTGATCACCGCGGTCATGCCGTGCGTGCTGGTCAGCCCGGACTCGGTGGCGCGGTTCTTCCCGGCCGAGGCGGGCCTGTTCGACCTGGTCGTCTTCGACGAGGCCTCGCAGATCCGGGTGGCCGACGCGGTCGGCGCGCTGGGCCGGGCCAAGGCCGCGGTGATCGTGGGCGACAGCAAGCAGATGCCGCCGACGTCTTTCATGGAGCCGTCGTCGGGGTCGGCCGAGGACGACGCGATCGAGCTGCTGGGCACCGCGGTGGAGGACGAGGAGTCGATCCTCTCCGAGTGCGTGCAGGCGCGGGTGCCGCGGCAGTGGCTGTCGTGGCACTACCGCAGCCAGGACGAGTCGCTGATCGCGTTCAGCAACGCCAACTACTACGAGAACCGGCTCTCGTCGTTCCCGGCGCCCACCCACGGGCGGCCCTCGTCGGGCCCGAACGGGCGCGGGATCTCGCTGGTGCGGGTCAACGGCACGTTCCACCGGTCGGGTGCCGGCCGGCTGCTGCGGACCAATCCGATGGAGGCCAAGGCGGTCGTCGCGGAGATCCGCCGCCGCTTCGCCGCCTCGCCGTCCGAGGTGCCCTCCATCGGCGTGGTCACGTTCAACGCCCAGCAGCGGGCCTACATCGAGGGGCTGCTGCGCGACGCCGGCGACGAGCGGCTGGTCGAGGCGCTGGACCGCACCGACGGCGAGGGGTTGTTCGTCAAGAACCTGGAGAACGTGCAGGGCGACGAGCGGGACGTCGTGCTGTTCTCCACCGGCTTCAGCGTCAACGACCGCGGCTTCCTGCCGCTGAACTTCGGCCCGCTCAACCGGGTCGGCGGCGAGCGGCGGCTCAACGTGGCGGTCACCCGCGCCCGGCGGCA
>DATAAV010000117.1:0-9290 GCA_036259935.1 Geodermatophilus sp. | reverse complement strand
GCTGCCGATCCCGCACACCGCGATCATCCCGCGCAAGAAGGACCAGATCGGCGCGAGCCTCGGCTCGTTCGTCGAGGAGAACTTCCTGACCCGGCACGTGGTCGAGGAGAAGCTGGCCACCGTCGACGTCCCCGGCCGGCTCGGGGCGTTCTTGGCCGCCCCCGGCCGCGCCGAGCGCCTGGCCGGCGACGCCGCCGTCGTGCTGTCCGGGCTGACCGACCTGCTCCGGGACGACGACGTGCAGCCCGCGGTCGCGGCGCTGGTGGACCGCAAGCTGCACGAGACCCCCGCGGCGCCGATCGTCGCCCGTGCGCTGGAACTGGTCGTCGACGGCGACCGGCACCAGGAGGTGCTCTCGGCGGCGCTGCGCGGGCTGGCCCGGTTCCTGGAGGACAACCGGGTCGTGTTCCGCGCCCAGCTCGGCGACGCCTCCCCCGCGTGGGTGCCCGACTGGGTCGACGACCGGGTGTTCACCCGGGTCTTCAACGGCGTGCAGACCTTCCTCGAGGAGGTGGGCGACGACCCGCGGCACGAGCTGCGGCGGGTCTACGACGCCCGGCTGCGCGCCTACGTGCACGCGCTGCGCACCGATCCGGGGACGGCGGCCCGCGTCGAGGAGCTGAAGAAGGACCTGCTCGAGCACCCGGCGGTGCGGAACTGGTCAGGGTCGCTGTGGTCCAACGCCAAGAACGCCGTCCTGGCCGCCGCTGCCGATCCCCGTTCGGAGCTGCGGGCGCGGATGATCGGGATGATCCGAGACGGTGCGCAGCGGCTGCAGACCGATCCCAAGATCCGCGAGCTGGTGCAGAAGGAGAGCCACCGGGCGGCGGGGTACCTCGTCGAGCGGTTCTCCACCGACCTGGCCGACATCGTGGGCAGCACCGTCAAGCGGTGGGACACCGAGGAGACCAGCCGGCGCATCGAACTGCAGGTGGGCCGCGACCTGCAGTGGATCCGGGTCAACGGCACCGTGGTCGGCGGCCTGGCCGGACTGGTCATCTACACGGTGGCCCAGCTGCTCGGTTGACACCAGGGCCGGCAGCCGGCCGACGGGGGTGTCCTGCGGTGTGGGGCCCGGAGGGTGCCCGCCGCGGGACACGGAAGGGCTCAGCTCGGCCGGGGTACGGCACGTGCCGCGGTGCGGTCCGGTAGGACCACAGTGTCATCGCCGGGCGGAGGCGGCGGCGTAGAGGGCGATCCCGGCGGCGACGCTGACGTTGAGCGACTCGGTGGCCCGGGAGATGGGGATGCGGACGACGACGTCGCAGCGCTCCCGCACCAGCCGGGACAGTCCCGTGCCCTCCGCCCCGACCACCAGCGCGAGGGGGTCGGCGAAGCCGTCGTAGTCGTGCAGGTCGACCTCGCCGTCGCCGGCCAGCCCCACGGTCTGCAGGCCGGCGTCCTGGTAGGAGGCGAGCGCGCGGGCCAGGTTCACCGCGCGGGCCACCGGCAGCCGGGCGGCGGCCCCGGCGCTGGTGCGCCACGCGGAGGCGGTCATGCCGACCGAGCGCCGCTGCGGTACGACGACGCCGTGCGCGTCGAACGCGGCCGCCGACCGGACCACGGCCCCGAGGTTGCGGGGGTCGGTGACGCCGTCCATGGCCACGACCAGCGGCGGCCGGCCGGAGTCGCGGGCGACGTCGAGCAGGTCGTCGGGGTGCGCGTACTGGTAGGGCGGCACCTGAAGCCCGATGCCCTGGTGCAGCGCGCCGCTGGACATCCGGTCGAACTCGGCCTTGCCGACCTCCAGCAGCGGCAGCCCGCGGTCGGCGGCGAGCTGCACCGCCTCGGCGATCCGCTCGTCGGCGCGTCCGGTGTCACCGGCGACCACGTAGAGCGCCGTCGCGGGGATCTGCGCCCGCAGCGCCTCCACCACCGGATTGCGGCCGAGGAGCAGCTCGGGGGCCTCCTCGGCGCGCTGCCGGCTGCGGTCACGCTCGGTGCGCCGCCGGGCCTCGGCCTGCGCCCGCCGCTGCGCGGGATGCCCGGGGCGCATCTCCGCCGGCGGGGTCGCTCCGCGGCCGGCCAGCGCGCGGCGGCCCTTGCCACCGGTGCCGGCGGAGGCGCCCTTCTTGCCGGCGCCGCTGCTGCGGCCCCGACGCTGGCTGTTGCCGGCCATCAGCGGGTCAGCTCCCATCGCGGTCCCTGCGGGGTGTCCTCGACCTGCACGCCGAGCTTGGCGAGCTGATCGCGGATGGCGTCGGCGGTCGCGAAGTCCTTGCGCGCCCGGGCGGCCTGCCGCTGCTCGAGGGCGAGACCCACCAGGCCGTCGGTCACCTCGGCCAGCCGGTCGTCGCCGCCGGTGCTCCACGCGGGGTCCAGCGGGTCCAGGCCGAGGACGCCGAGCATCGCCCGCACCGAGCCCAGGGTGCCGGCGACCGCGGCGTCGTTCCCGGCGGCGAGCGCGGTGTTGCCCTCCCGGACCACCTCGTGGACGGCGGCCACCGCGGCGGGAGTGCCGAGGTCGTCGTCGAGCGCGGAGGTGAAGTCGGCGCAGAGCACGGGCGCGCCGGCGTCCGGGCCGACCCGTTCGGCCGCCCGCCGCACGAAGGACTCCAGCCGCCGGTAGGCCGCGCCGGCCTCGGCCAGCGCCGCGTCGGTGAACTCGACCGTCGAGCGGTAGTGCGGGGCGACCAGGTAGTAGCGCAGCTCGACCGGGCGGACCCGCTTGACGACCTCCTCGACCAGGGCGGTGTTGCCCAGCGACTTGCTCATCTTCTCGCCGCCGAGGGTGACCCAGCCGTTGTGCAGCCAGTAGCGGGCGAACGGGTCGCCGGCCGCCCGCGACTGCGCCCGCTCGTTCTCGTGGTGCGGGAAGCGCAGATCCAGCCCGCCGCCGTGGATGTCGAACTCCCCGCCGAGGTAGCGCTCGGCCATGGCCGAGCACTCCAGGTGCCAGCCGGGCCGCCCGCGGCCCCAGGGGGTGGGCCAGGCGGCGGTCTCCGGCTCGCCGGGCTTGTGCGCCTTCCACAGCGCGAAGTCCCGCGGATCGCGCTTGCGGGCGTCGGTGTCGGTGTCGCCGGCCGGCTGGAGGTCGGCCAGCTTCTGGCCGGTCAGCTCCCCGTACTCGGGGAAGGACCGCACGTCGAAGTAGGCGTCGCCGTCGACGGTGTAGGCGTGCCCGCGCTCCACCAGCCGCTCCACCAGGGTCACCATGTCGGGGATGTGGCCGGTGGCCCGCGGCTCGTAGGTGGGCGGCAGCACGCCGAGGGCGTCGTAGGCGCGGGTGCAGGCCAGTTCGTTGCGGAAGGCCCAGGCCCACCACGGGACGCCGTTCTCCTCGGCCTTGGCGAGGATCTTGTCGTCGATGTCGGTGACGTTGCGGACGTAGGTGACGTCGTGGCCCGTGGCCGTCAGCCACCGGCTCAGGATGTCGAAGGCCACCGCGGCGCGCACGTGCCCCACGTGCGGCGGGCCCTGGACGGTGAGCCCGCAGACGTAGACGGAGGCCTGTCCGGCGCGCAGCGGCGTGAAGTCGCGGACCGCGCGGGCGGCCGTGTCGTACAGGCGGAGGCTCACTGCGCGAAGTCTACGGAGCGCCGCATGAGCAGCGCGCGAAGTCCATGGAACGCGGGCTCAGGACCGGGCGGAGTCCTCGGCCTGCTCCGTCCGGACCACCAGCGCCGTCGCCACCGCGGCGCGACCCTCGCCGCGCCCGGTGAGCCCCAGCCCGTCGGTCGTGGTGGCGGTGACGCTCACCGGCGCGCCGAGAGCTGCGGACAGCACCGCCTCGGCCTCGGCCCGGCGGGGCCCGAGCTTCGGGGTGGGCGCGACCAGCTGGACGGCGGCGTTGCCCACCTGCCACCCGGCCGCGGCCAGGACCTCCCGCACGTGAGCCAGGACCGCCGCGCCGCGGGCACCGGCCCACCGGGGGTCGTCGGTGCCCAGCAGCCCGCCGATGTCGCCCAGTCCCGCGGCGGAGAGCACCGCGTCGGTCAGGGCGTGCGCGACGACGTCGCCGTCGGAGTGCCCGGCGCAGCCGTCGGCGCCGGGCCACTCGAGGCCGGCCAGCCAGCAGGCGCGTCCGGCCTCGACGGGGTGCACGTCGACGCCCATCCCGACGCGGGGCAGCGGGGCGCTCACCGGCGCGCCTGGAACTCGGCGAGCGCCAGGTCGTGCGCCACGGTCACCTTCGCGGCGCGCTCGTCGCCCTCGACGGTCAGCACGGGCACGCCTGCTGCGCGAACCGCCGACGCGTCGTCGGTGAGGTCGGCGGCCGCACCGAGGCGGGCGTAGGCCTCGGCGAGGGTCGCCAGGGCGAAGCCCTGCGGGGTCTGCACCCGGCGCAGCGCCGCGCGCGGCAGGGTCTCCCGGACGACGCCGACGTCGTCCACGACCACGGTGGTGTCCACCACCGGCAGCACGGGGACGACGGCGCGCGCGCCGGCGGCCAGGGCGGCGAGCACGCGGGCGACGACGTCGGGCGGGGTCAGCGGGCGGGCGGCATCGTGCACGAGGACGGCGTCGGCCCCCTCCCCCGCCGCTGCCAGCGCCGCGCGGACCGACGCGGTGCGGGTGGCGCCCCCGTCGGCCAGCCGCACAGCGTCCGGCAGCACCGCGGCGAACTGCGCGCGCTCGACGGCGGGGACGGCGACGACCACCTCGGTCACGCCGCCGGCGCGCAGCGCGTCGACGGCCCAGCAGACCAGCGGCCGGCCGCCCAGGGGCACCAGCGCCTTGGGCCGACCGGCCCCCAGACGACGACCACTCCCGGCCGCTGCGACGATGCCGACAGCGTGCACGGGAGTGGTCGGGTGGTGCGGGAGTGCGGAAAGCCCAGGGACCGGGCTCAGCTGGCGAGGACCTCGTCGAGGAGGACCTCGGCCTTGTCCTCGTTGGTGCCTTCGGCGAGCGCGAGCTCGCTGACGAGGATCTGCCGGGCCTTGGAGAGCATCCGCTTCTCCCCGGCCGACAGGCCGCGGTCCTTGTCACGCCGCCAGAGGTCACGCACGACCTCGGCGACCTTGTTCACGTCACCGGAAGCGAGCTTCTCGAGGTTGGCCTTGTACCGGCGGGACCAGTTCGTCGGCTCCTCGGTGTGCGGGGCGCGCAGAACCTCGAAGACGCGGTTCAGCCCCTCCTGACCGACGACGTCGCGGACGCCGACGATCTCTGCGTTGTCGGCCGGCACGCGCACGGTCAGGTCGCCCTGGGCGACCTTCAGCACGAGGTAGGCCTTCTCTTCACCCTTGATGACCCGCTTCTCGATCGCCTCGATGAGCGCGGCACCGTGGTGCGGGTAGACGACGGTCTCGCCGACAGTGAAGCCCATGTGTATGTGACCCCTTTCGCTGTCCACAGCTTACCACGGCAAACTGACGGACGGATCAGCCCGTACCCGTAAATCTGCAGGTCAGGGGCCTGATGAAGTGGTCGAGAGGGGTTGACAGCGGCGTGGTCGGTGTGCCTGCCCAGCCTGCGCGTCGGGTTCCGTCCGCGCGGGCGCTCGTGCTGGCCACCCACCCCGGGCCCGCGCTCGCGGTCACCGTGGTGGCCACCCTGCTCGCCGCCGCGGCGGGGGTCCCGGCCGGCCGGACGGCACTGCTGTCGGCCGCCGTCCTCGCAGGTCAGGCGTCCATCGGCTGGAGCAACGACTGGCTGGACGCCGACCGCGACCGGGCTGTCGCGCGCGCCGACAAGCCGGTGGTGCAGGGGGCCGTGAGCCCGTCGTTCCTGCGCTCGGCGGCCCTCGGCGCGGTCGCGGCGGCCGTCGTGCTGTCCCTGCTGCTGGGCTGGGTGCCCGGTCTGCTGCTGCTGGCGCTGGTGGCCAGCGGCTGGGCTTACAACGCCGGACTCAAGCGCACCGCCGCCTCGCCGCTGCCGTACGTCACCGGGTTCGGGGCGCTGCCGGCGGGCGTGGTCGCCGCGGCCCCGGGCGCGCCGGTGGCCCCCTGGTGGCTGGTCGCGGCCGGCGCCGCGCTCGGTGCCGCCGCGCACCTGGCCAACGTCGCGCCCGACGTCGAGGACGACCTCGCCACCGGGGTCCGCGGACTGCCCCACCGGCTGGGCAGGCAGGCCTCGGCGGTCACCGGCGCGGTCCTGCTCGGCGCCGCCTCCCTGGTGCTCGTGCTGAGCCCGGCCGGCCCGCCCACCGCGGCGGGATGGGCCGGTCTCGTCCTGGCCGCGCCCGCCGTGGTGGTCGCCGCGCTGGCGGGCACGCCGCGGTTCAGCCGGGCGGCCTTCCCCGCGGTCATGCTGCTGACCGTGCTGGACGTCGCGCTGCTCCTGGCCGGCGGGGCCGCGGTCACCTGACCGCGGCCGCGCCGGCCGGCGTCGTTCAGTTCCGGCCGCGGCCGCCGCCGTTGCCCTGCCCGGCGCCGTGGCCGCCGTTCCCGCCGCCGGACGTCGGGGCCTGCGCGACCTCCACCTCATCGACCGGCTCCTGCTCGACGGAGTCGTCCGCCTCGTCCTCGGAGTCGGCCGGCACCTCGTACCCGGGCTGGTGGGAGGCCCGGGCGGCCTCGCTGACCTCCCGGCCGTCGACTCCGGGCACGCCGTCGTCCTCGTGCGCCTGCTCGCTGACCCAGCCGCCGAAGTTGTCCGGGTGCACCGGCTGCCCGGCGTCGTCGGCGTCCTCCTCGGACAGCGGCTCGCCGTCGGAAGCCGACCCCTCCGTCGTCAGGTCCCCGCCACCCACGACGTCCCCGGTCCCGCCGTCCTCGCCGTCGGCCTGCTCGGCCTCGGTCTCCTCCACGCCGGTCTGCTCCACGCCGGTCTGCTCGGCGTCGGAGGCGGTGCCCAGGACGCCGGTGAGGGCGTCGTTCACCGGGCCCGGTGCGGCGGCGGCTCCGGCGAGGGCCACCAGGACCACGCCGACGCCGGCCGCGGCCTTGGTGAGGGCGCCGGCGGAGGCGATCTTGGTGACGAGTGCGGGCATGAACATGAGGCGTCTCCGTCTCCTGGTTCCGGCGGCCGCGGGTGCGGACCGGTTTCCCTCGCCCATCGGCCGGCCGCAGGCCGGACTTGACCGCCGTCGCCCGATCGGGGTGCCGCGCCCGGCCCCGCACCCTCCCTCCCGGGGGCGGAGCCCCCTGGCCGACCGTTAGGCTCGGCGCGACTCGGGCCATCGACCCTGCGGTGGCCGGGCACGTCCCTGCTGGAGGTCGACGGCTGTGAACCGCGCGCTGCGCGCCGCCACGATGGGTGTCCTGCTCCTGAGCCCGGTTGCGCTGACCGCGTGCAGCGCCGGGCAGGTCACGCAGACCGTCACGCAGGAGCGGGACAAGGTCGGGGCGATGGCGTCCCAGGGCGACATCACCCTGCGCCAGGTGGTGCTCGAGTACCCGGAGGGCGGCCGCTACGAGGAGGGCGACGACGCCCGGCTGATCATGGCGATCGTCAACAGCGGTACCGAGGAGGACACCCTCGTCGGCATCGAGGGCGAGGCCTTCGACGGCGTCCGGGTGACCGGCACCGGCGCCGAGGCCTCCCCCACCGCTCCGACCGGCACGCCGGAGGCAAGCCCGACGTCGCCGACCACGCCCGGCGCCACCCCGACCACCACGCCCGGTGGGTCCACGGCCACGGGCAGCACGCGGGTGTCCATCCCGATCCCGGCCGACTCCGTGGTCTACCTCAACGACGAGGCGGTCAGCGTCGAGCTCACCGGCCTGGCCGAGGAGCTGACCACGGGCGAGTCCGTCGAGCTCGTCCTGTCCTTCGAGCGGGCCGGGGAGATCACCGTGCAGGCGCTGGTCGCCAACCCCGACGAGGTGCTCACCCGCGAGGAGCCGTTCGACTTCCACCAGGAGGAGGAGGAGCACGGCACCGAGGTGGCCGGCGGGGGCAACCCCGAGTCCGGCAACTGAGACCCGCTCCTCCGCGCTCCCGGGAACTGTCGGCCCCGGCGGCTAGCGTCGCCGCGTGCCCGCCTCCGGAGTGAAGTCCCGCCCCGCCCACCGCTGCACCGAGTGCGGCTACGGGTCGGCCAAGTGGGTCGGCCGCTGCCCCGAGTGTCAGGCCTGGGGCACGCTGCAGGAGGTCGGCGCGCCCGCGTCGGCGCTGCGCGCCGTGTCCGCCGGCCCGGTCACCGCGCCGGCCCGCCCCATCGCCGAGGTCTCGCTCACCGGGGCGAAGGCGGTGCCCACCGGGATCGCCGAGTTCGACCGCGTGCTCGGCGGCGGGCTGGTCCCCGGAGCGGTGCTGCTCGTGGCCGGCGAACCCGGGGTCGGCAAGTCCACGCTGCTGCTCGAGGTCGCCCACCGGGTGGCCGCCGCCAACGGCCCGACGCTCGTCGTCTCCGGCGAGGAGTCCGCGGCGCAGGTGCGGCTGCGCGCCGAGCGGATCGGCGCCCTGCATCAGGACCTCTACCTCGCCGCGGAGACCGAGCTGTCCGCCGTCCTGGCCCACGTGGAGCAGGTCGCGCCGTCGCTGCTGGTGCTCGACAGCGTCCAGACCGTGCGCTCCCCCGCGGTCGAGGGCACAGACGGCGGCGCCACCCAGGTGCGGGCGGTGGCCAGCGCGCTCACCGCCGTGGCCAAGAGCCGGGGGATGACCACCATCCTGGTCGGGCACGTCACCAAGGACGGCGCCATCGCCGGGCCCCGCGCACTCGAACACCTCGTCGACGTCGTGGTCTCCTTCGACGGCGAGCGGCACTCCACGCTGCGCCTGGTCCGGGCCACCAAGAACCGGTTCGGCCCGGCCGACGAGATCGGCTGCTTCGAGATCGGCGACGGCGGCGTCGTGGGGGTCCCCGACCCCTCGCACCTGTTCGTGTCCCGCCGCGCGGCGCCGGTGCCCGGCAGCTGCGTCACCGTCACCCTGGAGGGCAGCCGGCCCCTGCTGGCCGAGGTCCAGGCGCTCGTGGCGGCCACCGGTGGCGGCGGCTCCCCGCGGCGGGCGGTGAGCGGACTGGACTCACAGCGGGTCGCGATGGTCAACGCCGTGGTGGAGCGCCGCGGCGGGGTGAAGCTCGCCGACGCCGACGTCTTCGCCGCCTCCGTCGGCGGCGTGCGCATCGCGGAGCCGGCCGCCGACCTCGCGCTGGCGCTGGCGATCGCCTCCGCGGCCAGGGACACCCCGCTCCCGCAGGGGCTGGTCGCCCTCGGCGAGGTGGGGCTCTCCGGCGAGATCCGCCGGGTCGGCGGCACCGGCCGGCGGCTGGCCGAGGCGGCCCGCCAGGGCTACCGGGTCGCCCTCGTCCCGGAGGACGCCGGGCCCGCGCCGAAGGGGATGCGGCTGCTGGAGGTGCCCGACCTCGGGGCGGCCTTCGCACGGCTGTTCTAGCTCCGGAACCCGCCCGTCCGCATACCGAGGCAGGCCGGTACCGTTCGCCGCCACGTAGACTC
>DATAAV010000116.1:0-3420 GCA_036259935.1 Geodermatophilus sp. | reverse complement strand
ACACCACGACCCCCAACCGGGGAACGCAGTGCACGGGGATTGTTACTTGGCACTGACTTTCGGCACGCTGTTGAGTTCTCAAGGAGCGGACGCACACGAACTCGACCCTCACGGGCTTCGTTCGAGGCGGCTCTCGATGGTACGCCGCACACGGTCGGCCCCTCCAGGGGCTCCCCGGCGGCCCCCAGCGGGGTCTCGCGCGGCGCACAGAGAAAGTTACGTGCGGTGGAGGACCGTGTCAAACCAGCTGCGGGTGACGCCGGACACCTCCGCGTGACAGCGCCGTCACGCGCCGTTCACACGGCAGCTCAGGCGTCGGCCGGCTTCCGCTGGACCCCCGCGACGGCCCGTTTGCCTCGCCGGAGGACCAGCCAGCCGCCGGGCAGCCAGGCCTCCTCGCCGGGGACCGCCTCGGCGTCGGTGACCCGCTCGTTGTTGAGGTAGGCACCGCCCTCCTTCACCGCCCGGCGGGCCTCGGACAGGCTGCGGACCAGTCCGGTGCGCTGGAACAACTGGGCGATCGTCGGGGTCTCCCCCTCGACGGTGACGCTGCCGGCCTCGCGCAGCGCCGCCCCGAGCGTCTGGGCACCCAGCGACGACAGGTCGTCCCGCCCGAACAGCGCCCGTCCGGCGGCCTCGGCCTGCCGCAGCTCCTCGGGGCCGTGGACGAGCAGGGTCAGCTCCTCGGCGAGGGCCCGCTGGGCGTCCCGGGCCGCCGGCCGCTCGAGGCTCTCGGTGACGAGGGAGTCGATCTCCTCGGCCGGGCGCTCGGAGAACAGCGGGAGCCAGGTGCGGGCGTCGGCGTCGTCGGCGTTGAGCCAGAACTGGAAGAACGCGTAGGGACTGGTGAGGTCCGGGGAGAGCCACACCGTGCCGCCCTCGCTCTTGCCGAACTTGGTGCCGTCGGACTTGGTGACCAGCGGGGTCGCCAGCGCGTGCACCGAAACGCCCTCGGTGCGGCGGACCAGGTCGATGCCGGCGGTGAGGTTGCCCCACTGGTCTGAGCCCCCGCTCTGCAGCGTGCAGCCGTACCGCAGGTGGAGCTCGCGGAAGTCGTTGGCCTGCAGGATCTGGTAGCTGAACTCGGTGTAGCTGATGCCGGCCTCCGAGTTCAGCCGCGCGGACACCGCCTCCTTGGCCAGCATCCGGCCGACCCGGAAGTGCTTGCCGAGATCCCGGAGGAAGTCGATCGCCGACAGCGGCGCGGTCCAGTCCAGGTTGTTGACGTAGATCGGCGGCTTGAGACCGTGCTGCTCGGCGGGCAGGTCGAGGAAGGGGGCGACCTGGGCGCGGATGCTGTCCACCCATCCGGCGACGGTCTCCCGGTCGTTGAGCTGCCGCTCGGCGGTGGGCCGCGGGTCGCCGATCAGCCCGGTGGCGCCGCCGACGAGCACGATCGGCTGGTGCCCGGCGCGCTGGAGCGCGCGCAGGACCATGAACTGCAGCAGGTGACCGACGTGCAGGCTCGGCGCGGTCGGGTCGAAGCCGCAGTAGTAGGTGACCGGCCCCTCGGCGAGGTGGGCGCGCAGAGCGTCCTCGTCGGTGCTCTGGGCCACCAGCCCGCGGCGGTGCAGCTCGTCGATCACGTCGCTCACGGGACACCATCCTGCCCCGCGCTCCGGCGACGAGGCCGCCCGCCCGGGCGGAAGACGCTCACCGTCGCGGCGTCGGTCTCCCAGAACCGCCAGGGCAGGTCGGTCGCCAGGGTGATCCCCACCCGCGGTCCGGCCGAGACCGCCGAGGGCGCCGGGCCCCGGTGCAGCCGCACCGGGCTGCCGGCGTCGAGCAGGTCGGCCCCCCGGTCGTCGGGCCCGATGGCAAGCGCCTGGGTCAGCCGGGCCGGCCCGCGGGCCAGGTCCCGCGTCGTCCGGGCGGCCGGACGGCGTGAGCCGGCCAGCTCCTCCCCCACGACCACCTCGCCGGCCCGCAGCAGCACGGCCGAGCCGCGCCCCGCCGGGCCGACGACGACGTTGGCGCACCAGTGCACGCCGTAGCTGAAGTAGACGTAGAGCCGCCCGGGCGGGCCGAACATGATCTCCGCCCGCGGGGTCGGGCCCCGGTGCGCGTGCGAGGCCGGGTCCATCCCCTCCCCCGAGTAGGCCTCGACCTCGGTCAGCCGGACGGCGACCCGGCCGGCAGGCCGGTCGGTGACCAGCCAGCAGCCGAGCAGGGCAGGCGCCACGACGTCGACCGGCCCGAGCAGCTCCTCCGGCGTGAGGAGCGGCCCGAGCCCGTCGAGGGAAGCGCTCAGAGGGCCGCCGCCACGGGTGAGGACGACGCCCACTCGGTGTGCCGGCGGGCGAGGTCGGCCAGCGCGCTCAGCTGGTCGGCCACCCGCTCGGGCGCCGTCCCGCCGCGGGCCTTGCGGGCGGCGAGCGCGCCCCGCACCGAGAGGACCGAGCGGACGTCGGGGGTCAGCCGCTCGTCGATCCCGGCCAGCTGCTCGTCGTCGAGCTCGTCGAGCTCGAGCCCGGCCTGCTCGCAGAAGGCGACCATCGCCCCGGAGATCTCGTGGGCCGAGCGGAACGGCACGCCGCTGGAGACCAGCCACTCGGCGACGTCGGTGGCCAGGGCGAAGCCCTGCGGCGCCGCGGCCGCGAGCACCTCCGGGCGCAGCGTGAGGGTGGCGATCATCCCGGTGACCGCGGGCAGCAGGAGCAGGAGCTGCTCGAGGGAGTCGAAGACCGGCTCCTTGTCCTCCTGCAGGTCGCGGTCGTAGGCCAGCGGCAGGCCCTTGAGCATGGTGAGCAGGCCGGTCAGGTTGCCGACGAACCGGCCGGACTTACCGCGGGCCAGTTCGGCAATGTCCGGGTTCTTCTTCTGCGGCATGATCGACGACCCGGTCGCCCAGGCGTCGTCGAGGACGGCCCAGCCGAACTCGGTCGACGTCCAGAGCACCACCTCCTCGCCCAGCCGGGAGAGGTGGACGCCGATCAGCGCCGCGGCGAAGCAGAACTCGGCGGCGAAGTCACGGTCGCTGACCGCGTCGATGCTGTTGTCCGCGGCCCGGTCGAACCCGAGTTCGGCGGCGACGGCGTCGGGGTCCAGCCGCAGCGAGGACCCGGCGAGCGCCCCGGAGCCCAGCGGGCTGACCGCGGCGCGCCGGTCCCAGTCGACCAGCCGGTCGACGTCGCGGGCGATCGCGTGCGCGTGGGCCAGCAGCTGGTGGGCGACGAGCACCGGCTGGGCGTGCTGGAGGTGGGTCATCCCGGGCGCGGGGACGTCGCGGTAACGCTCGGCGAGGCCGATCAGCGCGTCCTCCAGCTCGGCGAGCTCGCCGACCAGGGCCCGGACATTGTGCCGCAGGTACAGCCGCAGGTCGGTGGCGACCTGGTCGTTGCGGCTGCGCCCGGCGCGCAGCTTCCCGCCGAGGGTGCCCAACTTCTCGAGCAGGCCACGCTCGAGGGCCTCGTGCACGTC
>DATAAV010000115.1:0-1644 GCA_036259935.1 Geodermatophilus sp. | reverse complement strand
CCCCGAGACGGCGTTGATGACCGACGACTTCCCGGCGCCGTTGGCTCCGACCAGCGTCACCAGCGAGCCCTGCTCGGCCGAGAAGGAGACCCCGCGAACGGCCTCGACCCGCCCGTAACTGACCCGCAGGTCCTCCACGCTCAGGATGGGGTTGCTCATGGCGCGTTCCTCGGGGTGGTGTCCGGGAGGTCGAGCGTGCCGGCCGCGCTCGGGTCCACGGCGGTGACGGTGCCGGGCGCGGCGGCGCCGCCGGCCCCGGTCGGGTCGGCCAGGGTCCCGTCGGCGACCGACCCGCCGTCCGCCGTGTCGTCGGCCGTACCGAGGTAGGCCTCGATCACGGCCGGGTCGGCGGCGATCTCCGCCGGTGAGCCGCTGGCGATGACCTCGCCGAAGTCGAGGACGACGACCCGCGTGCAGGTCTCCAGGACCATGCCGACGTTGTGCTCGATGAACAGGATCGTCAACCCGTCCCGGGCCAGCGAACGGATGAGCTCGGACAGCCTCGCGGCCTCGACGTGGTTCATGCCCGCTGCCGGCTCGTCGAGGATCAGCAGGGACGGCTCGGAGGCGAGGGCTCGGGCGATCTCCAGCCGGCGCTGGTCGCCGTAGGACAGCGACGCCGCCCGGTTGCCGGCCAGGTCGCTCAACCCCACGCGCTCCAGACAGCGGGCGGCGTGCTCGAGGGCCGCCCGCTCGTCGCGCCGGGCCGAGGGCAGCCACAGCAGGCGGCGCAGGAAGGTCGGGCGGCTGACCAGGTGCGCGCCCACGAGCACGTTCTCCAGCGCCGACAGCCGGTTGAACAGCTTGGAGTGCTGGAAGGTGCGGCTCACCCCGGCCGCCGCCACCCGGTGCACGGGGGTCCGCCCGATCGTCGTCCCCAGGACCGTGGCGCTGCCCGAGCTGGGCGGCACCAGGCCGCTGATCATGTTCACCAGGGTGGTCTTGCCCGCGCCGTTCGGGCCGATCAGGCCCACGACCTCGCCGCTGCGGATCTCCAGGTCGATGCCGCGGACGGCGTGCACCCCGCCGTACTCCTTGGCCAGGCCCGTCAGGCTGACGACCGCCTCACCGGCGGCGGGGTGCCGGCGGGTGGCCAGGCCCGCCGCGGGATCGGCTCCCGTCGACGGGACGCGGGTGCGCCGCGGGATCAGGCTGGCCAGCCCGCCCGGCAGGAAGAGGATCACCACGAGCAGCAGCAGTCCGGCGAGGAAGGGCCGGATCCAGCCGGCCTCCACCCCGACCGCCCGCTGGATCTCGGGGACCATCGTCTGGAACCCGCTGCCCAGGACCGGGCCGACGAACATGGTGGAACCGCCGACCACGGCGGTCACCAGGCCGTCCACGGCCGCGGTGAAGTCGAAGTCGTTCGGCGCGATGAGCCGCACGTAGTAGGCGAACAGCACCCCGTACAGGCCGGCCACCGCGCCGGCGGTGATGAACGCGGCCAGGCGGTGCCGGCCCACGTCGACGCCCATCGACCGGGCTGCGAGCTCGTCCTCGCGGATGGCCTCGAGCGCCCGGCCGTAGCGCGACCGCGCCATCCGCCAGAACCAGTACGCGACGACGGCCAGCGCCGTCCAGGCCATCCCGACGGTGAGGATGCGCGGCACCGCGAGTCCCTGCGCGCCGCCGGTCCACTCCAGG
>DATAAV010000114.1:0-1665 GCA_036259935.1 Geodermatophilus sp. | reverse complement strand
TCCGGGCCGACGGCGTCCCCGCGGTCGAGCACGGTCAGCGAGGACTCACCCATGGCGGTCATGACCCCGATGACCTGACCGCGGGCGTCGACCCCGAGGGCCTTGCCTGCTTCGATGATCAGCGCCGCGTTCACCAGCTGCTCGCCGGACCAGCCGGCGACCGGCCCCTCCGGGACGCCGCTGACCGTGACCGACGAGCCCACGGGCCCGCAGCCGGCCGCGGGGCCGGCGGTCGGGGAGGAGAGGTAGAGGACCGCAGCGATCAGCGCCCCCGCCACCAGGACGGGTGCGAGGACGGCGGCGACGACGGCGCGCTTCACGGCGTCGTCGTCCCTGCGGCCGGGGGCACCGCCGTGGAGGTCGGGGTGTCCGGCGGCACGTCCGCCGCGGTCGGGGTGATCCGCTCGACCAGCCACGGCGCATCCCCGCCCTCGCGCACGAGGAGCACGGCGTACTCGCCGGCGTCGGTCGGGACGATCACCGTGGCGAGATAGGGGCTGGGGCTCTGCGCCGACCGAGGCGGGCCGGTCACCGCGCGGGGCGGGACCATCTGCGGATCGGTGCCCTCGTAGGCCACCGTGGCGGCCGGGCTGAGCAGCGGGGACAGCTCGGCCCACCACTGCTCGGCGTCGAGGTCGGGGCGGGCGAAGGCCACCATGGCCGCCACCGCGGCGTCGCGGGCGGCCTGCTGGGAGGCCTCGTCGTCGACCGGCGCGGGGGGCGGCGCGGGGAACTCGGCGTCCCCGTGCATGTCCTCCTCGGCGGGCGAGGACGCCGCGGCCGTCGGCTCGGGGTCCGGCCGGGACGCCGGCTCCTGCGTGCCGCAGCCGGTGAGCCAGAGGACGCCGGCCAGGCCGACCACCGCCGTGAGCCCCCGGCGCCCCCGGCGGGGCGGCCGGGCCCGCCCGGAGCTGGTCATGCGAGAGCCCTTCCTCGTCGTCCCTGCGGCCCTGGACGGTCCGCTGCCGATCCGAGTACAGCCCGGCCGGCGGCCGCTGGGGCACCCCCAATGTCGGGCATTGCCGCACGCAATCCGGTCGCTCACCGTGGTGGCAAGAGTCGATGACCTTCGACATCCGAGGACGGGATCCCGATGAGCTTGCTGAACGTCGCCGGACCAGTGGTCCAGGCAGTGGTCGACCCCGGCCCGGGCGTCGCACCGCCCGGTGCAGAGGGCATCACCACGATCGTCCAGTGGATCGCCTGGACGGTGCTGGCCGTCTGCGTCGTCGGCGTGCTGATCGTCGGTGGCCGCATGGCGCTGGCGCACCGCCGGGGTGAGGGCGCGGAGTACGCCGCCAGCCTCGGCTACGTCCTGGGCGGCGCGGTGCTCGTGGGATCGGCCTCCGGGCTGATCGCCGCCCTGGTCTGACGCCGGCGATGCGACGGGGGACGAGGGATGGACGAGGAGACCGTTCCGGAGCAGACGGGCGCGAGCGCCGTGCCCACGGAGACCACCGCACCTGCGCCGACGACGGCGCCTGAGCCCGCACCGGCTCCTCAGACGACCACGGCCCCCGAGACGGCGACTATGGACGAGACCACGACGACGGCGCCCGCTCCCGAGCCGGCACCTGCGCCCGAGCCGGCGCCCGCTCCCGAGCCGGCCCCGGCACCTGCGCCCGAGCCGGCCCCGGCGCCCGCTCCCGAGCCGGCCCCCGCGCC
>DATAAV010000113.1:0-16896 GCA_036259935.1 Geodermatophilus sp. | reverse complement strand
GGCGACGGCGGTGCGCGGACCAGGGATCAGCGGATGGCCGACTGCCTGGCCGATCTGATCCTGCGGCCCGGGGAGAGCGGGCTGCCGCCGGTGCAGGCCCGGCTGACCGTGGTCGTCCCCGCCGACACGCTGCTCGGCGGGAACGCGCCCGGCGAGGGCGACGGCGATCCGCTGCCCGCCGCGGTGGTCCGCGAGCTGGCCCACACCCTCGGCCTGCTCCCCCGACCCGAACCGGCAGACCAGGCCCCAGCACACGCTGGAACACCCGTCGACCCGCCGGGCGCGGCCTCGAAGCCCTCCCCGGGCGCCGCCGCGGCAACCGCCGCCGGTTCCGCCGACCAAGCCGCCCCAACCGGCACCACCGCGCCGGCCGCGGCCCCGGCCGGCGACACCGCCTCCGCAGACGCAGCTGCAGTAGCAGCCAGCGACCTCCCCGGCCCCGGCACCACCGGGGCCGGGCAGGCCAAGGAGGCCGCCCGGGCCGCGCTCGGGGACCTGCTCAACACCCGGGACCTCGCCGGCACCGCGCTCGCCGCCCGCCCGCAGATCGCCGTCGTCGACCCGCTGACCGGCGCGCTGCTCGCGCTCACCGACGCCGCCACCCTGCGCACCGGCGGACCGGTCGGCCCGCCCGCGGCCAGCCCCGGCTACCGGCCCCGGGCCGCCCTGGCCCGGTTCGTCCGGCTGCGCGACCGGCGCTGCCGCTTTCCCGGCTGCCGCGCCCCGGCCCGCCGCTGCGACCTGGACCACCGGCGCCCCTATCCGCACGGGCCCACCGGCCACACGAATCTGTGCTGCCTGTGCGAGCTCCACCACCGGCTCTCCCACCAGGCACCGGGCTGGCGGATGCTGCCCGCCGGCGACGGCGGCATCGCCTGGCACACCCCCGGCGGACACGTCGTCATCACCCATCCGCCGCGGTTCGGCGCCGACGACGACCTCCCACCAGGGGACGCCCCGCCCGGTCGACCACCACCCGACGCCGACGAACCGCCGTTCTGATCCGACAGTGACCGACGGCGAACGGAAGCAGCCCTTCCCGGGCACCCAGGCGGGGATTGCAGCGAGGCTCGCCCCGGGCTCAGGGCTGCCCCAGCTCAGCGCTTCCCGGGCTCAGGGCTGCCGGGCTCAGGCGTGGCGCGGGACGACAGGTCCTGATTCGGGATCAGAGCCGCTCGACGACGTAGTCGATGCAGGCGGTCAAGGCGCTGACGTCGTCGGGCTCGACCGCCGGGAACATGCCGACCCGCAGCTGGTTGCGCCCCAGCTTCCGGTAGGGCTCGACGTCGACGATCCCGTTGGCGCGCAGCGTCTTGGCCAGCGCCGCGGCGTCGATCGAGGAGTCGAAGTCGACCGTGCCCACGACATAGGAGCGCTGGTCGGGGTTGGTGACGAACGGCGTCGCGAACGGGGACTTCTCCGCCCACCCGTACAGCCGGCGCGAGGAGTCCTGCGTCCGGGCCACGGCGCCCGACAGCCCGCCCAGGGACAGCAGCCAGCGGATCTGGTCGGCAAGAAGGAACAGCGTGCCGATGGCCGGGGTGTTGTAGGTCTGGTCCTTGCTCGAGTTGTCCACCGCGATCGACAGGTCGAGGAACGCCGGCATCCACCGCCCCGACGCCTTGATCTGGGCGATCCGCTCCAGCGCGTCACCGGACATCAGCGCCACCCACAGCCCGCCGTCGGCGGCGAAGCTCTTCTGCGGCGCGAAGTAGTAGACGTCCGCCTGCTCGACGTCCACCGGCAGGCCGCCCGCGCCGCTGGTCGCGTCGATGAGGACGAGTGCGTCGCCGTCGGCGTCGGCCGGGCGAACCACCGGCGCCATGACGCCGGTGGAGGTCTCGTTGTGCGCCCACGCATAGGCGTCGATGCCGCGCCGTCCCTTCGGCAGCGCCAGCGACCCCGGATCGGCCTTGGCGATCACCGGGTCATCGAGGAACGGGGCCTCGGCCACGCCGGAGGCGAACTTCGCCGAGAACTCGCCGTAGCTGCCGTGCGCGCTGCGCTGCTGGATCAGGCTGAAGATCGCCGCGTCCCAGAACGCCGTCGACCCGCCGTTGCCCAGGACCACCTCGTAGCCGTCGGGCATGTCGAACAGCTCGGCCAGCCCCTCGCGCACCTGCCGGACCAGCCCCTTGACCGGGGCCTGGCGGTGGGAGGTCCCCATCAGGGCGGCGCCATCGGTGGCCAGGGCCTGCAGTGCCTCGGGGCGGACCTTGGACGGCCCGCAACCGAAGCGGCCGTCGGCCGGCAGGAGGTCGGCGGGGATGGTGATGCTCATCCGGGAACTGCCTCTCAGATCAGGTGGGTGGGGCGGACGACGACGGCCCGGGACCGCAGCAGGCGGACCGGGGCCGTCGGAGCGTCAGCGGAACGGCTCAGGCCGGCGCGACCTGGGTCGTGGCCTTGGTCTTGATGGTGTCGAAGCCCTCGACCTCCTCGGGCTTGCGCGGCGCCGGGCCGACGTAGCGCGCCGACGGCCGCACGAGCCGGCCGGTGTTCTTCTGCTCGAGGATGTGCGCGCACCAGCCCGCGGTGCGGGCGCAGGTGAACATCGAGGTGAACATGTGGCTGGGCACCTCGGCGAAGTCCAGGACGATCGCCGCCCAGAACTCCACGTTGGTCTCGATCGGCCGGTCCGGGCGCCGCTCCCGCAGCTCCTTGAGCGCGGCCTGCTCCAGGGCCAGCGCCGCCTCGAACCGGGGAGCGCCCAGGTCCTGGGCGGCCTTGCGCAGCACGCGGGCGCGCGGGTCCTCGGCCCGGTACACCCGGTGGCCGAAGCCCATCAGCCGCTCGCCACGGTCGAGCAGGTCCTTGACGTACTTGTCGGCGCTGTCGGACTTCTCGACGCCGTCGAGCATGTGCAGCACCCGGGACGGCGCACCGCCGTGCAGCGGACCCGACATCGCCCCGATCGCCCCGGACAGCGAGGCGGCGACGTCGGCGCCGGTGGAGGCGATCACCCGCGCGGTGAACGTGGAGGCGTTCATGCCGTGCTCGGCGGCGGAGGTCCAGTACGCGTCCACCGCGGCCACGTGACGCGGGTCGGGCTCGCCCCGCCAGCGGACCATGAACCGCTCGACGATCGTGGAGGCCTCGTCGATCCGCTTCTGCGGCACTGCTGGGATGCCGATGCCGCGGGCGGACTGCGCGACGTAGGACAGCGCCATGACGGCGGCCCGGGCCAGCTGCTCGCGGGCCTCCTCGGAGCTGATGTCCAGCAGCGGCTGGTAACCCCAGATCGGGGTCAGCATCGCCAGCGCCGCCTGGACGTCGACCCGGACGTCGCCGGTGTGCACCGGGATGGGGAACGGCTCGGCCGGCGGCAGGCCGGGACCGAACTTGCCGTCCACCAGCAGCGCCCACACGTTGCCGAAGGTGACCTTGCCGACCAGGTCCTCGATGTCGACGCCTCGGTAGCGCAGTGCGCCGCCGTCCTTGTCCGGTTCGGCGATCTCCGTCTCGAAGGCGATGACACCTTCCAGGCCGGGCTTGAAGTCGTCGGCCATCTCGCATGCTCCTCTGCGCGCCGGACACGTGCGCGCATGGTGATGGCGCACGACTGCGCCCCGACCCTAGGCCGTGCCGACACGCCCGTCACAGCCGGGGCGTTCGGCCGCGCCGGCCGGTGCCGGACCACTCGCGCGGCGGTGTCCGGGCCGCTCAGCGACACCCCCGCTGCCCACCGGCAGCGGCGCCCCGCCGCCCGGCGACGGTGGCCGGTGACAGCATGGCAGGGTGCCCGACCTGACCCGGATGCGCCGGGACTACGACCGCGCCGGCTTGCGCGAGGAGGACCTCGCCGCCACCTGGGTCGAGCAGTTCGACCGCTGGTTCGCCGACGCCGTCGCCGCCGACCTGCCCGAGCCCAACGCGGTCGTCGTGGCCACCGCCGACGCCGACGGCGCCCCCGACGCCCGGATCCTGCTGATCAAGGGCTACGACGCCAGCGGCTTCGTCTTCGGCACCAGCTACGCCTCGGCCAAGGGCGCGCAGCTGGCCGTCAACCCGCGCGCCGCGCTGGTCTTCCCCTGGCACGCGATGCAGCGCCAGGTCCGGGTGATCGGCCGGGTGGAGCGCACCGGGGACGCCGTCTCCGACGCCCTCTGGGACCCGCGGCCCCGCGGCTCGCAGCTGGCCGCCGCGGCCTCGATCCAGTCCACCGTCGTCGAGTCGCGGGACGAGCTGGTCGAGCGGCTGCGCCGGCTCGAGGAGCAGTTCCCCGAGGGCCCGGTGCCCCGGCCCTCGTCCTGGGGCGGGTACCGGGTGGTCCCCGAGCGGGTCGAGTTCTGGCAGGGCGGGCCCGACCGGCTGCACGACCGGCTGCGGTTCCTGCGCGACGACGCGGAGGGCGGCGGCTGGATCCTCCAGCGCCTCGCCCCGTGAGCACGCCCGGCCGGCCACCGGCCGGCGACGCGGGCCGGAACGACCCGGCCCACGGGGGTCCGCACAACCCGGCCCACGCGGGCCCGGACGCCCTGACACCGGTCGACCCCGTCGAGGGCGGCGGGCCGGTCGAGGAGCCCGTGCCGCTGCCCCCGCAGCCGCGGCGCGGCTGGGCCATCGACACCACCCCGCTGCGCAACCCCGGCTACCGGAGCCTGTTCTGGGGTGTCGCGGCCACGATGCTCGGCCAGCAGATGACCCTGGTCGCCGTCCCGTACCAGGTCTACGCGCTGACCGGCTCCTCCTTCATGGTCGGCGTCACCTCCGTCGTCGCGCTCGTGCCGCTGATCGTCTTCGGGCTCCTCGGCGGGGCCATCGCCGACTCGATGGACCGCCGCCGGCTGATGCTGGTCACCGCGATCGGCTCGGCGGCCACCAGCGCCGCCCTCGCCGGGCAGGCCCTCCTCCCCGGCGGCGGCAACCTGGTGCTGCTGTGGGTCCTCACCGCCCTGGTCTCCGGCCTCACCGCGGTCAACCAGCCCACCCGCAGCGCGGTCATCCCCGCACTGGTCGGTCCGGCCGGCGTCCCCGCGGCCAACGCGCTGGCCATGACCGTCCGGCAGGTCGGCGTCATCGCCGGGCCGCTGCTGGCCGGCGTGCTCATCGCCGTCGGGAACCTGTTCGTCACCTACGCCGTCGACGCGCTGGGCTTCCTGGTCGCGGCCCTTCTGCTGCGTGGGCTGCCCGCGCTGCCACCCGGCCGGGACGCCGGCCCTCTGCGGCTGGGCGCGGCCATCCGCGGCGTGGGGGAGGGCTTCGCCTTCCTGCGCACCCAGCCGGTGCTGCTGATGACCTTCGTCGTCGACGTCATCGCGATGCTCTTCGCCTGGCCGCAGGCGGTCTTCCCCGAGCTGTCCCAGGGCCGCTACGCCGACTCGCCCAACAGCCTGGGCTGGCTGTTCGCCGGCATCTCGATCGGCGCACTCGTCATGGGGCTGACCTCGGGCTGGGTGTCCCGGGTCGACCGGCAGGGGGCGGTGGTGCTCGCGGCGATCGTCGTGTGGGGCATCGCGATCGTCGGTTTCGGCTTCGCGCCGACCCTGTGGCTGGCGGTGCTCTGCCTCGCCGTCGCCGGGGCCGGCGACATGGTCAGCGCCGTCCTGCGCTCCTCGATGCTGCAGCTGGCCGCGCCCGAGCAGATGCGCGGTCGCATGCAGGGCGTGTTCATCGTCGTCGTGACCGGCGGGCCACGCCTGGGCGACCTGCGGGCCGGGGCGGTCGCCAGCGCCGCCGGGGTCACCACGGCCATGGTCTCCGGCGGCGTGATCATCGTGGTCGCGATGGTCGTCGTCGCGCTGGTCGTGCCGTCGTTCTGGACCTTCCGCGCCTCCCGGTCCACCCAGCCCACCCACCGGGCCGGGGAGAACTGATGCCCCGGGCTCAGGCGAGCGCGCCGGCCACCACCCGCAGATCGGCGACGAGGGCGTCGTAGGCGGCGGCGCGGCTCTCGTCCGGCGTCCGCAGGATCGCCGACGGGTGCGTGGTGGCCAGCATCCACGTCTGGTGCGGGGCGTCCTCGTCGTCGTCGAGCGAGGCCGAGTCGTCCCCGGCCTCGGCGCGGGCCACGCCCGGCGGCGTCCAGGGCATCAGCTTGCCGCGGTCCTTCGTGATCCGGAACGACGGCGAGATGAGGGCCTTGGCCGCCGTCGCCCCCAGGCAGACCACCACTTCGGGCTTGAGCACCTCGAACTCGGCCTCCAGCCACGGCCGGCAGGCGCGCAGGTGCTCCGGCTTGGGCGTCTGGTGCAGGCGCCGCTTGGGCGTGGGCTTGAAGTAGAAGTGCTTGACCGCGTTGGTGATGTAGGCGTCGCGCCGGTCGATGCCCGCGTCGGCGAGCGCCCGGTCCAGCAGGCGCCCGGCGGGCCCGACGAACGGCTCGCCCTTGCGGTCCTCCTGGTCGCCGGGCTGCTCCCCGACGAAGACGATCCGCGCGGTCTCCGGGCCCTCGCCGAAGACCGTCTGCGTGGCCTCCTGCCACAGCTCGCACGCCCGGCAGTTGGCGGCGGCGGTGCGCAGGCCGTCCAGGCCGACCCCGGAGGGCGGCTGCGCCGGGACGTTCTCCTGACTCATGTCCCGATGACACCGCAGCAGCGGTCCGGACGCGAGAGGGAGGGCGCGTGCCGGTTCGGGAGGGCGGGTAGCCGGTCGGCATGGCGATGCAGCTGGGCTACACGATGATGACCGAGCAGGCAGGGCCCAAGGACCTGGTCGCGCACGTGGTCGGCGCGGAGGAGACCGGGTTCGACTTCGCCGTCTGCAGCGACCACTACTTCCCGTGGCTGGACGAGATGGGCCACGCGCCGCACGCGTGGACGGTGCTCGGCGCCGCGGCCCAGGCCACCGGCCGCATCCCGCTGATGACCTACGTGACCTGCCCGACCGTCCGCTACCACCCGGCCGTAGTGGCGCAGCAGGCCGCAACCCTGCAGATCCTCTCCGACGGCCGGTTCACCCTCGGCCTGGGCAGCGGGGAGAACCTCAACGAGCACGTCGTCGGCGGCGGGTGGCCGCCGGCCGACGTCCGTCAGGAGATGCTCGTCGAGGCGGTCCGGATCATCCGCGACCTGTTCGACGGCGGGTACACGAACTTCCGCGGGGAGCACTTCGACGTCGAGTCGGCCAAGCTCTAGGACCTGCCGGAGCAGCGGGTGCCGATCGGCGTCGCCGTCTCCGGGCCCCAGTCCTGCCGGATCGCCGGCGAGCTGGCCGACGTGATGATCGGTGTGGAGCCCGACGCCTCGCTCGGCGAGCAGTTCGACGCCGCCGGCGGGGCGGGCAAGCCGCGGATCGGCCAGATGCCGGTCTGCTTCGACACCGACCGCGCCGCGGCGGTCACCCGCGCGCACACGCTGTTCCGCTGGTCCGGCCTGGGCTGGAAGGTCAACGCCGAGCTGCCGGTGCCCGCGGCCTTCGACGAGGCGAGTTCCTTCGTCCGCGAGGAGGACGTCGCCGAGAACGTCCCCTGCGGCGGCGACGTGGGCGCGGTGATCGAGGCGGCGAGGGCCTACGCCGACGCGTGGTACACCCATCTCGCCGTCGTGCAGATCGGCGGGGACCAGCAGGCGCGCCGTTCCTCGAGTGGAGCCGGACCAGGTTGATCCCCGCCTGGCGGGAGGCCTTCGGCGGCTGACCCGGCGGCCGAGCCGACACCTCGGGGTGAGAAGCCCCTGCTCGGGGACGACGCCGGCCGCCCGCGCCGTCATCATCGCCGCATGGCTGAGGACCTGGACGGGCGCCTCCGGCGGCTGCGCACCTCCGGAGCCGCCGAGGAGCTGATCGAGCTGGGCTGCGACCTGGCCGACGCCGGGCGGCGGCGGGAGGCCGAACGGTGCTTCCGCGCGGCGGCCGAGCTCGGCGACGCCCTCGGCTTCTACAACCTGGGCACCGCCCTGGCCGCACGCGGCCGCGCCGCGGAGGCGGTGGACGCCTACGAGCGCGCGCTCGCCGGCGGGGAGACCGAGGCCTGGCTGAGCCTCGGCCTGGCGCTGGAGGAGCTCGGCGACCTGCCCGCCGCGGCCGACGCCTACCGCGGGGCGGCCGCGGCCGGCGATCCTCAGGGCGCGCTGCAGCTGGCCTTCCTCCTGCGCGAGCAGGGCCAGGCCGGTCCGGCGACGCAGGTCCTGGAGGGGCTCGCGGCCGGCGGGCACGAGATGGCCGCCGCCGTGCTCGCCTGCTGGCGCTGGTGCAGCACCTTCGACCCGGCGCTGGAGTCCGCGCTGCGGGCCGGCGCCCACCTCCTGCCGGCGGCGCGGGCCGACCTCGCCGACCTGCTGCGGGAGACCGACCGGCTCGCCGAGGCCCGCTCGGTGCTCGAGCGCGGCGCCAAGCTCGGCGAGCAGGAGTCCTGGCTGCCGCTGGGCAACCTCTACGCCGACGACCTCGGGGACGTCGAATCGGCCGAGGAGGCCTACCGCAGCGGCATCGCCGCCGGCGACACCTACTGCCACCACAATCTCGGCGTCCTGCTCGCCGGCCGGGGCGACCTCGACGGCGCCGTCGAGCAGTTCCGGCTGGGCGCTGCGGTCGGCGACGAACTCGCCGCGCAGGCGCTGCGCGCCCTCGGCGACGGCTGACCCCCGGGCACCCCGTCGGCCGCGATCCGACCCGGCGTCGCGCGGGAACCGGGCTCAGACCGCCTGGCGGAGGCCGTCCAGCGGGCCGCGGTAGGGGAAGGCGGCCGGGCCGGTGACGCCCGGGCGGGTGGTGAACAGCCGTCCGGCGTCGGGCTGCGCGGCCCGCGCCGCGTCGTCCATGCCCTCGGCCGACGTGCTGATGACCAGCAGGTCCCGGTCCGGGCCGGCGAACGCGCAGCTCGAGGTCCGGGCGACCGGCACGTCGACGATGGCGAGCAGGTCCCCGTCGGGGGACCAGCGCCGCACCTGACCGGCGCCCCACAGCGCCGTCCAGAGGCAGCCCTCGTCGTCCACGGTCAGCCCGTCGGCCACCCCCTCGTCCCCGGCGAGGTCGAGCAGCACCCGCCCGGCGCCGAACGTGCCCGATCCCGGGTCGTAGTCGAAGGCGTGCACCAGCCCGGGCCCCGAATCGGCGAGGTACACGGTGCGGTCGTCGGGGGACCAGCCGATGCCGTTGGAGATCGTCAGCCCGTCGAGCACGGTGGTCACGGTGCCGTCGAGGTCCAGCCGGTAGAGCGCCCCCGCGCCGGGCCGCTGGTCGAAGGCCATGGTCCCGGCGAAGAACCGTCCGGCGCGGTCGCAGGCCGCGTCGTTCATCCGGGTGCCGCCGGCGGCCGGGTCGCCGCCCTCCCCGGCGAGGTCCAGCAGCACCCGCGCGGTGCCGTCGTCGGCCAGGTGCGTGAAGCCGTCGCCCGCGGCGAGCAGCCAGCCGCCGGCGGCCGCGGGCACGACCGCGCCCACGGTGTCGCCGCCGCGGTGCGCCGCGATCTCGGTGAGCCCGCCGTCCGCGGCCACGGCGGCCCGGCGGACCAGCCCGGCGGAGATGTCCACCCAGAGGAGCTCGCCCTGGGCGGCGTCCCAGGTCGGGCCCTCCCCGTGGTCGGCCGGGGACAGCGCGGCCGGCGTCGCTCGCAGTCGCTGCACGTCTTGATCCTCTCCAGGACACGCGGCCGTCACACCGCCGCCGGATACTTCGGGCGTGTCCGAAGCCACCGTGGACGTTGCCGACCTGCGCCACCACGGCGGAGCCGGCAGCCCCGACGACCGGGCCGACGAGGCCCCCCTGCGCGAGGACATCCGGCTGCTCGGCCGGGTCCTCGGCGAGGTGATCCGCGAGCAGTCCGGCGACGACGTCCTCGACCTGGTCGAGTCCACCCGGATCGAGGCGTTCCGATTGCGCCGCTCCGAGGTCGACCGCGCCGAGATCGCCGCCCGGCTGGGCGGCCTCGACGTCCGCTCGGCCAACCACGTGATCCGCGCGTTCAGCCACTTCTCGCTGCTGGCCAACCTCGCCGAGGACATCCACCACGAGCGGCGGCGGAGGTTCCACCGGCGCGAGGGCTCGCCGCCGCAGAAGGGCAGCCTGGCGGCCACCTTCCGGCTGCTGGACGAGGCCCGGCTCGACCCGGACGTCGTGGCCCGCGAGCTCGCCGGGGCGCTGGTCTGCCCGGTCGTCACCGCCCATCCGACCGAGGTCCGCCGCAAGACGATCTTCCGCGTGCAGCAGCAGGTCAGCGCGCTCCTTCGCGAGCGGGACCGCTCCGCGCCCGGGGAGGTGGACCAGGGCGAGTGGACCGCCCGGCTGGAGCGGGCGGTGCTCACCCTCTGGCAGACGGCGCTGCTGCGGCTGTCCCGGCTGCGCCTCGAGGACGAGATCGACGAGGCGCTGCGCTACTACGAGCTGTCCTTCTTCGACGTCGTGCCGGCGATCAACGCCGAGCTGCGCCGGGCCCTCCGCGAGCGGTGGCCGGACGCCGACCTGCTGGAGCGGCCGATGCTGCTGCCCGGCTCGTGGATCGGCGGCGACCGGGACGGCAACCCGTTCGTGACCGCCGACGCGGTCCGCCGCGCCACCTCCCGTCAGGCGGAGACCGCGCTGGCCCACCACCTCGCCGAGCTGCTCGTGCTGCACGACGAGCTGTCGATGTCCGACCGGCTGATCACCCCGACGCCGGAGCTCCGGGCGCTGGCCGAGGCCTCCCGCGACGACTCGCCGTTCCGCGCCGACGAGCCCTACCGGCGCGCGCTGTACGGCATCCACGCCCGGCTGGCCGCCACCGCCGTCCGGATCCTCGGCTTCGTGCCGGGACCGCCGCCGCACGCGCAGCTGGAGCCCTACGCCGGCCCGGAGGAGCTGGGCGCCGACCTCGCCGTGGTCGACGCGTCGCTGCGCAGCCACGGCGCCGGCGCGCTCGCCGACGACCGGCTGGCCCGCCTGCGCGACGCCGTCGAGGCCTTCGGCTTCCACCTCTGCGGGCTGGACATGCGGCAGAACTCCGCCGTCCACGAGCAGGTCCTCGGGGAGCTGCTGGCCTGGGCCGGGGTCTGCCCTGACTACACCGCCCTCGGCGAGGAGGAGCGCGTCGCGCTGCTGGTCGGCGAGCTGCGGCTGCGCCGCCCGCTCGTGCGGCCCGACGCCGAGCTCTCCGACCTCGCCCGCGGCGAGCTGGACCTGCTGACCGCCGCCGCGGAGCAGGTCGCGCTGCTCGGCCCCCTGGCGATCCCCAACTACGTGATCAGCATGTGCGAGTCGGTCAGCGACGTCCTCGAGGTCGCCGTCCTGCTCAAGGAGGTCGGCCTGCTCGACCCCGGCGCCGAGGACGGGCCCCGCTGCCCGGTCGGCATCTCGCCGCTGTTCGAGACGATCGAGGACCTGCAGCGGGCCGGGAAGACGCTGTCCGCCGTCCTCGCCGAGCCGCTGTACCGGGCGCTGCTCGCCTCCCGCGGCGACGTGCAGGAGGTGATGCTCGGCTACTCCGACAGCAACAAGGACGGCGGCTACCTGGCGGCCAACTGGGCGCTGTACCGCGCCGAGCTCGACCTCGTCGAGGTCGCCCGGCGGGAGGGGATCCGGCTGCGGCTCTTCCACGGCCGGGGCGGCACCGTCGGCCGGGGCGGTGGCCCCAGCTACGACGCGGTCCGCGCCCAGCCGCCCGGCGCGGTGGCCGGCGCCCTGCGGATCACCGAGCAGGGCGAGGTCATCGCCGCCAAGTACGCCGAGCCCGACCGGGCGCGGCGCAACCTGGAGGCGCTGGTCGCCGCCACCCTGGAGTCCACCCTGCTCGATGTCGAGGGGCTCGGCGACGACGCCGAACCGGCCTACGCGCTGCTCGACGAGCTCGCCGACCGCGCCCGCCGGGCCTACCGCGTCCTGGTGCACGAGACCCCCGGGTTCGTCGAGTGGTTCCGCGCGGCCACGCCGATCCGCGAGCTCGCGGAACTGAACATCGGCAGCCGCCCGCCGTCGCGCAAGGCCGGCGACTCGATCGCCGACCTGCGGGCCATCCCGTGGGTGTTCAGCTGGTCGCAGACCCGGATCATGCTGCCCGGCTGGTACGGCACCGGGACGGCGCTGGAGGAGTACGTCGACGGGGGCGGGGCCCCGGGCTCCGAGCAGCGGCTGGCCCGGCTGCGCGAGCTGCACGCCCGCTGGCCGTTCCTGCGCACCGTGCTGTCGAACATGGGGATGGTGCTGGCCAAGACCGACCTCGGCCTGGCCGCCCGCTACGCCGAGCTGGTGCCGGACGAGGAGCTGCGGCACCGCGTGTTCGACCGGATCACCGCCGAGCACGAGCGCAGCGTGCGGATGCTGCTGGCCGTCACCGGCGACGACCACCTGCTGGCCGACAACCCCGCGCTGGCGCGGTCGATCCGCAACCGGTTCCCCTACCTGGAGCCGCTGCACCACCTGCAGGTGGAGATGCTGCGGCGCCGGCGGTCGGGGAACGACGACGAACTGGTGCGCCGGAACATCCAGCTGACGATCAACGGCATCGCGACCGCGCTGCGCAACAGCGGCTGAGGCGCTCAGCCCACCCGGGCGGCGGCGGCGCGCACCGCCGCCAGTAGGGCCTCCCGCTCGTGCATCGTGGTCCGGGCCCGGCCGCGGGTGGCGCCGAGGGCGACCTCCGCGGCGTCGATCGCCCGCCAGTCCTCGAGCAGCACGGGGAAGGCGCCCCGCGCCTGCAGGGCGAGCACCAGGTCGTCGGCTCCGCCGCGGGTGCCCAGGACGCCGGCGGCGACGTCGGCGAGCAGGCCGGCGACGGTCTCCCGCGCGTCGTGCTTGTTGGTGCCGACCACGCCGGTGGGGCCGCGCTTGATCCAGCCGGCCACGTACTCGCCCCGGGAGGGCCGCCCGTCGCGCAGCACCCGGCCGTCCACGTTCGGCACCGTGCCGGTGGCGGGGTCGACCGGCAGGCCCGGCAGCGAGCACCCCCGGTAGCCCACCGAGCGCACCACCAGGTCGGCCGGGAGCACGCTGAGCTCCCCGGTGCCGACGGCGCGGCCGTCGCCGTCGACGGCGGTCCGCTCGATCTCCACGCCGGTGACCCGGTCCTCGCCGAGCAGCCGCACCGGCCGGCGGAAGAAGCGCAGGGTCACCCGGGTCCGGCCCGGCTCGGGGACGTGACCGATCCACCCGCGCAGCACCGCGAGGTTGCGGCTGACGACGCGGTCGGCGGCGGCCCGTTCCTCGGCCGCCGGGTCCAGCTCGAGATCGGCGGGGTCGACCAGCACGGTGGCCGCCGCCATCTCCCCGAGCTCGCGCAGCTCCTGGGTGGTGAACGTGGCCTGGGCCGGCCCGCGGCGGCCGAGCACGGTGACCTCCTCGACCGGCGCGGCGGCCAGGGTGTCGAGCACGTGCTGCGGCATGTCGGTCGGCTCGAGCTCCTCGGGGGAGCGGGCCAGCACCCGGGCCACGTCGAGGGCCACGTTGCCGACGCCGACGACAACCACCCGGCGGGCCCCGGCCACCGCCGCCTCCACCCGCGCGCGGTCGGCGTCGGGGTGTCCGGTGTACCAGGCGACGAGCTCGGTGGCCGCGAGGCTGCCGGGCAGCTCCTCGCCCTCGATGGCCAGGTGCCGGTCGAGCGCGGCACCGTAGGTGTAGACGACGGCGTCGACGCTGGCCCGCAGCTCGTCCAGGGAGATGTCCTGCCCGACCTCGACGTTGCCCACGAACCGCACCAGCGGCTGCTCCAGGGCCCGGCAGAGGGTGTCGCGGATCGCGCGCATCTTCGGGTGGTCGGGGGCGATGCCGTGCCGGACCAGCCCGAACGGGGTGGGCAGCCGGTCGATCAGGTCGACGGCCACCGGGACCTCGCTCTGCCGGGTGAGCGCCTCGGCGGTGTAGATACCGGCCGGGCCGGCGCCGACCACCGCGACACGCAGCGGGCGGTCCTGGGAGGGGGGCGTGGGGGCACCGTTGACCGACACGTCAGGCATCCTGACCCGGCCGGGCGCCCCCGCACCAGGCTCCGCGCCCGGTTGGCGCGGATCAGCCGCAGGAATGGTCGTGGTCGAGGTCGTCCTCGACGTACTGGGTGAGGACCACCTCACCGCCGTCGACCAGGGGCCGATCGGCGCAGTTGTCCTCCGCGCCGGCGCGGCTGAGGGCACCGGCCAGCCAGCTGTCCAGGCCGTGCAGCCGGCTGTCGCGGGGGACGTCGCCGACGATGCGGGCCCACTGGCGGCCGGTGGAGTAGAGGCCGACCTCGGCGCCGGTCTGCTCCAGGTAGGCGGTCATCCCCTCCAGCGCGGCCCGGTTGCGCGCGAGCGCCGCCGCGGAGCCCCACTGCCAGGTGTTGGCCGACTCGACGTCCAGCCACCACCGGTAGGCGGCCGGGTCGGGATCGAGGCCGGCCCGCCGCGCCGCCGGGAGGAAGAAGCCGTGGACGTCGACGTAGGCCCGGATCCAGCCGTACCGGAACGAGCAGGCCCGGCTGTTGCCGCCGTCGCAGCGGCCGTATGGGGTCTGACCGTCGTCGGGCCAGGTCGTCACCAGGTGCCTCACCTGCCCGGGATTGGCGGTGTTCACGTACAGCTGCACCGCCGGCTGCGCGGACACCGCGCCGGAGGAGCCGGCCGCCCACTCCAGCTGCTCGACCAGGCAGGGGTTGCGCCGGGTGGCCAGGCCGCCGTTGACCCCGACGATCGCGAAGGCCCGCCGCTCGGGCAGGTCCTCGCCGCACTGCGGGTGGGAGACGTCGTAGCCGACCGACGTCGGCTCGGGGGCCGCCCGGGCCGCCGGCGGCGGACCCATCAGGAGGCCGGTCGCGGCCAGCGCGGCGACGAGGACCGCGCGCACCCTCCCCGACATCTGCCGCACGATAACCGGCGAGGGGAGAACGGTCATCCCGCCTGGCAGACGGCGCACCAGTAGAGGTTCCGGGCCGCCATGACCTGCGTCCGCACGTCGGTCCCGCAGATCCGGCAGGGCAGGCCGGTGCGGCGGTAGACGTAGTGGGCGTCGGCCGGCTGCACCGCGCCGCGCCGCCGGGAGCGGTCCTCCGGGAGCGTCGTCACGATCCGCCCCATCCGGACGCCGGAGCGCATCAGCATGATCAGGTCGGCCCACATGCGGGCCCACAGCTCGCCGTCGATGTCCCGGCCCGGCCGGAACGGGGAGACCCGGTGCCGGAACAGCAGTTCGGCCCGGTAGACGTTGCCGACGCCGGCCAGCACGGACTGGTCCATGAGCAGCGCGCCGATCGCGGTGCGGCTGCCCGCGATGCGCCGGTGGACGAGCAGGCCGTCGCTGCGGGGCCTCAGCGGGTCCGGGCCGAGGCGGGCCAGGATGCGGTCGACCTCCGGGCCGGGAAGGACCTCGCAGGCGGTGGCGCCGCGCAGGTCGGTCCAGACCCCCCGGCCGTCGGGGCCGTCGGCCTCCCAGCGCATCCGCAGCGCGCCGCGCGGGGGCGGTGGGGTCCCCGTGCCGGTGGTGAAGGAGCCGTACAGGCCCAGGTGCACGTGCAGCGTGTCAGGGCCGAAGCGGGCGAACAGGTGCTTGCCGTAGGAGGTGACCTCCTCCAGCACCCGGCCGTCGAGCAGCGCCGCGCCGGCGGCGAACCGCCCCTGGGGGCTGGTGACGTGCACCGGCCGGCCGGCGAACAGCACAGACTGCTCCCGGGCGAGCCGGTACAGCGTGTGGCCCTCAGGCACGGCGGCGCAGCGGGATCACCCGGGGAGCGGATGGGGGTCCGGAGGGGCGGGGCTCAGCGGTCGGCGGTCGCCAGACCGAAGTGCGGGCGGTCGGCCTCGGCGACGAGGTCCATCTCCTCCGGATGCCGGGAGATGTAGTGGCGGACGAAGGAGCAGTAGGGGAGGACGTGCAGGCCGCGCTGACGGGCGGCGGCCAGGACGCCGGCCACCAGCGCCGAGCCGATGCCACGGCCGCCGACTCGGGGGTCCACCTCGGTGTGCGGCAGCGTCATCGTGCCGTTCTCGACGTGGTAGCTGGCCAGGCCGACGACGCGGTCGCCGAGCCGTACCTCGAACCGCCCCCGGTCGGGGACGTCCACCACACTCGTCTCCATCGCTGCTTGCCCACCTCCGGGTAACCCCGGCTGCACTGCCGGAGTCCGATGCGTACGGGAAAGGTAACGCCTCGAAGCTCGTGGCGGTTTCGCACGCGCGGGGGACGCTGCGCGGACCGGGCGTGTCGGCGGGCGGGGGAGATCCTGGGGAAGCCGCCTCTCAGCAGGCCGGTTGCGCGGAGTCCGTCCCGGTGGGCAGGCCGGCCAGCAGGTGGTCGATCAACTGCTCGAGGTCGACGGGGGTGCGGGGGGCGGCGGACCGGAGCCGGTCGAGGGTCAGGCTCCGCAGGATCCAGCTCAGCGTGTGGACCCGCCGCGGCGGCACCTGCCCGGCGGTCAGGTGTCGGGAGAGCACTCCGCCGATGGCCTGGGCCAGCGGGCGGTCCAGGGCCTCGAACGTCGCCTGCTTCATCCGCCGATCCCACTCGGCGATGCTGAGCACGGCCGCGACGACGCGCTCGTCGCGGCTGTGGGGCCCCAGCCACGGCCGCAGCAGGGCCCGCAGGTCCCCGCGCAGCGAACCGGTGGGCTCGGGGGTGCGGAAAAGGCGGACCGCCCCGAGGGCGGCGATCACCAGTGCGTCGACGTCCGGCTCGTCTTCGAGCGCCTCGCCGGCGGTCCCGGCACGCGCGCGGATCTCCTCCACGCTCAGCCCCTGGTGGCCGACCGCGGCCAGCGTGTCCAGGACCGCGGTCAGGACGAGCCGGGACGCGGGCGACTCCCAGCTGTAGTGCACCGTCACGTCCCATCTCTGCCGTGCCCACGAGGCCGGGTCGGCGGCGCTGACTTAAGACCCTTAAGTGACGCTAGCGGTGACAACTCGTGGCAACAACCGTGACACACCGTCATTTCCCTCTCGAGGGGGGCGGAGCGGCGGGCTGGGGCCGGCCGCGCGGGCACACCGCGGGGCGGGCGCGCCGCGCCGGGCCGCTGACCGCGCCCCCCGACCGACTTCCCGAGGCATTCTCGGCGGGTGTCACATCCTCAGCCCCGGCGGTGCTCTA
>DATAAV010000112.1:0-25352 GCA_036259935.1 Geodermatophilus sp. | reverse complement strand
CCGGCACGAGGACACCGACAGCGACTACATGCGGGACAAGTACGAGGGCTACATGCGCGACGTGCCCTGTCCCGTCTGCCACGGCACCCGGCTCAAGCCGGAGATCCTCGCGGTCAAGCTCAACGGCCGGTCGATCGCCGAGGTCACCAGCCTCTCCATCGGCGAGGCCGCCCAGTGGCTGGGCGCCCTGAAGCTGGGGGAGCGGGAGAAGGCGATCGCCGATCGCGTGCTCCGGGAGATCCAGGCCCGGCTGTCCTTCCTCGTCGATGTCGGCCTCGACTACCTGTCCCTCGACCGCCCGGCGGCGACCCTCGCCGGCGGCGAGGCGCAGCGCATCCGGCTGGCCACGCAGATCGGTTCCGGGCTGGTCGGCGTCCTCTACGTCCTCGACGAGCCATCGATCGGGCTGCACCAGCGCGACAACACCCGGCTGATCGAGACCCTCGTCCGGCTTCGCGACATGGGCAACACGCTGATCGTCGTCGAGCACGACGAGGACACGATCCGGACCGCCGACTGGGTCGTCGACATCGGGCCGGGAGCCGGCGAGCACGGCGGCGAGGTCGTGGTCAGCGGCCCGGTGGAGGCGCTGCTGGCCAGCGAGAAGTCCCTCACCGGCCAGTACCTCTCCGGCCGCAGGGAGATCGAGATTCCCAAGGAGCGCCGGGAGCCGGCGTCCGGCCGGGAGCTGGTGGTCAAGGGCGCCCGCGAGCACAACCTGCGCGGCGTCGACGTCACCTTCCCGCTGGGCTGCTTCGTCGCGGTCACCGGCGTCTCCGGGTCGGGCAAGTCCACTCTGGTCAACGACATCCTCTACACGACCCTGGCCAACGAGCTGAACCGGGCACGGCTGGTGCCCGGCCGGCACCGCACCATCACCGGCCTCGAGCAGCTGGACAAGGTCGTCCACGTCGACCAGTCGCCGATCGGCCGCACGCCGCGGTCCAACCCGGCCACCTACACCGGCGTCTACGACCACATCCGCAAGCTGTTCGCCAGCACCTCCGAGGCGAAGATCCGCGGTTACCTCCCCGGCCGGTTCTCGTTCAACGTCAAGGGCGGTCGCTGCGAGGCGTGCTCCGGCGACGGCACCATCAAGATCGAGATGAACTTCCTGCCGGACGTCTACGTCCCGTGCGAGGTGTGCAAGGGCGCCCGGTACAACCGGGAGACCCTGGAGGTGCACTACAAGGGCAGGACGATCGCCGAGGTCCTCGACATGCCGATCGAGGAGGCCGCCGAGTTCTTCGCGGCCATCCCCGCGATCGCCCGGCACCTCAAGACCCTCACCGACGTCGGCCTGGGCTACGTGCGGCTCGGCCAGCCCGCGCCCACGCTCTCCGGCGGTGAGGCGCAGCGGGTCAAGCTCGCCAGCGAGCTGCAGAAGCGGTCCACCGGGCGGACGATCTACGTCCTCGACGAGCCCACGACCGGGCTGCACTTCGAGGACATCCGCAAGCTCCTGCAGGTCCTCCAGGGCCTGGTCGACAAGGGCAACTCGATCATCGTCATCGAGCACAACCTCGACGTCATCAAGAGCGCCGACTGGATCATCGACATGGGTCCCGAGGGCGGGTTCCGCGGCGGCACGGTGGTCGCGGAGGGGCCGCCGGAGTTCGTCGCCACCGTGCCGGAGAGCCACACCGGTCGGTACCTGGCGAAGATCCTCGACCCGGAGGCCGTCGCCGCGGCCGGCGCACCGAAGAAGCGGGCTCGCAAGAAGGCCAGCTGAACTGCCTTCGGTGGGGCCGTTGGACCGCGGGCGGGCCGGCGTCGACCGGGCGTCGCGCTGACCAGCGCGTTGTCCGATGCAGGGCTCGTGGCACCGCTTATTCGGACGTACGATCGAACGCGTGACGGCGGCTGCGAGCGGGACCGCTGACTCGTCCGCCGTCGTCCGCCGCCGGGCGCTCGTCTCGTCCCGGCGACGGGTCCCCGTAGCGGCGAGCGACTGGCCATCGTTCGCTCCGCCCGTCGCCCTCTCGGACGGTCCGCTCGGAGCGGTGCAGGCCGCCGACCGAGAGATCGCCCGGCAGACGGCGCTGCGCGCCCGCGCGGTGGCCGAGTTCGCCGCGAGCCGCCCCGCTGGCACTGACCGGGCTCAAGGCGAGCCGGGTGCGATGAGCCCGCACCGCTGGGCAGCCCGGCCCGCCGCCCTGCGCGGCGTGAGCGAGTGGGCGACGCAGGAGCTGGTGGTGGCGCTGTCGATCAGCGCCTCGGCGGCGGAGGACCTGCTGACCCGCTCACTGACGTTGGTGCACCGGCTGCCGGGGACGCTGGCGGCGCTGGAGGCCGGGGCGCTGCGTCCGGGGCACCTGTGGCCGCTGCTGGAGAAGGTCGCGCCCATCGAGGATGACCGGGTGCGCACTGAGGTGGAGGCCACGGTGCTGCGCTGGGCCGCCGGGGCGGGTGACCACGCCGGCCGAGCTGGGGGCGAAGGTGCGACGCGAGGTGGCCCGGCTCGACGCCCGCGGCGCCGCGCGCCGACTGGGCGAGGCGATCAAGGAGCGCGGGGTGCACCTGCGGGCCGAGGCGGTCGACGGCATGGCAACGGTGACCGCGGTGCTCACCATGCCCGAGGCGCAGGCGCTGTACCGGGCCCTGGCCGCCTACGCGGACGCCCTCGCCGACGATCCCGCTGATGTGCGCACCCGCGGGCAGAAGATGGCCGACTGCTTGCTCGACCTCGTGCTGCGCCCCGGGGAGAGCGACCTCCCGCCGGTGCAGGTGCTGCTCACCGTGGTGGCCGGGCTGGCCACTCTGGCCGGCGGCGACCCCCCCGGCGAGATCGATGGCCACGTCGTCCCCGCCGATATGGTCCGGCAGCTCGTGCAGGCCTTCTCCGCCGCACCTCAGGCCGAGACCCAGCACGAGGCGGTTCCGGCTCCCGAAGAGCAGCCGGCCACCGCCGGTGTCCCCTGGCAGCAGGCTGAGCAGGACGAGCTCGAGCGGTGGTGGGCAGAGACGGAGCGGCGGGTGCTCGCCGGCGAACCAGGCCTCGGCCCGGATCCGCTGCCTGAGACGCTCCCGGACGCATGGACCGCCCACCCGGACCGGCTGATCGAACCGCTGGAGCAGCTCGCTGACCCATACGACCAGCTGATCGCTCCGCCGAGTCCGGCGGCTGATCCACCCGACGCGCCGCCCGACCCGCTGGACTCGCTGACCGACGCCGTCCATCCGCCCGATCCGACGCCGCCGGCCGGGACGGGCTGGTGGGCGGCGGCCGATCGCGCGGTCGACGCCGCTGGCCTGGCGGTGCGCCGGGCCGAGGAGGCGATGGCGCATGCCCGGCGCGCCGTGCGCACCGCTATCGCTGCCGACGCCGCGGACGAGGCCGCCTGGCAGGACGGTCCAGGTGGACGGATCAGCGCCGCCGAGGACGCGTTGGCCGTGCTCAGGTCCTGCACCGGGGAGCAGCGCGAGCAGTTGGCCGGCCTGCTCTCCACCACGGGCGGCGGCGGGCTGGCCGAGCGGCCCCGGATCCCGCTCACCGATGCGCTGTCCGGCACGCTGCTCGCGCTGACTGACCTGGCCGAGCTCCGCCGTGCCGGCACCTGCGGCCACCCTGACTGCCGCCGCGAGCCCGGCAGCTGTACCCACGACCTCTCTTGGCGGCCCGGACTCGGCCCGCCCGCCCGACCGGCTCCTACCGCCCGTCTGCGGAGCCTGACCGCTGGGTGCGGGCCCGCGATCGGCGCTGCCGGTTCCCCGGCTGTCGCCGCCGGGTTCCCCGTGGTGGGGAGCTCGACCACCACCGGCCCTACCCGCTCGGGCCGAGCAGCGTGTCCAACCTCGCCGGCTACTGCACCACCGACCACCGCGGCAAGCACCAGGCACCCTGGTGGCGGCACGATCTCGCGCCGGACGGCACGCTGACCGTCACCACGCCCACGGGGCTCGCTGCGGTCACCACCCCGCCGCCGTACTGACCGTCACCCGGCCGGTGGCCGCCGCCGCAGTTCACCGGGGGAGGGGCGACCGTCAGGCCGGACGGCGACGCCCGGCGCCGCCGGCGGGAGGAGCACCCGATCACCACGAGGTCCGGCGATGTGCGGATCTGAAGGCCCCCGACGCCCGGCACGAGGTGTTCGACGAGACCACCGCGACGAGGTGGTCGGTGACCTGCTGGCCTGCTCGACAGCCGGGTCGGCGTCGCCGCGGGCCGACCGCCAGCCGTTGCGCGCGCCCCGCAGGCCACGGCGCCGGGTGTCCACGGCTCCGCACGATCGGCCGGCGGCGCCCGGGGCGCGTCGGGCCTGTTCGGGGCCGTCCGGAACTACACGGGTGTCGTATCAGTGGTCACAGCGATCCCGGGAACCCGACGGAGGGTCGTCTCCCCGACCTAATGTGGACGCCATGGCCGACCCGTCCACGTACCGTCCGGCGGTCGGCAGCATCCCGGAATCGCCGGGGGTCTACCGGTTCCGCGACCCCCACGGCCGGGTCGTCTACGTCGGCAAGGCGAAGAACCTCCGGCAGCGGCTGAACAGCTACTTCGCCGACGTGGCCGGGCTGCACCCGCGCACCCGGCAGATGGTGACCACCGCGGCGAGCGTCGACTGGACCGTCGTCGGCACCGAGGTCGAGGCCCTCCAGCTCGAGTACAACTGGATCAAGGAGTTCGACCCGCGGTTCAACGTCCGCTACCGCGATGACAAGAGCTATCCCAGCCTGGCGGTCACCCTCAACGAGGAGTACCCGCGGCTGCAGGTGATGCGCGGCCCGAAGAAGAAGGGCGTCCGCTACTTCGGCCCCTACGCGCACGCGTGGGCGATCCGCGAGACCCTCGACACCCTCACCCGGGTCTTCCCGGCCCGCACGTGCTCCAACGGCGTCTTCAAGCGGGCCGGGCAGATCGGCCGCCCGTGCCTGCTCGGCTACATCGGCAAGTGCGCGGCGCCCTGCGTCGGCCGGGTCAGCGCCGAGGAGCACCGCCGGATCGTCGACGACTTCTGCGACTTCATGGCCGGCAAGACCGACCTGATGGTCAAGCGCCTGGAGCGGGAGATGGCCCAGGCCGCCGAGGCTCTGGAGTACGAGAAGGCCGCCCGGCTCCGCGACGACCTCGGCGCCCTCAGGCGGGCGATGGGGAAGCAGGCCGTCGTCCTCGGCGACGGCACCGACGCCGACGTCGTCGCCTTCGCACAGGACGAGCTGGAGGCCGCCGTCCAGGTCTTCCACGTCCGCGGCGGCCGGGTCCGCGGCCAGCGCGGCTGGATCGTGGACAAGGTCGAGGCGGTCACCACCGGAGAGCTCGTGGAGCAGTTCCTGCTCCAGGTGTACGGCGGCGTCGACGAGCAGACCGGCGTCGGTGAGGCGGGCGAGGCGGTGCCCCGGGAGGTGCTCGTCCCCGAGCTGCCCGACGACGCCGACGTGTACGCCGAGCTGCTCAGCGAGCTGCGCGGCAGCCGGGTGTCGCTGCGGGTGCCCCAGCGCGGCGACAAGCGGGCGCTGATGGAGACCGTCGAGCGCAACGCCAAGGAGGCCTTCGTCCGGCACCGGGTCAAGCGCGCCAGCGACCTCACCGCCCGCTCCCTGGCCCTCGCCGAGCTGCAGGAGGCGCTCGACCTGCCGGAGGCGCCGCTGCGGATCGAGTGCATCGACGTCTCGCACGTCCAGGGCACCAACGTGGTGGCGAGCATGGTCGTGTTCGAGGACGGCCTGGCCAAGAAGTCGGACTACCGCCGGTTCTCCGTCAACCACGGCACCGACGACACCGCCGCCATGGCCGAGGTGGTCCGCCGCCGGTTCGCCCGCCACCTCAAGGAGGAGGCCGACCGCCATGACGAGCAGGGGATCGCGGCCGAGGAGGGGCGGCCGCGCCGGTTCGCCTACCCGCCGAACCTGCTCGTGGTCGACGGCGGCGCGCCGCAGGTGGCCGCCGCGGCCCGCTCGCTGGACGAGCTGGGCATCGTCGACGTCGCCGTCTGCGGTCTGGCCAAGCGGATGGAAGAGGTCTGGTTGCCGGGCGAGCCGGATCCGGTGATCCTGCCCAGGACGTCCGAGGCGCTGTACCTGCTCCAGCGGGTGCGCGACGAGGCGCACCGCTTCGCCATCACGTACCACCGGCAGAAGCGGTCCACCAGCATGCTGGTCTCCCTGTTGGACGACGTCCCCGGCCTCGGGGAGACACGGCGGAAGGCGCTGATGAAGCAGTTCGGTTCGCTCAAGCGGCTGCGCGCCGCCACCGTCGAGGAGCTGATGGCCGTGCCCGGCATCGGACGACGGACGGCGGAGGCGGTGCAGGCGGCGGTGGCCCAGCCGGAGGCGACGGGGGCCGGGCCCGAGGTGGGGGAGAGCACGGACGCCCAGCCGGAGGCGGCCGAGACGACGACCGCGCCGCAGGGTCCGGCCGAGCGGCGCTCGCCCCGGCCGGACGCCGGCGGCACCGCCGAGGTGGGCAGGGTCGCCGCGGCCGGCGCACCCCGGACCGCTCCGCCCGGCCGGGTGGCCTCGTGAGCCTCGACGCACGGCGGGGCATCGGCCGCGACGGCCAGATGGGCCCGCACAGCGAGGTGCCGCCCTCGGCCGACCCCGCCACCACCGAGACCCAGCCGCTGGAGGTCGTCGTCGTCACCGGCCTGTCCGGCGCCGGGAAGAACAGCGCCGGGCGGGTGCTCGAGGACCTCGGCTTCTTCGTCGTGGACAACCTGCCGCCGGCGCTGCTGCTGCCGATGGTCGAGCTCGGGGCGCGCGGCGACCTGCGCCGGTTCGCCGCCGTCGTCGACGTGCGCAGCCGGGCGTTCTCCAGCGACCTCCAGGAGGCCATCAAGGTCCTGGACGACGCCGGCCACCGGCCCCGGGTGGTCTACGTCCACGCCCGCGACGACGTGCTGATCCGCCGCTACGAGTCGGTCCGCCGCGAGCACCCGCTGCAGGGCTCCGGCCGGCTGATCGACGGGATCAACGAGGAGCGGGCGCTGCTCACCGGGATCGCCGGCGAGGCCGACCTGTGGGTGGACACCAGCGACCTCAACGTGCACCAGCTGCGCGCCACCCTGGAGAACGCCTTCGCCCGCGGCGGGGAGGCCCCGCCGCTCACGGCCACCGTGCTCAGCTTCGGCTTCAAGTACGGCCTGCCGCTGGACGCCGACCTGGTGGTCGACGCCCGCTTCCTGCCCAATCCGCACTGGCTGCCCGAGCTGCGGCCGAAGACCGGCCAGGACCCGGAGGTCCGCGACTACGTGCTCGGCCAGGACGACGCCGCCGCCTTCCTCGACCGCTACACCGACGTGCTGCGGCTGCTGATCCCCGGCTACCGGCGGGAGGGCAAGCGGTACCTGACCCTCGCCGTCGGGTGCACCGGCGGGAAGCACCGCAGCGTCGCCATCACGGAGGAGTTCGCCCGCCGGCTGCGCGCCGACGGGATCGCCGCCCGCGCCCAGCACCGCGACCTGGGCCGCGAGTAGTGGCGGCGGAGCGACCCCCGCGGGTGGTGGCGTTCGGCGGTGGCCACGGGCTGGCCGCCGCCCTGGGCGCATGGCGGCGGATCACCCCGGAGCTCACCGCGGTCGTCACCGTCGCCGACGACGGCGGCTCCTCCGGCCGGATCCGCCGCGAGATGCCCGTGCTGCCCCCCGGCGACCTGCGCATGGCCCTGACCGCGCTCGCGGGCGAGGACGCGTGCACCGGGCGGATGGCCGCCCTGCTCCAGCACCGCCTGGGCGGCACCGGCGTCCTGGCCGGCCACCCGGTCGGCAACCTGGTCCTGACCGGGCTGGTCGAGATGTACGGCGGGGATACCGTGCGGGCGCTCGACGACGTCTGCCGGGTGCTGGACGCCTGTGGCCGGGTGCTGCCGATGGCCGACGTCCCGCTCGACCTCGTCGCCCGGGTGGAGAGCACCGACCCCGACGACCCCGCCCGCACGCGGACGATCCGCGGGCAGGTGGCGATCGCGACCACGCCCGGCCGGGTGCGCGACATCATCGTCTCGCCGCCGGATCCGCCGGTGAACCAGGCCGTGCTCGACGCGATCGCCGCGGCCGACGTCGTATCGCTCGGGCCCGGCTCCTGGTACACCTCTGTGCTGCCGCACCTGCTGGTGCCCAGGCTCCGGGCGGCCCTGGCCGCCAGCACGGCCCGGGTGGTCGTGGTGCTGAACCTGGAGCCGCAGCCGGGCGAGACCGACGGGTTCTCGCCCGAGGAGCACCTGCGGGTGCTCCGTGCCCATCTGGGCGGTGTGGCGCTGCATACGGTGATCGCGGATGAGGAATCGGTTGTTGACCGCTGTGGTCTCCTTTCTGCAGTGCGCGAGTGCGGCGCCGAGCTCGTCCTGGCTCCGGTCGCCGAACTCGGGGGCGCACCACGGCACGATCCCGTGCGCCTGGCGGCCGCGCTGGTTTCCGCGGTGGGGCGCCGTGGGGCATAAAGATGTCCGGCCGGGTACCGGAACGCGCGGTGCCGACTCGGTCGGTTCGAAGGGGGAGAGGGGACGCCGCACATGGCGATGACCCGATGGTCGGGGCCGGGTGACCCCGTGCGCACGTGGGGGAGGACGACATGGCGATGACGGCCATGGTCAAGGACGAGCTGTCACGGGTGGAGTGCACGAAGACCTCCGAGCGCAAGGCCGAGGTCACCGCGCTGCTCCGGTTCTCCGGCGGCCTGCACATCGTGGGCGGCCGGGTGGTCATCGAGGCCGAGCTGGACACCGGGTCGGTGGCCCGCCGGCTGCGCCGGGACATCAGCGAGGTCTACGGCTACACCAGCGGCGTCAGCGTGCTGGCCGGCGGCAACATCCGCCGCGGCGTGCGCTACCTGGTCCGCATCGCCAAGCACGGCGAGGGGCTGGCCCGGCAGACCGGCCTGGTCGACCAGCGCGGCCGTCCCGTCCGCGGGCTCCCCCCGGCGGTGGTGTCCGGGAGCATCAACGACGCCGAGGCCGCCTGGCGCGGCGCGTTCCTCGCCCACGGCTCCCTCACCGAGCCCGGCCGCTCCTCCTCCCTCGAGGTCACCTGCCCGGGCCCGGAGGCCGCCATGGCGCTGGTGGGCGCAGCCCGCCGGCTGGGCATCGCCGCCAAGGCCCGCGAGGTCCGCGGCGCCGACCGGGTCGTCGTCCGCGACGGCGACGCGATCAGCGCCCTGCTGACCCGCATGGGCGCCCACGACGCCGTCCTGGCCTGGGAGGAGCGGCGGATGCGCCGTGAGGTCCGGGCGACGGCCAACCGGCTGGCCAACTTCGACGACGCCAACCTGCGCCGCTCCGCGCGCGCCGCGGTCGCCGCGAGCGCCCGCGTCGAGCGGGCGCTGGAGATCCTCGCCGGCGACGCCCCCGAGCACCTGCTGGTCGCCGGCCGGCTGCGCCTCGAGCACGGCCAGGCCTCGCTGGAGGAGCTCGGCCAGCGCGCCGACCCCCCGATGACCAAGGACGCCGTCGCCGGGCGGATCCGGCGGCTGCTGGCGATGGCCGACAAGCGCGCCAAGGACCTCGGCATCCCCGACACGGAGGCCGCCGTCACTGACGACATGCTGGCGCAGTAGCCCGTCGGCACGGCGCGCGCAGGGGCAGCGGTTCCGGATCAGCCCGCCCGAGCTCCCGGTCGTCCGGCAGGACGGCCGGGAGCCGGACCCCCAGGGGACCGATAGGGTCTGGATCGAGCGAGGCCGCTTGGAACCGGCGGCCTCCGGACATCCGACGTGGAGGTCTGCAGTGACTGTGCGGGTAGGCATCAACGGATTCGGCCGGATCGGCCGCAACTTCTGGCGGGCGGCCGCGGCCAGCGGCAAGGACATCGAGATCGTGGCGGTCAACGACCTGACCAGCCCGGAGGTCCTGGCGCACCTGCTGAAGTACGACAGCATCCTCGGCAAGCTGGCCGAGGACGTCGCCGCCGACGGCGAGGGCATCAAGGTCGGCGGGGCGACCATGAAGGTCCTCTCCGAGCGCGACCCGGCCAACCTGCCGTGGGGCGACCTCGGCGTGGACGTCGTCGTCGAGTCCACCGGGTTCTTCACCAAGGCCGCCGACGCCCGCAAGCACGTCGACAAGGGCGGCGCCAAGAAGGTGATCATCTCCGCGCCGGCCACCGACGACGACATCACGATCGTCATGGGCGTCAACCACGAGGCCTACGACGGCTCGCAGACGATCATCAGCAACGCCTCCTGCACCACGAACTGCCTCGCGCCGCTGGCGAAGGTGCTCAACGACGCGTTCGGCATCGAGCGCGGCCTGATGACCACCATCCACGCCTACACGGCCGACCAGAACCTGCAGGACGGCCCGCACAAGGACCTCCGCCGGGCGCGCGCCGCCGCGCTGAACATCGTCCCGACGTCGACCGGCGCCGCGAAGGCGATCGGCCTGGTCCTGCCCGAGCTCAAGGGCAAGCTCGACGGCTACGCGCTGCGCGTGCCGGTGCCCACCGGCTCGGCGACCGACCTCACGGTCACCCTGTCCCGCGAGGCCTCCGCCGACGAGATCGACGCCGCCTACCGCGAGGCCGCGGCCGGCCCGCTGGCGCCGTACCTGACCTACACCGACGCGCCGATCGTCTCCTCCGACATCGTCACCGACCCGGCCTCGTGCATCTACGACGCGAAGCTGACCAAGGTCTTCGGCGACCAGGCGAAGGTCGTCGGCTGGTACGACAACGAGTGGGGCTACTCCAACCGCCTGGTCGACCTGACCGCGCTGGTCGGCGCCTCGCTCTGATGCGCTCCCTCGACGACCTCCTCGCCGAGGGCGTCTCGGGTCGGCGCGTGCTCGTGCGCGCCGACCTGAACGTCCCCCTGGACAAGAGCCGCGCGATCACCGACGACGGCCGGATCCGCGCCAGCCTGCCCACGCTGCAGGCGCTGCGCGAGGCCGGCGCCCGCGTCGTGGTCGCGGCACACCTGGGGCGGCCCAAGGGCGCCCCCGACCCGCAGTTCTCGCTGGCCCCGGTCGCCGAGCGGCTCGGTGAGCTGCTCGGCACCCCGGTGCCGCTGGCCGCCGACGTGGCCGGCGACGACGCGCGGGCCAAGGCCGAGGCGCTGAAGGACGGCGAGGTCCTGCTGCTGGAGAACGTGCGGTTCGAGGCGGCCGAGACCGCCAAGGACGACGCGGTCCGCGGCGAGCTGGCCGACCGGCTGGCCGCGCTCGCCGACTTCTACGTCGACGACGCTTTCGGCGCGGTGCACCGCAAGCACGCCTCGGTCTTCGACGTCGCCCACCGGCTCCCGCATGCCGCCGGGCGGCTCGTGGCCCGGGAACTGCAGGTGCTGACCCGGCTGACGCAGGAGCCGGACCGGCCCTACGTCGTGGTGCTGGGCGGGTCCAAGGTCAGCGACAAGCTGGCGGTCATCGAGGCGCTGCTGCCCAAGGTCGACCGGCTGCTGGTCGGCGGCGGGATGTGCTTCACCTTCCTCGCGGCGCAGGGCCACGGGGTCGGCGGCTCGCTGCTGGAGACCGACCAGGTCGACACCTGCCGCCGGCTGCTGGACGAGGCGGGCGACCGCATCGTGCTGCCCGTCGACGTCGTCTGCGCCGCCGATCTCAGCGACGACGCGGAGACCACGGTGACCCCGGCCGACGCCATCCCCGAGGATCTCAAGGGCCTGGACGTGGGGCCCCGCACGGTGGAGCTGTTCGGCAGCGAACTCGGGAGCGCCCGGACGGTGTTCTGGAACGGGCCGATGGGCGTCTTCGAGCTGGCGCCGTTCCAGGCCGGCACCCGCGGGGTGGCCGAGGCGGTCGCCGCCGTCGACGGCCTGTCGGTCGTGGGCGGCGGGGACTCCGCCGCCGCCGTCCGGCAGCTGGGGCTCGACGAGGCCGCCTACGGCCACATCAGCACCGGCGGTGGCGCGTCCCTGGAGTACCTCGAGGGCCGGGAGCTCCCCGGTCTCGCGGTGCTCGCCGACCGGGCGGGGGTGTGAGATGGCCCGCAAGGAGCGCACGCCGCCGGTGCGGCGCGAGGGCCGGCGGCCGCTGATCGCCGGCAACTGGAAGATGCACCTCACCCACCTCGAGGCCATCGGCCTGGTGCAGAAGCTGGTCTTCTCCCTGAAGGAGGCCGAGCTCGACGCCGCCGAGGTGGTGGTGCTGCCGCCGTTCACCGCGCTGCGCAGCGTCCAGACCCTGGTCACCGGCGACAAGCTGCCGGTCGGCTACGGCGCCCAGGACCTGTCGGTGCACGACTCCGGTGCCTACACCGGCGAGGTCAGCGGCGGCATGCTCTCCGCGCTGGCCTGCACCTACGTCGTCGTGGGCCACTCGGAGCGGCGGGCGCTGCACGCCGAGGACGACGCGGTCGTCGCCGGCAAGGTGCAGGCCGCGCTGCGGCACGGTCTGGTGCCGATCCTGTGCGTGGGGGAGGGGCTGGAGGTCCGCCGCGCCGGCGGGCACGTGGCGCACTCCACCGCGCAGCTCGACGCGGCCCTGGAGGGCCTGTCCGCCGAGCAGGTGACCGGGATCGTGGGCGGCGGGGGTGCCGGGTCCGGCGGCGGGATCGTGCTCGCGTACGAGCCGGTGTGGGCCATCGGCACCGGCGAGGTCGCGACGCCGGAGGACGCCCAGGAGGTCTGCGGCGCCCTGCGGTCACGGCTCGCCGAGCGTTTCGGGCCGGAGACGGCCGGGGTCGTCCGTATCCTCTACGGGGGCTCGGTCAAGGCCGCCAACACGGCCGGGATCCTGGCCGGGCCGGACATCGACGGAGCGCTCGTCGGCGGCGCGAGCCTGGACGCCGACGAGTTCGCGCAGATCTGTCGGATCGCCGCCGACGGCAGCTGACCGCCGCCGCCGGCCCGGGGCGGGAAGCGAGCAGTTGGACAACACCCTCGAGCGGCCGGCGCAGCGGCGCCCGGAGTGGGCCCGCGGTAACCGCGGCCGGATCGCCGGCATCGCCGTCGCCGTCGTCCTCGTCGTGGTCCTGGCCGTCGGCTGCGCCGGCGGTCAGGACGGCGGCACCGGAGTGCCGGTCCTCGGCGACGGGCCCGACGCCGCGGTGACCGGTGTCCGGGCGCCGTCGGAGGCCACCGGCGGCACCCTGCGCGTGGTCACCGGCGAGGTGGACAACCTCGACCCGCAGCGCTCCTACCTCACCGGCGTGTGGAACCTCATGCGGCTCTACGCCCGGACGCTGGTCACCTTCTCGACCGAGCCGGGGGCCACCGGCACGCTCGTCCCCGACCTCGCCACCGACCTCGGCAGCTCGCCCGACGGCGGCACGACCTGGACGTTCACCCTGCGCGAGGGGGTCCGCTTCGAGAACGGCCGGGCGATCACCTCCCGGGACGTCAAGTACGGCATCGAGCGGTCCTTCGCCTCCGACGTGATCGTCGGCGGCCCCACCCACGTCGTGGACCTGCTCGACGACCCCGCCAACCCCTACGCCGGGCCCTACCAGGACGAGTCCGCGGACAAGCTGGGCCTGGCCTCGATCGAGACCCCCGACGACCGGACGATCGTCTTCCGCCTGCGCACGGCCAGCCCCGACTTCCCCTACGTGATGGCGCTGCCGTCCAGCAGCCCGGTGCCGATCGAGGCCGACAGCGGCGCGGACTACGGCAAGGACCCGGTCTCCTCCGGCCCGTACGCGATCACCTCGGTGGACGCCGAGACCGGGATCGTCCTCGACCGCAACCCCCAGTGGGACGCGGCCACCGACGACGTCCGCACCGCGCTGCCCGACCGGGTCGTCGTCCGCACCGGGCTGACCGGGGTGGAGCGGGACCAGGCGCTGCTGGCCGGGTCGGCCGACGTCGACATCTCCGGCACCGGCGTCCAGCCGGCGACCACGGCCCGGATCGCCGAGGGCGCCGGCGGGGAGGTCCCGCTCGGCGACCGGGTGGACGACGTCACCACCGGCGCGGTGCGGCTGCTCGCCCTCCCCACCAACGTGGCCCCCATGGACAACCCCGACTGCCGCGCCGCGGTGGCCGCGGCGGTGGACCGACGGGCCGTGCAGGAGGACCTGGGCGGGCCGATGAACGCGGTGCGCACCTCGCAGCTGTGGCCGCGCGCCCTGGCGGGCGGCCCCGAGGAGACCGACCCGGGCCCGGACCTGGAGGGCGCCCGCGCCTCGCTGGCCGCCTGCGGCAAGCCGGACGGCTTCTCGACGGTGCTAGCGGTCGCCGACTCCACGACCAGCGTGGCCGCGGCCGAGGCGGTCGCCGCCCAGCTGGCCGAGATCGGCGTGCAGGTGGAGGTGCGAGCGCTGGCCGCCCCCACCTTCTACGCCACGGACGTCGGCAACCCCGACAACGTGGTGGCCAACGGCTTCGGCATGGTCCTGGCCACCTGGACCGCCGACCTGCCCACACCGGCCTCCTTCCTGGTGCCGCTGGTGGACGGGCGGTCGATCAGCCCGGTCGGGAACACGAACTACGCCCGGCTCGCGGACGCGGGCATCAACGGCCTGATCGACACCGCCCGGCAGGCCGGCGACCCCGAGGCCGCCCGGGTCGCCTGGCGGGACGTCGCCGTCGCCGCCCGCAACTCCGCCGCCTACGTGCCGCTGGCCGAGACCCGGGTGCAGCTGCTCGCCGGCCAGCGGCTGCGCAACGGCGTCGTGATGCAGCCCTACAACGGCTACGACCTGGCCACCGCGGGCGTCCGGTGAGGACGCCGACGGCGGCCGTTCCTGCGTCGCGGCCGGGAGGCCGGCGGCGGTCGGTTACCCTCGTCGCATGATGGAGGTCGTCCTCAACGTGCTGCTGGTGCTCACCAGCGCACTCCTCGTGGTGCTGATCCTGCTGCACCGGGGCAGGGGCGGCGGGCTGTCGTCGATGTTCGGCGGCGCGGTCTCCTCACAGCTGTCCGGCTCGTCGGTGGTGGAGAAGAACCTCAACCGGCTCACGATCTTCACCGGGCTCATCTGGACCGTCTGCATCGTTGCGCTGGGCATCCTGCTCAAGGTCTGAGGTGCCGCACCCGTCGATCCGGCGCGAAAACGTGACCGGAGAACGGCAGGCCAGGCCCTAGACTGCGCGAGGCGGCGGATCTTGGCCGCTACCGCCGGGAAACACAGGGGGCGCTCGTGGCTGGTGGCAACGCGATCCGGGGAACCCGGGTGGGCGCGGGTCCGATGGGAGAGGCCGAGCGGGGCGAGTCCGCACCGCGGCGGCGGATCTCCTTCTGGTGCTCCCAGGGGCACGAGACCCGCGTGGCCTTCGCGACCGACGCCGAGGTGCCGCAGCTGTGGGACTGCCCGCGCTGCGGCCTGCCGGCCGGCCAGGACCCCGACGCCCCGCCGCCGGCGCCCCGTACCGAGCCGTACAAGACCCACCTGGCCTACGTCCGGGAACGGCGCAGCGACGCCGACGGCGACGCGCTCCTCGAGGAGGCGCTGAGCAAGCTGCGGGCCCGCCGCGGGCTCTGAGCTCGCGAGGAATCCGCCCCCGGACCGGCGCCGCTCATCGGCGCCGGTCCCGTCGTGCGTTCAGTCCCGCGGCGCCCGGGGCGGCGGCGCGGGCGGGCAGGGCACCCAGCCGCAGACCTCCAGATCCCAGTAGCAGCCGGCGTGCCGGCGGGCGGGTTCCCCGGCCGCGACCGGAGCCGGAGGGGCCTGGACGGGCGCGGGGGCGGTCACCGTGGTCATGGCGGTCTCCGGAACGGGGGACGGGGTGCAGCCGGGAAACGGGCCGCGCTCGACCCGGACCTGCGGGCAGCGTGCACCCCGTCGGCGGGCCGCGGCTAGAGGTCCCCGCGTGTCGGATCGATCCGCGCCAGGTGGTCGGTGGCCAGGAAGGCGGCGCGCAGCGCGGGGCTGAGCCCGTCGAACGGCGAGGTCTGCGAACGGTGCTCGGCGATCGCCGCCTCCCGCCGGTCGAGCACCCCGCTGACGTCGAGGACGTCGGTCACCTCGGCGTCGGGCCGCCCGAGGGTCGCCGGATCGAGCGCGTGATAGGCGGTGTCCGGCCGCACCGCGCGCATCTCCTCCAGCCACGCCCGCATGAGCGCGTTGGGCAGGCAGTGCTCGTAGAGCGCCGGGCGCGGCTCGGGCAGGCCGGCGAGCGCGGTCCGCATCGCCGTCCTGATCGCCAGGTGGTCCCGGTGGCCATCGCTGCCGTCGAGCACCACCACGACCGCCGGCCGCAGGTCCGCGACCAGCCGGGCGAGGACGGCGGCCACGTCGGCGGGCGCGGCGGCGCACAGCGAGCCGGGGGCCGGGTCGCCGTCGAAGCCCGAGTCCCGGTAGCCGAGCAGCCGGACCCGGGCGGCCCCGAGCGCGGCCGCCGCCCGGTGCAGCTCGGCCTCCCGGACGGCACCGAGGTCCGCGCAGTCCGGGTGACCGGGCGGCAGCTCGCCGGCCTCGCCGCGGGTCGCGCAGACGACGGTCACCTCCGCGCCGAGGGCGGCGGCGTGCGCGATCGTCGAGCCGCAGCCGAACGACTCGTCGTCCGGATGCGCCACGGCGGCCAGCCAGCGGTCGCCGGGCCGCACGTCCCGCAGCGGGTCGCGACCCGGGATCGGCGCGTCCCCGGTCACTGGCTGAGCTCGGAGGCGGCGTCCGCGTCGAGCAGCCACCGGGTGGCCCGCCGGCCGTGCGCGCCCGCCGCGGGCAGCTGCAGCGGTCCGGCGCCGTCCCGCAGGGCCATCGCCACGGCGGGGGCCTTGGCCGCCCCGGAGACGATCAGCCACACCTCCTCGGCGCTGTTGATGGCGGAGAAGCCGAGGCTCACGCGGGTGGGTGGCGGCTTGGGGCAGTTCCGGACCGCGACCACCGGTCGCTCGTCGCGGGCGGCCGGCGATTCCGGGAAGATGGAGGCCACGTGGCCCTCCGGGCCCATGCCCAGCAGCAGGACGTCGAAGCGGGGCAGCGCGGCGCCCTCCGGCGCGGCGGCCGCGAGCTGGGCGGCGTACCAGGCGGCGGCGTCCTCCGGCTCGGCGAACCCGGCGTCGGAGGCCGGCATGGCGTGCACCCGCTGGGGGGGCACGCCCACCGGGTCGAGCAGCGCCAGCCGCGCCCCGCGCTCGTTGCGCTCGTCGCTGTCGGCCGGGACGAACCGCTCGTCGCCCCACCAGACGTCCACCGCCGTCCAGTCGACCCGCTCGCGTTCGGGCTCGGCGGCCAGGGCGGCCACCTGCTCGAGGACGGCGGTGCCCACGCCGCCGCCGGTGAGGACCACCGACGCCGTCCCGTACACAGCCTGGGCCGCGGCCAGCCGCGCGACCAGCGCCGAGGCGACCGCGCGGGCCAGCCGGTCGGCGTCGGGCTCGACGACGACGTCGGGGACCGGCCGGCCGTCCGCGGCGAGGCGAGCGGCGATGCGGTCCCCCGGCGGCAGGGTCACGAGCGGGCTCCGGCCGCGGCGGGGGCCGCCTGCCCGTCGCCGTCGGACCCCGCCTGGGCCGGGTCGAACCACACGTGCTCGCGCACCGGCGAGCGGGTGGACAGGCCGGGAACGTCGGTGGTTGCCTCCAGCGCCTCGGCGAACGGCTCGTCGGGGTCCAGCCGCCGCAGTTCCTCGCCGAGCAGCTCGCCGAGCGAACGGTCGGGCAGCGCCACGGTGGCGTCGGGCCGGTAGGGCTGGCTGATGGTCGCGCGACCGCGGCGGTCGGCGGTGACCCGCACCTCCTCGTCCTGGTCGAGGGAGAGGAGGACCGAGGTGACCCCGCCGGCGCTCGGTGCCGGATTCCCCTTCTCCACCTCCACCGGGCAGCCGCAGCGGGAGCCGAGCCATCCGGCCATGAGCCGGGCGGTGGCCGAGGACGGGTCGCCCTCGATCCGGGCGCCCAGGAGCTGCACCGGCTCGCCGCGGCGACCGGCGACCGAGTCCAGCGTCGTGGTCAGCGTCGCCCGCCACGGGGTGCTGCGGGTCCAGCTCAGGTCGGTGTCGCCGGGCGCGTAGTCCTCCGCCCGCGTGTGCAGGGCGGTCAGCGGGTCCTCGGCGAGCGAGCAGTCGGTGATCCGCCGGTCGGCGAAGATGGCGAGCGCGTCCGTGGCGAGCCGGTCCGGTGGGGTGGCGTGCCACCAGGTGACGACCGGCGCGTCGGCGGCCAGCAGCGGCAGCACCACCGACTCGGCGTGCAGCGCCAGCCGGCCGTACATCCGCATGACCACGGACTCGCCGGGGCCCAGCCGCCCGCCGATCAGCACCTCGGCGTCCAGCCGCGGGGCCGGCGCGTCGATCTGCCGGCGGACGACGATGAGCAGCCGGCAGGGGTGCCGCTCGGCCGCCGCGGTCGCCGCCTCCTCCGCTTCGGCGACCCGCCGCTCGTCGGCGACCACGACCAGGGTCAGGGCGACGCCGGAGAGGACGGCACCGCCCGTGCGCCGCTGCGCGGCCAGCTCCTTCACCACGGCCGAGCCGGTGGTGTCCCACAGCGTCGTCATGCTGTCTCCTCGGGTGGGGCGGGGTTCACGGGCGTCGCCACCGGCGGCCCTCGGCGGCCAGCATCTCGTCGGCGGCCCGCGGCCCCCACTCCCCGGCCCGGTAGGGCTGCGGCGTCGTCCCCGCCCAGAACTCCTCCAGCGGATCGATCACCGCCCAGGACGCCTCCACCTCGGCGTTGCGGGGGAACAGCGTCGCGTCGCCCAGCAGCACGTCGAGGAGCAGCCGCTCGTAGGCCTCGGGGCTGGCCTCGGTGAACTGCTCGCCGTAGAGGAAGTCCATCGACACGTCCCGGACCTCCATCACGCTGCCCGGCACCTTGGACCCGAACTTGAGGGTGACCCCCTCGTCCGGCTGCACCCGCACGACCAGCTGGTTGTTGCCCAGCTCCTCGGTGTCGGTGTCGGCGAAGGGCAGGTGCGGCGCCCGCTTGAAGACCAGGGCGATCTCCGTGACGCGGCGGGGGAGCCGCTTGCCGGCTCGCAGGTAGAACGGCACCCCGGCCCAGCGGCGGGTCTCCACCCCCAGCCGGACGGCGGCGAAGGTCTCGGTCGTCGAGTCGGGGGAGACGCCCTCCTCCTGCCGGTAGCCGATGACCCGCTCCCCGGCGAGCCAGCCCTGCTCGTACTGGCCCCGGACGGCGAACCGGGAGAGGTCCTCGGGCAGCGAGATCGCCCGCAGCACCTTGAGCTTCTCGGTGCGGATCTCGTCGGCGGAGAACTCGACCGGCTCCTCCATCGCGGTGAGCGCCAGCAGCTGCAGCAGGTGGTTCTGCAGCACGTCGCGGGCGGCGCCGGTCCTCTCGTAGAACCCGGCGCGCCCGCCGATGCCGACGTCCTCGGCCATCGTGATCTGCACCGAGTCCACGTGGTGGACGTTCCACACCGGCTCGAAGAGGGTGTTGGCGAACCGCAGCGCCAGCAGGTTCTGGACCGTCTCCTTGCCCAGGTAGTGGTCGATGCGGAAGACGTCCTCGGCGCTGAACACCGAGTCCACCAGCTCGTTGAGCTCCCGGCTGGAGGGCAGGTCGGTGCCGAACGGCTTCTCGACGACGACCCGCCGCCACCGGTCGGGGGTGCTCTCGGCCATCCGGGTTCGCTGCATCTGCTTCAGCACGACCGGGAACTGGCCGGGCGGGATGGACAGGTAGAAGGCGGCGTTGCCGCCGATGCCGTGGCTGCCCTCCAACTCGCCCAGGGTCGCCGCCATCTGGTCGAAGGCGTTGTCGTCGTCGAACGAGCCCTGCACGAACCGCACGCTGGACGCCAGCCGCTCCCAGACCTCCTCCCGCCACGGGGTCCGGGCGGCCTTGCGCGCCGCGTCCCGTGCCAGGTCGGCGAACTCCTGGTCCCCCCAGTCCCGGCGGGCGAAGCCGAGCAGCGCGAAGTTGGTCGGCAGCAGGTCCCGGTTGGCCAGGTCGTAGACCGCGGGCAGCAGCTTCTTGCGCGCCAGGTCCCCGGTGATGCCGAAGACCACGAGGGCGCACGGCTCGGGCACGCGGGGCAACCGCCGGTCCCGCGGGTCGCGCAGCGGATTGGAGATCATCGTCGGTCCTCGGGGTCGGAGGGCTGCCCGCCGTCCGGCCCGGCGGTGGACCGGACGGCGGTGCGGATCGCGGAGCTCATCCTCTCGGCTGGCGGCGCTCCCGGGGACTCAGCCGAGCGCCGCGAACACCCGGACGTCGAGCCCGACGGGCGGGGACGTCTGGTTCACGCCTTGGCCTCGAGCTGGGTGCGCACCGACTCGGTGAGCTCGTTCCAGGAGTCGGCGAACTTCTGCACGCCCTCGTCCTCGAGCACGCGGTAGACGTCGTCGAGGTCCACGCCGGCGTCCTGGATGGCCTGCATCGTGGCGGCCGCCTCGTCGTAGGTCTTCTGCACCGGGGTGCCGGGGCTGCCGTGGTCGGCGTAGGCCTTGAGGGTCTTCTCCGGCATCGTGTTGACCGTCCCCGGGGCGATCAGCTCGCCCACGTACATCGTGTCCGGGTAGTCGGGGTTCTTGACGCCGGTCGACGCCCACAGCGGCCGCTGCAGCCGCGCGCCGCGCGCCTCCAGCACCCGCCAGCGCTCCGAGGAGAAGACCTCCTCGTAGGCCTGGTAGGCCAGCTGCGCGTTCGCCAGCGCCGCCTTGCCCTTGAGCGCGGGATCGGCACTGAGCTTGTCCAGCCGCTTGTCGATCTCGGTGTCCACCCGCGAGACGAAGAACGAGGCGACGGACTCGATGCCGGCCAGGCCGGCGTCCGGGTTCTCCCGCAGCCGCTGCTCCAGGCCGGAGAGGTAGGCGTCCATGACCGCCCGGTACCGCTCGATGCTGAAGATCAGGGTGACGTTGACACTGATGCCGCGCGCGATGGAGGTCGTGATCGCCGGGAGCCCGGCCTCGGTCGCGGGGATCTTGATGAATAGGTTCGGCCGGTCGACGAGCCACCACAGGTGTGCGGCCTCGGCCGCCGTGGCGTCGGTGTCGTGCGCCAGTCCCGGGTCGACCTCCAGCGACACCCGACCGTCGGTGCCGCTGCGCTGGGCCACCGGGGCCAGCAGGTCGCAGGCGTCGCGGACGTCGGCGGCGGTGAGCGTGCGCAGCGCCTCGTCGACGCACACCTTGCGGACGGCGAGCGCGTGCAGCTGGTCGTCGTAGGCGTCCGACCCGCTGATCGCCGCGGCGAAGATGGTCGGGTTGGAGGTGACTCCGACGACGCTGTACTCGTCGACCAGCGACTGCAGATTGCCGCTGCGGATGCGGTCCCGGGAGAGGTCGTCGAGCCAGACGGCGACCCCCGCCGCGGAGAGCTCTGCCAGTTTCTCGTTCCGTGCCATGACGTGTCCTTCCGGACGGAGGGGATGCGGTTCAGTGGGTGCCCGAGGCGGCGGCCTGCAGGCTCTCGTGGGCGGCGGCGACCACGGCCTCCTTGGTGAGGCCGAACTGCTCGTAGATCACGGCGTAGGCGGCGCTGGCCCCGTAGTGGTCCAGGCCGACGATCCGGCCGGCGTCGCCGACGTACCGGTACCAGGTCAGCGGCACGGCGGCCTCGACGGCGACCCGGGCCCGCACCGACGGCGGCAGGACCTGGTCGCGGTAGGCGCGCTCCTGCTGCTCGAACCACTCCAGGCACGGCAGGGACACCACGCGCGTCGGCGTGCCCTCGGCCTCGAGGATCTCGCGGGCGGCGACGGCGATCTGCAGCTCCGAGCCGGTGCCCATGAGGATTATCTGCGGCTGCCCGTTCGACGCCTCGGCGAAGACGTAGCCGCCCTTGGCCACCCCCTCCGCGGAGGCGTACTTCTCCCGGTCGAAGACCGGCAGATTCTGCCGCGAGAGCGCGATGCCGGCGGGCCGGTCGTTGTGCTCGAGGACCGTCCGCCAGGCGACGGTCACCTCGTTGGCGTCGGCGGGCCGCACGACGTCCAGGCCGGGGATGGCCCGCAGCGCGGCCAGGTGCTCGATCGGCTGGTGGGTCGGGCCGTCCTCGCCCAGGCCGATCGAGTCGTGCGTCCACACGAACGTGACCGGCAGCTGCATGAGCGCGGCGAGCCGGACGGCGGGGCGCATGTAGTCGGAGAAGACGAGGAACGTGCCGCCGTAGACGCGGGTGCCGCCGTGCAGCGTGATGCCGTTCATCACCGAGCCCATGGCGTGCTCGCGGACGCCGAAGTGCAGCGTGCGCCCGTACGGGCCGCCGGACCACATCTTCGTCTGCCGGTCGGCCGGCAGGAACGACGGTTCGCCCTCCACCGCGGTGTTGTTGCTCTCCGCGAGGTCGGCTGACCCGCCCCACAGCTCGGGCAGCTTCGGGTAGAGCGCGGCCAACACCTTGCCCGACGCCTTGCGGGTCGCCATGCCCTTCTCGTCGGGCGGGAAGACCGGCAGGTCGTCGGCCCAGCCGTCGGGCAGCCGGCGCTCGTGCATGCGGGCCAGCAGCGCGGCCCGCTCCGGCTCGGCCTGCTCCCAGGCGGCGAAGCGCTCGTCCCACTCGGCGTGCGCCTTGCGGCCCTTCTCCACGACCGACCGGGCGTGTGCCAGCACCTCCGGGTCGACGTCGAAGGACTTCGCCGGGTCGAAGCCGAGGATCTCCTTGGTGGCGGCCACCTCGTCGGCGCCGAGGGCCGAGCCGTGGGCGGCGCCGGTGTTCTGCTTGTTGGGCGCCGGCCAGGCGATGATCGTCCGCAGCACGATGATCGACGGCCGCTCGGTCTCGGCCTTGGCGGCGGCGAAGGCGGCGTCGACCGCGGCGAGGTCCTCGCCGTCGTCGACGTGCTGCACGTGCCAGCCGTAGGCCTCGTAGCGCTTGCCGACGTCCTCGGTGAAGGCGACGTCCGTGTCGTCCTCGATCGAGATCTGGTTGGCGTCGTAGACCAGGACCAGGTTGCCCAGCCGCTGCGTGCCGGCCAGCGACGACGCCTCCCCGCTGACGCCCTCCTCGAGGTCGCCGTCGGAGGCGAAGCACCAGATGGTGTGGTCGAACAGGCTCTCGCCCTGGGGGCTGTCGGGGTCGAGCAGTCCGCGCTCGCGGCGGGCGGCCATCGCCATGCCGACGGCGTTGCCGACCCCCTGGCCCAGCGGCCCGGTGGTCGTCTCCACGCCCGGGGTGTGCCCGTATTCGGGGTGGCCCGGGGTGCGCGAGCCCCAGGTCCGCAGCGCCTGGAGGTCCTCGAGCTCCAGCCCGTAGCCGGAGAGGTAGAGCTGGATGTACAGCGTCAGGCTGGAGTGGCCCATCGACAGCACGAAGCGGTCCCGGCCGACCCAGTGCGGATCCGTGGGGTCGTGCCGCAGCCACTTGTGGAAGAGCAGGTACGCGGTGGGCGCCATGCTCATGGCCGTGCCGGGGTGGCCGTTGCCCACCTTCTGGACGGCGTCCATGGCCAGCACGCGGACGGTGTCGATCACCCGGCGGTCGAGGTCGCCGAAGTCGTCGGGGAGCGTCTGCCGCGGCTGGGCCGGGCTGCCGGTGGGCGCGTCCGACGCGGCCTCGGCCGGCGCCTCGGACTGGGTGCTCTTCGTCTCCATGCGGTGGGTGCTCCTCGGTATCGGCCGTGCGTCGTCCGGGTGGTCGGCGTTCCGCCCGGGGGGCGGGCGGCCGCGGCCCCGGGGCGGGGACGGTGCGCGGTCCGGCGAGCGAGCAGCAGCGCCCCGCGGTCCGGCGCCGGACCACGAGGCGCGCCGTCGTCGCCGCCGTCCGCCCTACCCGCTGCGGCCGCAGCGTCAACGTGATCGACCCTAGTCTGCGCGCTTCCGGCCGTACGGCCGTCCACCGAGGGCGAGGGCTACAGTTGGCCCGTTCCCATCCCCGGTTCGAAGGGACCTCCTGGTGCCCTGCTGCCCGCGCGCCACTGCGCACCAGGGCACCCGGTGACGGCGCTGTCGGAGCGGCCGGCCGTCCCCGTCCGCCGTCTGTCCACCGTGCTGCGCGCCTACGTGGCGCTGACCAAGCCGCGGATCATCGAACTGCTGCTGGTCACGACACTGCCGGCGATGATGCTGGCGGCCGGCGGCTGGCCGTCGTGGGGGCTGCTCGCCGCGACCATGGTCGGCGGCACGCTGGCCGCCGGCGCGGCCAACGTCTTCAACTGCTGGTACGACCGCGACATCGACGCGCTGATGCACCGCACCGAGCGCCGGCCGCTGCCGATGGGGGAGGTCAGCCCGCGCGGGGCGCTGGCCTTCGGGCTGGTGCTGACGGTGACCTCGGTCGCGCTGCTGGCGGCGACGACGACACCGCTGGCCGCGGCGCTGGCCGCCGGGGCCATCGGCTACTACGCGGTGCTGTACACGATGGTGCTCAAGCGGCACACCCGGCACAGCACGCTGTTCGGCGGCGTGCCGGGAGCGGCGCCGGTGCTGATCGGCTGGGCGGCGGTGACCGGCTCGCTGGCCTGGCCGGCGGTGGTCTTCTTCGGCGTGGTCTTCTGCTGGCAGCTGCCGCACTTCTGGGCGCTGGCGATGCGGTTCCGCGCCGACTACGCCCGCGCGGCGGTGCCGATGCTCCCGGTGGTGGCGACCCCGCTGTCCGTGGGCCGGCAGACGGTGGTGTGGACCTGGGCCACCGTGGCGGTCTCGCTCCTGCTGTGGCCGGCCGCGGCCGACTTCGGCATCGGCTGGATCTACACCGCGGCCGCGGCCGGGCTCGGGCTGTGGTTCGCGCTGGAGGCGCACCGGCTGCTGGGGCGGATCCGCCGCGACGAGGAGACCCGGCCGATGCAGCTGTTCCACATCTCGATCTCCTACATGGCCATGATCTCCATCGCGATCATCGTCGACGTCCTCGTCTGACAACGTGTTGAGAAACGAGTCAGGCGGCGGTCGTTGGCTGCCAGGGTCGGCGGCCCGAAGCCGGTGCGAGGCGACGGGCCATCAGCCCGATCATGGCCCACTTGATCATCGCTTCGGCGTGCACGGGCAGCCGCTCGTAGTCCCGGCTCATCCGGCGGTTGCCGGTGATCCAGGCGTGCGTGCGCTCCACCACCCAGCGCCGGGGCAGCGGAGCGAAGCCGCGCTGTCCGGCAAGCTTGGCGACCACCTGCACCGCCAGGCGCAGCGCCCGCTGCGCGAACTCGATGCATCGACGGCTATAGGCCGCATCGGCCCAGACCAGGGCCAGCGACGGCATCACCATCTTGGCCCGGTCGAGCACGCGAACGCCGCCGTCGCGGTCCTGCACGCTGGCCGCGGTCACCAGCACCACGATCAGCAGACCGCCGGTGTCGACCACCAGGTGCCGCTTGCGGCCGTTGATCCGCTTGCCGGCGTCATAGCCACGGGAGTCGGCCCCGACGGTGGCCGCGCCGGGCACCGATTGGGAGTCGACCACCCCGGCCGAGGCGGCCGGATCCCGCCCGGCGGCGTCGCGGGCCGCATCGCGCAGGGCGGCGTGGATCCGCTCGACGGTGCCATCGGCGGTCCAGCGCTGGAAGTAGTAGAAGACCGTCTCCCACGGCGGAAAGTCGTGCGGCAGTTGCCGCCACGAACAGCCGGTGCGGGCCACGTACAGGATCGCGTCGACCACCCGACGCCTCGGGTACTTGGCCGGCCGCCCGCCGCGGGTGCCACGGCCTCGGGTGCTGCGCACCGGCACCAGCGGCTCGATCAGCGCCCAC
>DATAAV010000111.1:0-8487 GCA_036259935.1 Geodermatophilus sp. | reverse complement strand
GGGCTGAACCTGTTCAGCCAGGGCATCGACCCGCAGATCGACTTCTCCGACATCGACGAGATCCGCCGCACCGTCGAGTACTGCAACCAGCTGGGCGTGCACGAGCGGCACCCCTACGGCGGCGACCTGGTCTACACCGCCTTCTCCGGCTCCCACCAGGACGCCATCAACAAGGGGTTCACGGCGCTGGAGGCCGACGCGGCGGCGGCCGGCAAGCCGGTCGACCAGATGCCGTGGGCGGTCCCGTACCTGCCCATCGACCCCAAGGACGTCGGCCGCAACTACGAGGCCGTGATCCGGGTGAACAGCCAGTCCGGCAAGGGCGGCGTCGCCTACATCATGAAGACCGAGAACCAGCTCGACCTGCCCCGCCGGCTCCAGATCGAGTTCAGCGCGGTCATCCAGCGGCACACCGACAACGAGGGCGGCGAGGTCACCGCCCAGCAGATGTGGGCGGCGTTCAGCAACGAGTACCTGCCCGACCCCGACGCCCCGTGGGGCCGCTTCGCGCTGACCGGCCACCGGCACACCGCCCACGGCGACCAGCTGGACGAGATGGTCGTGGAGCTGGTCGACGACGGCGTCCCGGTGACCGTGGAGGGCCGGGGCAACGGCCCGATCGCGGCGTTCATCGACGCGCTGAAGACCCTGGACGTCGACGTCCGCGTCCTCGACTACGCCGAGCACGCGCTGTCGGCCGGCGGGGACGCCTCCGCCGCGGCCTACGTCGAGTGCGCCGTCGGCGACCGGGTGCTGTGGGGCGTGGGCATCGACCCGAACATCGTCAGCGCCTCGCTGCGCGCCGTCGTCTCGGCGGTGAACCGGGCGCAGCGGTAGAAAGGGCCGGGTAAGGCGTCGGTGGACGTCGCGCCCGGACGGCGACCGGACACGAGCAGCCCGGGGTCGCGCGGTGGGATCACCGCCGGGCCCCGGGCTGCTGTCGCTCTCCGGCCGCGCGCCGCGCCGGCGCCGCAGCACCGGACGGCCCCGCAGCCACCGCTCGAGGAGGAGCTCCGATGTCGCACCTGACGCCCTACCTCGCCGTGCCCGACGCTCGGGCGGCGATCGCCTGGTACACCGACGTCCTCGGCGCCCGGGTCGTCGGGGATCCGATCGTCATGGACGACGACCGGATCGGGCACGCGGAACTGGACGTGGGTGGCGCCTGCCTCTACCTGGCCGACCCGTACCCCGAGATGGGCGTCGTTCCGCCGGACCCGGGCCGGGTTCCCATCTCGCTGCACCTCACCGTCGGCGACGTCGACGCCACCGTCGCGCGGGCCGCTGCGGCGGGCGCCGCCGTGGAGCGCCCGCCGGCCGCGACGCCCCACGGCCGCACCGGCGTCGTCGTCGACCCCTACGGGCACCGCTGGATGCTGCAGGGCGCCGGGCCGGCAGCCGAGGGCGGCCGCCCGCCGATGCGCCCCGGCGACGTGGTCCACCTGACCCTGCAGGTGCCCGACGGCGCCCGCGCCCGGGACTTCTACGAGGCCGTCCTCGGCTGGTCGATGACCTCCGGGCGGCTTCCCGACGGCTGGGAGGCCGAGGGGCAGACGCCGATGGTGGGCGTGCACGGGGGGCACTCCGAGCAAGCCGGCGCCGTCCCCATGTACGCCGTCGACGACATCGAGGTCGCCGTCGCCGCGGTGCGCACGGCCGGTGGACGGGCCGGGGAGATCGAGCAGCAGTCCTACGGCCTGTCCGCACTGTGCCGCGACGACCAGGGACTGCCGTTCTGGCTGGGCCAGCTGGGCTGAGGCAGGCGGCGCCGGTCAGCGCCCGCCGGTGTCCGCCGGCGGCACCGGGCCCAGCTCGTCGACCACCAGCAGGTCGCGGCGCACGTGCCGACGCCGGTAGGCCACCCGGCTGATCATGTGTGCGCTCACCGGGGCGGTGAGCAGCTGGAAGGCGGCGACCAGCAGGAGCATCCAGGTCTCGCTCCAGCCGTGCAGCCGGATCGCGGCCCCGACCATGATCAGCAGCACGCCGAGAACCTGCGGTTTGGTGCCGGCGTGCATCCGTGAGAGCACGTCGGGGAACCGCAGCAGGCCGACGCCGGCGGCCAGGCAGAGGAAGGCGCCGGCCACCAGGCAGCCGATCGCGACGACGTCCGCGAAGACCTGCATCCCGCTCATCCCCTTCCGTCGATGCGCGCGCCCGCGGTCTCCCCGGCGGCCGGCGGGGCTCCGCCGTCGTCGGCGGGGGTGCGCAGCGTCAGGCCGCCGATGTAGCGGGCCACCGACACCGAGCCGACGAAGGCCAGCAGCGAGACCACGACCAGCACGGGAACGAGCGTGGGGTCGCGGGCCAGCCCGGCGTGCACGGCCAGGCCCGCGGCGATGATCACCAGCAGGATGTCGGTGGCGACCACCCGGTCGAGCAGGGAGGGCCCGCGGGCCAGCCGGACGAGGGTGAGCAGCGCCCCGCCTCCGATCAGGCCGAACAGCAGGTAGTAGGCGACGGTCACGGAGTCCTCCTCGCCGGCCGGCCGGACGGCGCTGGACCGGCCGAGGGCACCGGCCGCTCCAGCGCCGCGAGGTCGTCGGGCCCGCCGAAGGCCCGGACGATGCGCTCCTCGGTGGCCAGCACCCGGGCCTTCTCCTCTCGGACGTCCTCCTCGTCGCGCATGTGCAGCAGGTGCAGCGCGATGCGCCGCCGCTCGCGGTCGAGGTCGAGCACGATCGAACCCGGGATCAGCGAGAGGGTCTCGGCAGTCATGGTGAGCAGCAGGTCGGAGTCGGTGCGCAACTGCACCCAGACGATCGCCGCGCGCGGCGGGCTGCCGGGCCGGAACGCCAGCCACGCCACCTGCGCGCTGGAGACGACGAGGTCGACGGCGAACCGGCCGAGGTAGGCCAGCGCCGGCAGCGGGCGGAACCGCAGGCCGCCCACGATGGAGGGCAGCGGCAGCACCAGCGTGACGGCCAGGGCGACGGCGATCCCCGAGATCAGGTTGGCCCACGACCAGGTGCCCCAGAGCAGGATCCACACCAGGACCAGCCAGACCAGCAGCGGCACGTTGTGCCGGACGTTCGCCAGCGCGCCGTGCGCTCCTCCCCCGCCGCTCACCGCTGCTCCTCGCCCAGCACCGAGGTGATGTAGGGGGTGCGGTCGAGCAGGTCGTGCGCGGCGCGGTCGGTCAGCCCGTAGAGCGGCCCGGCCAGCCCGGTGAGCGAGACGGTGACCGTGACCATCGCCGCGGTGGCGGCGACCATCAGCCGTGGCAGCGGCCGCCGGCGCGCCCGAGCGAGCTCCCGGTCGGCCCGCTCCTCGTCCGGCCGCGCGGCCGTGGCGACGGCGTGGTGCCGCTGCCAGGCCGTCTCGGCACCCCGCAGCCGGGCGCTCCCCCCGGTCGGCGGGCCGTCGGGTGCCCTGTCGTCGGATCCGCCGGCGGCCTCCTCCATCGCCTCGGTGACCACGGCCGACGCCGGCCGCCAGAAGGCCCGGCTCCAGACCCGCGACACCGGCACCAGGGTGAGCAGGCTGGCGACCACGCCGCCGGCGACCAGGGCCATGGCCAGGGACCGGCCGTCGGCCACGCCGGCCTGCAGCAGCCCCACCTTGCCGATGAAGCCCGACAGCGGGGGGATGCCCGCCAGGTTGAGCGCGGGGACCAGGTAGAGCGCGGCCAGCAGCGGCGAGAGCCGGGCCAACCCGCCGAGCCGCTCGATCGAGGTGGAGCCGCCCTGCCGCTCGATCAGCCCCGCCACCATGAACAGCGTCGTCTGGATGGCGATGTGGTGGGCCACGTAGAAGACCGCGCCGGCCAGGCCGGCCGCCGAGCCCAGCCCGATCCCGAAGATCATGTAGCCGACGTGGCTGACCAGCGTGAACGACAGCATCCGGCGGATGTCGGTCTGGGCCACCGCGCCGAGGATCCCGATGACCATCGTCGCCAGGGCGGCCCACATCAGCAGTCCGTCGAGGGCGTCGCCGGGGAACAGCAGCGTCTGGGTGCGGATGATCGCGTAGACGCCGACCTTGGTGAGCAGCCCGGCGAACACCGCGGTGACCGGCGCCGGCGCGGTCGGGTAGCTGTCCGGCAGCCAGGCGTAGAGGGGAAAGACCGCCGCCTTGATCGCGAAGGCGACGAGCAGCATCGACTGGATCAGCAGCTGGGTTCCCTCGGGCAGCACCTCGAGCCGGACGGCGAGCTGGGCCATGTTGACCGTGCCGGTGGCGCCGTAGGCCAGCCCGATCCCGGCGAGGAACACCAGCGAGCTCATCAGGCTGACGACGACGTAGGTGATGCCGCCGCGGATGCGCGGGGCGGTCCCGCCGAGGGTGAGCAGCACGTAGCTGGCGACCAGCAGGATCTCGAAGCCGACGTAGAGGTTGAACAGATCCCCGGCGAGGAAGGCGTTGCTCACGCCGGCGATGAGCACCAGGAACGTCGGGTGGAAGATCGACAGCGGGGTCTCCTCGTCGCCGTCGGCCGACCCCTGGCCGATGCCGAAGACGAGCACGCCCAGGGCCACGGTGCAGGCGACGACGAGCATGAGCGCCGAGAGCCGGTCGACCACCAGCACGATGCCGAGGGGCACCGGCCACCCTCCCACGGCCACCGACGCGGCGCCGTTGGCGTCGGCGAGCAGCAGCAGCACCACCGAGACGCCGAGCACGGTGCCGAGGACGGCGATGCTCACCGTCCGCTGGATGCGCGGATGGTGACCGGCCAGCAGGGCCGCGGCGGCACCGAGCAGCGGCAGCAGCACCGGCAGCGGGGTGAGGATCCGGGTCATCGGCGGCCCTCGGTGGGCGGCAGGTCGATGTCGTCGGAGGCGATCCCGGCGTAGTGCCGCTCCAGCAGCTCCTCGACGTCCGGTCCGCCGGCCAGACTGTCGGCGTGCCCGGCCGGGCGGTCCTCGGGGGCGAGGTCGCCCGGGTCGAGCTCGTCGGCGTCCATGCCCGAGCGGGTGGCGACCCGGCGGTCCTCCTCGTCGATGCCGACGACCTCCTCGCGGACCAGCCGCCAGGAGCGGTACATCATCGCCAGCAGGAACGCCGTGGCGGCGAAGGTGATGACGATCGCGGTGAGGATGAGCGCTTGCGGCAGCGGGTCGCTCATGTCCTCCGGCTGGGCCAGCCCGACGATCGGCGCCAGCCCGCCCGGCCCGCCGGTGGACAGCAGCAGCAGGTTGGTGGCGTTGCCCAGTAGCAAGAAGCCGAGCAGCACGCGGGTGAGGCTGCGGTCGAGCAGCAGGTACAGGCCGACGGCGTAGAGCCCGCCGATGACCACGGGGAGGACGACGGTCGGCGTCATCGGGCTGCCACCTCCTCGGGTGCGCCGGCGAGCCGGGCGGCGCGGTCGTCCTCGGGCAGGGAGTCGCCGTCGGGCTCGTCTTCGCGGTCCAGCTCCGCGCCCAGGCTGCGCAGCACGTCGAGGACGAGGCCCACGACGATCAGATAGACGCCGATGTCGAAGAACAGCGACGTCACAAGCTTCACGTGGCCGAGCACCGGCAGGTCGGTCTCCAGGATCGCCGTCTGCAGCACCTCGGCTCCGAGCAGCAGCCCGGCGACGCCGGTGCCCCCGGCGAACAGCAGCCCCACCCCGAGCACCCGCCCGGGGTCCACCGGCGCCGCCTCGCCCAGCTCGTAGCGCCCACCGGCCAGGTAGCGCAGCACCATCGCCAGCCCGGCGACCAGGCCACCGGCGAACCCGCCACCGGGGTTGTTGTGCCCGGAGAACAGCAGGTACAGCGAGAACACCAGGATGGTGTGGAACAGGAAGCGGGTGACCACCTCGAGGATCACCGAGCGCCGCTGAGGGGCCAGCATCGAGCTGGCCAGCAGCCACTGCCGCCGCGGCGCCCGGCGGCCGTGCGCCGTCCGGCCGGCCAGCCGGGCCGGGCCGGCGCGGGTGATGCTGCCGGTGCGCTGGCGCAGGAAGACCAGGCTCGCGACCCCGGTGGCGGCGACGACGAGCACCGACAGCTCGCCGAGGGTGTCCCACGCGCGGATGTCGACCAGGGTGACGTTGACGATGTTCTTCCCGCCGCCGAAGTCGTAGGCCTGCTCGGGGTAGTCCACCGACACCGGGGTCGCCGTCCGCGAGCTGAGCGCCACCGCGCCGACCGCGCCCATCAGCAGGCCCACGCCCGCGGCGATCACCCCGCGGGCCCAGCGCTCGCGCGTGCGGTGCCGCTCGGTGATGTCCTTGGGCAGCTTGCGCAGCACCAGCACGCAGGTGACCAGGGTGAGCGTCTCGACGAGGAACTGGGTGAGGGCGAGGTCGGGCGCGCCCTGCAGCGCGAACAGCACGGCCATCCCGTAGCCGGTGACGCCAACGACCAGGACCGCGGACATCCGCTGGCGGACCCGGACCGCGAGCAGCGCCGCCGCCACGATCACCGCGCCCACCAGCGCCTGGATCGGGGAGTCCCACGCCCGCCACTGCCCCGGCCAGGGCGCCCGGGTGAGCAGCACGGTGCCGGGCAGCGCGAGAAGGACGACGAGGATCGTGCCGAGGTAGGCCGGCAGCGAACCGCGCTGCGTGGTGCCGGTGACCAGCACCGAGAGCCGGTCGAGGGCCTGCAGGACGTTCCAGTAGCCCTCGTCGGTCGAGGCGCCGAAGGACAGCCGCTTCTGGAACTTGGCGACCGGTCTCCGGACGGCGAACAGCGCCGCCCCGCCGAGCAGAGTGAGCGCGGAGAGGGCCAGCGCCGGCTGCAGCCCGTGCCAGAGCGCCAGCTTCTCGGCCTCGGGAGCGATCCGCGGCAGCGTGTCGGCGTAGCCGGCGACCAGCGGCTCCAGCAGCGGGCTGGCCGGGCCGGCGACCACCCCGGCGAGGGCGAGCAGCGCCGGGGCGAGCAGGAACAGCGGGCCGGGCGGGTGGGCGAGGGACTCCGGGGCGGTCGGCGGCAGGCCGGGCTTGCGGGCGAAGGCGCCCCACACGAAGCGGAGGGTGTAAGCGGCGGTGAGCACCGAGCCGGCCACCACCCCGACCAGGACGGCGAGGGCGACGCGGCGGTCGGCCAGGCCGCCGTCCCACAGCGCGGTGAACGCCGCCTCCTTGCCGACGAAGCCCAGCAGCGGCGGAAGTCCCGCCATCGAGGCGGCGGCGAGACCGCCGATCACCGCCAGCAGCGGCAGCCGGCGGCCCAGGCCGGACAGCTCGCGCAGATCGCGGGTGCCGGTGGCGTGGTCGATGACGCCGACGGTGAGGAAGAGCGTGGCCTTGAACAGCCCGTGCGCGAGGAGCATCGCCAGGCCCGCCGCGGCCAGCTCCCGGCTGCCGGCGCCGAGCAGCACCATGAGGAACCCGAGCTGGCTGACCGTGCCAAAGGCCAGCAGCAGCTTGAGGTCGTACTGGCGCAGGGCCCGGTAGCCGCCGACGAGCATCGTCGCCAGCCCCAGGCCGAGCAGGATCGGCCGCCAGCCCGGGACGTCGGCCAGCCCGGGGGCCAGCCGGGCGACCAGGTAGATCCCGGCCTTCACCATGGCCGCGGCGTGCAGGTAGGCGCTGACCGGCGTCGGGGCCTCCATCGCCGCCGGCAGCCAGAAGTGGAACGGCACCATCGCCGACTTGGTGACCGCGCCGACCAGCACGAGGACGGTGCCGGCGACGAACGCGCCGCCGCTGCCGGGGTCGGCGACCACCTCGGAGAGCAGGTAGCTGCCGGTGGTCTCGCCGATGAGGATCAGCCCGACCAGCATGGCCAGCCCGCCGGCGGTGGTGAGGATCAGCGCCTGGCTGGCCGCCCGCCGCGCCGCCAGCCGGCTCCCCGAGCCGCCGATCAGCAGGAACGAGAAGACGGTGGTGAGCTCCCAGAAGACGTAGAGCAGGAGCAGGTGGTCGGCGAGGACCAGGCCGAGCATCGAACCCGCGAACGCGGTGAGCTGGCCGGCGAAGCGCCCGACGCCCTCGTCGCCGGGCTCGAAGTAGCGGGCGCAGTACAGCAGCACCAGCGCGCCCACCCCCGTGACCAGCGCACCGAGACCGAGCGAGAGGGCGTCCAGCCGCAGCGCGACGTCCAGTTCCAGGGCCGGGATCCACGGCCGGGTCTCTCGCACCTCGCCGCCGCCGGTCACCGTCGCCAGCCGGCTCATCAGCCAGGCGAACCCGGCGGCGGGCGCCAGCGCGAGGACTGCGAAGGCCTGCCGTCCCCACCACCGCACCAGCAGCGGCGCCAGCACCGCGGCGAGCGCGTGGACGAGCAGAACTGCGGTCACGGGTCTCCAGGGGACGAGGACAGCGGTGGTGCCAGGTTATGTCAGGTGGTTTCGTGAGCCGTCTGCCCAGCGGTGGGCGCACCCGGCCACCGGGCCGCTCTGCTCGGCCGACGCGACTGTCCGGGCCCGGCTCCGGAGGCTTGGGTCCGACCACTACCCGGCTGACGCGGATCTGCACCTCCGCCTCGCGGGAACGGCGCCGCCTGGGAGCTGTTCCTGGGACGTCGAGCTCTGCGTGCCCTCCGCATGCAGGGCACGACAGCCGCCACACCAGGGGTCGCCGAACGTCGTGCTCTGCCCACACCACGGGGC
>DATAAV010000110.1:0-9523 GCA_036259935.1 Geodermatophilus sp. | reverse complement strand
GGCCCGGGCCTTCTTCGGCGTCGACGCCTCGGCGCTGACCCTGACCCAGGCGGCGCTGCTGGCCGGCCTGGTGCAGAGCCCGGCCAACGACGACCCGTTCACGGCCCCGGAGGCGGCGACCGCCCGGCGCAACGAGGTCCTGTCCCGGATGGCCGACCAGGGCTACATCACCGAGGCGCAGGCCGCCGAGGCGCAGGCCGCACCGCTCGGGCTGGCGCCGGCCCCGGCTCCCCGGCGGGGCTGCGTCCAGGCCACCGTCGGCGCGTTCGCCTGCGACTTCGTGCAGCGTTACCTGATCCAGGAACTCGGCCTGACCCAGGAGCAGCTGGACACCGGCGGCTACACCATCCACACCACGATCGACCCCGAGCTGCAGCGGTCCGGGGACGCCGCGGTGCTCAACACGCTGCCGATGGGTGACTCCCTGGCCGGCCTGTTCACCGCCGTCGAGCCGGGCACCGGGCACCTGCTGGCGATGAGCGTCAACCGGGTGTTCGGCTACGACCGCGAGGACCCCGCGCAGGAGTCGTTCAACCTCAACGTCGCGCCCGGCCAGGGCTCCGGCTCCACCTACAAGGTCTTCGTCGCCGCCGCGGCCCTCGCCCGCGGCTACTCGGCGCACTACACGATCACCACGTCGGACCCCTACGTCTCCCGCGTCTACCGCGACGGCAGCCGGGCCTACGACGTGGGGAACGCCGGCCGGTACCGGGCGACGCTGGACCTGACGACGGCGCTCTACCAGTCGTCCAACACCTACTTCCTCGCCCTCGAGGACGCCCTCGGCAGCGTCGAGGAACCGGTGCGCATGGCCGAGGCGATGGGCTTGTTCCGGTTCAGCCCGCCGGAACTGCCGCAGCAGATCATCGACGAGAACCGCGGCTCGTTCACGTTCGGGTCCGAGGCGACCAGCCCGCTGGGCCTGGCCAGCGCCTACTCGACGCTGGCGGCCAGCGGCACCCAGTGCGACGTCGTGCCGGTGACCGCCGTCCTCGATCCGAACGGCCGGCCGGCCGTGGGCGCCGACGGCCGGCCGCTGCCGGTCGGAGACCGGTGCACGCCCGAGGCCATCCCGCCGGGCGTGGCGAACACGCTCAACCAGATGCTGCGCAAGGACGTCGAGCCGGGATACCCCGGGCAGACCGGCTCGCGCGCCTACGTCCGCGGCCACCAGATCGCCGGCAAGACCGGCACCTCGCAGGACAACTTCTCGGTGGCCTTCGTCGGATACACCCCGGAGATCGCCGCGAGCGTCATGGTGCTCAACCCCAAGCGCAACGAGGACGTCGGCGGCTTCGGCGGCGGCAAGGGCGCGACCATCTGGCGCGACGCGATGGCGCCGATCCTGGAGGCCCGCGGCAGCGGGGAGTTCCCGCCGGCCGATCCGAGGGTCGAGAACGGCAACACCCGGCCGGTGCCCGGCTGCTCGTCGGTGCGCGCCTGCCAGAGCGCCCTCACCGACGCCGGCTTCCAGCACACGACCGTGCGGGTCGACAGCAGCCGCCAGGCGGGCACCCTGCTCGGCACCAGCCCCCCGCGCGGCGCGCGCGCCGTGCCCGGTCAGCTCGTCTCGATCCTGGTGAGCAACGGCTCGGACTACGCCCCGCCGGCGCCCGCCCCGGCCCCCCGGCGCGCACCCCCGCCGCCGCCCGCGCCACCGCCGCCCGCGCCGGAACCGGAGCCGGAACCACCCCCGCCGCCGCAGCCGGCTCCTGCGCCGCAGCAACCGGCCGAGCCGCCGGCGGACCCGCCCCCGCTGGCCGGCGACCCCGGCGGGTCCGGCCGGTCGGGGGGCGGGGATCAGGACGGCGGAGGTGGCCGGAACCGCGGAGGCGACGGCGAACGCGGAGGCGACGAGGACGACGACGACGACTGATCCCCGCGCATGCGCTCGTCGAGGGCCTGGGTGAGCAGCCAGCCGCCGATCACCACCAGGTGCAGCACGAACAGCCACAGGCCGACCGCCACGACCGCGCCGACGACGGCCAGGCCGCCGAACGGCGCGCCCAGGTCCAGGGGCAACGACAGGAACAGCACGAAGCCCTGCAGGAACCCCGACAGGCAGGCCGCGGTGAACAGCGCGCCGGCGAGGAGGGCCGGCCAGCGCGGCCGACCGGCCGCGACGACGCGGAACCCCCAGCCCAGCGGCACGGTCAGTGCGGCGAGCACCGAGTAGTAGCCGACGGCGAGGCTGCCCACGGTGCTGCCCGCCGCGGCGAGGTCGGCCATGGCCGCGGCCGCCAGCAGCAGGGGGTACAGCAGCAGCGGCGTGACCAGGACCAGCGGCAGGGCGAGCAGCCGGCCGCGCCAGCCGGTCAGCGTCTCCTGGCGGGGGGTGAAGCGCAGCAGCGCCCGGCGCAGCCCCTCCCCGTAGAAGGACAGCGGCAGCAGGGCCAGCAGGAACCCCGTCAGGTCCAGCCGCACGCCGGCCTCCACCAGCCGCGCCAGCGCGGCCGGCGCGCCGAGCTCGGCCGGCAGGAGCTCGCCGAGCCGCTCGCCGAGGGAGCGCACCGTGCCCGGCGAGGTCAGCCGGGCGGTGAGCGCGACGGCGACCAGCAGCAGCGGCACCACCGCGATCCCCGCGTAGAACGTCAGGCCCGCCGCGATCAGCGCCAGGTCGCGCCCGCGCAGCCGGTTGCGCGCACGGCCCAGCAGCGACGCCGCCTCCGCCCGCAGCCGGGCCGCCGTCCGGCCCATCGTCAGGGCGGGTTCAGCAGGTGGCGGGCGGCCGCGTAGCCACCCAGCCCGCTGACCGCCCCGCCGCGCACCGTCCCGCCGGAGGAGGCGGCGACCACCCGCGGATGCGGCGTCGCCACGCCCCAGGTGCCCACCTCCTCCGGCGTCGCGGCGACCGGCCAGCACAGGTCGCCGTGGAAGATGTGCCCGCCGGGCATGGCGAGGGCGGCCTCGACGTCCAGCGGGGAGGCCGCCGCCAGGCAGGGTCGGCCGGTGCCGTCGCGGGCCAGGCAGTCGGCCAGCGGCTCGGCCAGATGGGCGTCGAGCTGGGTGACCACCCGCCGCACCGCCTCCGCCCGGGTGCGCTCCGCGTCGGCGGCGAAGAGCCCCGCCGGGGTGTGCAGGCCGAACAGCGTCAGGGTCTGGTAGCCCGCGGCCTGCTCGGTGGGGCCGAGGATCGACGGGTCCGACAGCGAGTGGCAGTAGACCTCGAACGGGATGACCTCGGGCAGCCGGCCCGCGGCGGCCTCCGCGTAGGCGGTGTCGAGCCGGCCCGCCCCCTCGTCCACGTGGAAGGTGCCGGCGAAGGCGACCGCGGGGTCGGCGCCGGAGCGCAGCCGGGGCAGCCGGGCCAGGACCATGTTCACCTTGAGCTGGGAGCCCGCCGGCCGCGGAGCGGGCGGGGCCCCGGTCAGCGCGTCGAGCACCGCCGGCGCGGCGCCGCAGACCACCGCGCCGGCGTCCACGGCGCGGCTGCGGCCGTCGGCGTCGGTCCAGTGCACGGCGACGGCGTCCGGGCGGGTCTCGAGCGCGGTGACGGTCGCGCGGGTTCGGATCTCCGCGCCCGCCCGGCGGGCGGCGGTGGCCATCGCGCCGGTGACCGCGCCCATCCCGCCGACGGGTACCCGCCAGCGCCCGGTCCCGTTGCCGATCACGTGGTACAGGAAGCAGCGGTTGGCCGGGCCGCCGGGTGCGTGCACGTCGGCGAAGGTGCCGATCAGCCCGTCGGTGAGCGCGACGCCGCGGGTGACGTCGTGCGTCAGGTGGTCGGCCACGACGTCGGCGAGCGGGCGTTCGGTCAGGTCGTGCCACAGCTCCGGGTCGCGCAGCCGGCGGACCAGGTCGGCCGGGGAGAGCAGCGGCTCGGTCAGGGTCGGAGCGAGATCCTCGGCCAGCGTGGCCAGCCGGGCGGAGAAGCGGCGCCAGCCGGCCAGTTCGGCGTCGGACCCGGTCAGGTCGCGGAACGAGGCCGCCGTCGCCGGGCCCTCCTCGCGCTCGACGAGCAGGCCCGCGCGCCCGGGGACCGGGGTGAACGACGCCACCGGCCGGTCGGCCAGGGTCACCTCGAGGCCGAGGTCGGCGACGATCCGGTCGGGCAGCAGGCTGACCAGGTACGCGTAGGCCGACAGGCGGACGTCGACCCCGGGGAACACCTGCCGGCTGACGGCGGCGCCGCCGACCTGCTCGAGCCGCTCGAGCACGAGCACGGACCAGCCCGCCCGGGCCAGGTACCCCGCGGCCACCAGGCCGTTGTGGCCTCCGCCGACGACGACGGCGTCGTACCGGCTCTGCACGGCGGGCGCGGGAACGTCAGCCGTCGTCGCGCATGCCCGGGCTGTCCTCGCGGTCGGCGCAGTCCCCGATGTTCTCCGCGGAACCGCACTCGGTCGTGCCGCGGTCCAGGTCGGTGTTGTCGCCGCAGGCAACCAGGGAGCCGACGAGGGCCAGGAGCAGCAGGGGGCGCTTCAGATCCACCATGCCTGGGGTTGTGGACGACGGCGGGGGTCCCGAAACCCGGCCCCGCCCGCGGATGCGCGCGACCGACGGGACCCCGCCCTCACCAGGAGCACCACGCGTCCCGGAGGGATCGACGTCACTGGGAGGAAGTCCACAAATTACATCGAGGTGATTGTCACGCGTCCGGTCACGCGCTTACGGTGAGTGCATCCGGAGGGGCGCTCCGTCACCGCCCTGGGTGACACCCCTCGGACGCCGCCGAGCCTGCTCCCTCCCCGCGGAGGCGCCGGGCCGGGGACCCACCGCAGGACTGGGGTGAAGCGCGCGCGGCTCCAGCGAGCCGTCCGTGCCGGGCGCCTTCCCGCCCGAACCCGTCAGCTAACCCGGTAGGCGGCTCGTGGAAGAAACGGAGAGCTCGCCGCACCATGGCGTCCCCTCGCACGACCGTCGTCGGCCTGCCCGCGTGGCGCCGCATCACCCTCGCCCTCGCCGGCACCCTCGCCATCGGGACGGGCCTCGCCGCGGTCCCGGTGACCGCCTCCGCCGACCCCGGCACCGCCGGCGAGGCAGCGGCCCTGGTCGCCGCCCGAGGGCATGACCTCGAGGCCGTCACCGAGCAGTTCAACGAGGCGCGCGAGATGCTCTCCGCCCAGCAGGCCGCGGCGCAGCAGGCCGCCGACGCAGCTGCGCAGGCGCAGGCCGCGGTGGCCGGGGCCCAGGAGAACGTGCGGGGCATCGCCCGCAGCGCGTTCACCGGCGAGAGCCTGGGGTCGCTGCAGGCGCTCCTCACCAGCGGCTCGGCCGAGGAGTTCGTCAACCGCGTCGCCTTCCTGCAGACGGTCGCCGGCCACCAGGACGCGGTGCTCGACCAGGCCGTCGCCGCCGGTGAAGCGGCAGCGCGGGCCCAGGCCGAGGCCGCCCGGGCCGCGGCCGAGGCGCAGGCCCAGTACGACGCGGTCGCCGCCCAGCAGGCCGCGCTCGAGGACGAGATCGCCGCCTACCAGGCCGACTTCGCCCGGCTCAGCGCCCAGGAGCAGCGTGCCGCGCTCGACGCCGCGGCCGCCTCGCACGGCGGCGGCGAGGAGCCGGTAGCGCCGGAGGCCGGCGGCGAGCGGGCCAGCCGGGACGACCGCGCCGAGCCCGCGCCGGCCGCGTCGGGGCCGGTGGTGGCCGGCAGCTCGGCCGCCCAGATCGCGATCGACACCGCCATGGCCCAGCGCGGGGACCCCTACGTCTGGGCCGCCGCGGGCCCCAACTCCTTCGACTGCTCCGGCCTGGTGCAGTACGCCTTCCGGGCCGCCGGCCTCAGCCTGCCGCACTCCAGCCGGATGCAGTCGCAGATGGGGCAGCCGGTGTCACGCGCCGAGGCCCGCCCGGGCGACCTGGTCGCCTTCTACAGCCCGGTGAGCCACATCGGCATCTACCTCGGCAACGGCCAGATGGTGCACGCGCCCACGTCGGGGGACGTCGTCAAGGTCGCCAGCGTCGACCGGATGGGCGCCCCTCCGAAGTTCAACCGGATCGTCTGAGCGATCCCCTCCCGTCCCGGAGCCCCGGCCACAGCCCTGCGGCCGGGGCTCCGGTGCGTTCCAGGGTTGACCGGCCGACTCGTTGCGTGAACACTGCTCTCGGTACGGAGCAGTGATCGCAACGGAGGAGGCCCGGGATGACGTCGGCATGGCAGTGGACGTGGGCGCTGGTCGCCCTCGCCTCCGAGCTGGCCGCCCTCGCGGCGCTGGCGTACTGGGGCTTCAGCGCCGGGGGCACGCCCGTCTCGCGGTGGCTGCTCGGCGTGGGCGTGCCGGTGACCGCAGCGGTGCTCTGGGGGCTGTTCGCCGCGCCGCAGGCGGTGGTGCAGGTGGCGGTGCTCGCCGTCGTCACCAAGGTCGTGGTGTTCGGGGCCGCGGCCGCCGCGCTGCTGGTGACCGGATCCCCCCGGCTGGCCGCCGTCCTCGCCGTCGCCGCGGTGCTCGGCGCGGTGCTCTCCGCCCCGCTGACCGGCCCGGCCCCCGACGTCCCGGTCAGCGCCCCGGCGTCGCGCTGACCTGCTGGAGCAGGCCCCAGACGAACCGTGCGCGGACCCCGCCCGGCAACTCCACCTCCCAGCGGGTGACCACGCCGGGGTCAACGCTGCGCGCACCGCGCAGCCCCACGACGTCGTCGAGCACGTGCTCCCACACCCGCAGCCCCCGAGGGCGGGCCGGCGGCACGGGGGAGCCCGGCGCCCGCACCAGGTGCTCGTGCAGGACCGTGCCGCCAGGACCCGAGAGCACCTCCCAGCGCAGGTGCGGCCACAGGGGCAGCGGCCAGCGGCGGACGGCGAGGTCGAGGTCGCCGAACCGCCGCTGCTCGACCTCCTCGGCCGGCCCGAGGACGGCGGTGCGCAGCGCCAGCCCGCGGGGTGCCCGCGCCGAGTGCTGCAGCGCCTGCCAGCGGGTGTGCGCGGCGTGCGCCTGCGCCCGATCGGCCGCCAGCCGCGGCAGCGCCTCGGCGACCAGGTCGGGCCGGAGGTCGGCCATCCGGCGCAGCAGGACCAGGCAGAACTCCCGCCGCGCCAGTCCCCGCACGGGCCGACCCTGCCACGGGGGCGCCGACGGCGACGTGAGGGCACCGTCACACCGCCGGGCCGGGACACCGCCGCATGCCGCGTCGTTGAGCCCCCTGGACCCTGTTCCGCGACCGGAGGACTCCCCGCACCGATGAACCCCCGCACCGTCGCCACCGCGTTCCGCGTGGTCGCCGTCGCCGAGGCGCTGTCCTGGCTGGGCCTGCTGATCGGCATGTACGTCAAGTGGATCGCGCAGACCTCCGAGGTGGGGGTGCAGATCTTCGGGCCGATCCACGGGGGGATCTTCCTGGCCTACTGCCTGGTCGCCCTCGCCGCTGCCCGGGTGCTGCGCTGGTCGCCCGGCACCCTGCTGCTGGCCCTGGCCGCCTCGGTGCCGCCGTTCACCACCGTGGTCTTCGAGCGCTGGGCGCTGCGCACCGGCCGGCTGCCGCAGCGCTCGCCCGTCCCGGCGGCCTGATCCTCCCCGGCCGGGCGCCGGTGGCTACGGTGCCCGACATGCCGGAACCCGTGCTGCCGTCGACCGCCCGCACCCTCCTGGCGCGCACCGCGCGGGTGCAGCGCGACGGGCGGGCGCCGAGCCTGGTCGCCGGCGTGGTCCGCGACGGCGGCCTGGTCTGGTCGGCCGGGCGGGGCGCGGTCGCCGAGCCGCACACCGACGTCCAGTACCGGCTGGGCTCGATCAGCAAGACGGTCACCGCGGTGGCGGTGCTCCGGCTGCGCGACGAGGGCCGGCTCGACCTGGACGACCCCCTGGACCGCCACGTGCCCGGCACCCCGCTCGGCGAGCGCACCGTGGGCCAGCTGCTCTCCCACCTCGCCGGTGCCGCGGCCGAGAGCCCCGGCGGCTGGTGGGAGCGGGTGCCCGGCGGCTCGCTCGGCGAGCTCGCCCTGGCCGACGAGCACGTAGTCCTGGGTGCCGCCCGCCGGTTCCACTACTCCAACCTGGGCTTCGGGCTGCTCGGCGAGCTGGTCGCACGGCTGCGCGGACGGCCGTGGGAGGACGCCGTCCACGGCGAGGTCCTGGCCCCGCTGGGGATGACCCGGACCACGCCGCGGCCGCAGCCGCCCGCCGCCGCGGGCAGCGCGGTGCACCCGTGGGCCGACGTCGTCCTGCCCGAGCCCGAGCACGACGCGGGGGTCATGGCCGCCGCCGGCCAGCTGTGGGCTCCGCTGGCCGACCTGGCCCGGTTCGCGGTGTTCCTGCTCGGCGACACCGGCGACGTGCTCGACCCGGGGACGCTGGAGGAGATGGCGGTCCCGGCCGGGGTCGACTCCTCGGCTCCCGGGTGGGCCGCCTACGGGCTGGGCCTGCAGGTGCTGCGGCTCGACGGGCGCACGCTGACCGGTCACGGCGGTTCCATGCCGGGTTTCCTGGCCGGCGTCTTCGTCGACCGCGAGGAGGGCGCCGGGGCGGTGTCGCTGGCCAACGCCACCAGCGGCCCGGAGCCGGTGGTCTTCGGGCTGCTGGCCGACCTGCGGGCCGCCGAGCCGCGGATCGTCGAGCCGTGGACGCCGTCGCCGCCGCCGGTTCCGCTGGACCGGCTCGGCGTGTGGTTCTGGGGTCCGGCGCCGCACGTCCTGCGCGCCCTCCCCGGCGACCTGCTGCACCTCGGGCCGCTGCCCGGCCGGGCCGGGCGGGCCAGCCGGTTCGCCCGCCGGGACGACGGCACCTGGGTGGGGCTGGACGGCTACTACGCGGGCGAGCCGCTGCGCCTGGCCGACGACCACCTCGACCTCGGCACATTCGTCTTCACCCGCACCCCCTACGACCCGGACGCCCCGGTGCCCGGCGGGGTGGACGAGCGCGGCTGGCGTTGAGCCGGCCCACCCCCCCGCGGCGAGATCGCCGATCTCGCACGCTGTGCGGGTCGTTTCCGTGCGAGATCGCCGATCTCGCCGGGGTCAGGCCGCGTCGAAGGCGTCCAGGGTCGTCTTCACGACCGCGCCGTAGACCAGGTGCGGCACCAGGTCGCTGATCCAGTCGGTCCGCGACCAGGTGCGCGGATCGGTGATCCCCAGGACCGTCATCGGTCCGTTCGCGGCGACCAGCACCCCGCCCGTGGTCAGCAGGGTGCCGACCAGCGGCTGGGACCGGAAGCCCGTGGCGCGGACCAGCCCGGCGACGACGCCGACCCCCACCCCGGCGACCAGCCCCAGCAGCGGGCCGAGGCCCCGCACCCGGTTCGCGCGCGCCAACCCGTCTCCGGGGATCGCCAGGTGCGTCTTCTCCGCCAGTTTCTCGACCGTGTCCTCCGGCGCGGAGCTCGCGGGACGGCCGCGCACGGCCATGTCCGCATAGGTCACCGCGTTCAGGGCCGTGCTGGCGGCCGCCCCGGCCGCGGCGCCGCGCAGCGCCCAGCCGAGCGCGCCGATGCCCCGTCTTCCCTTGCCTACCGTTGCCACTGGGGTCCGCCTCACCATGGCCGCGCTCCTACCCCCGGGCCCACGGGAACACCCGCCCGCGCCCGACCCGGCAGGCCTACCCGCCGCCGGCCTCCGCGGTCGCCGAGCCCGCGGCCCGCTCGAGCAGGGGAGCGATCC
>DATAAV010000109.1:0-3412 GCA_036259935.1 Geodermatophilus sp. | reverse complement strand
GGGCACCGTCAGCCCCTCACCGACGTCGTGGTCCGCGACATCACGAAGGGCTGACGACGACATGGCACACAAGAAGGGCGCCTCGTCCTCCCGCAACGGCCGCGACTCGAACGCGCAGCGCCTCGGCGTCAAGCGCTTCGGCGGCCAGGTCGTGAAGGCCGGCGAGATCATCGTGCGTCAGCGCGGCACCCACTTCCACCCCGGCCTCGGCGTCGGCCGCGGCGGCGACGACACCCTGTTCGCCCTGCTGCCCGGCGCGGTGACCTTCGGCACGCGGCGGGGGCGCAAGACCGTCTCCATCACCGCGGTCGAGGCCTGAGCACACGAACGCACGCCTACGAGCGCACGGGCCTCGGGCCCGTGCGCTCGTGGCGCTCATCAGGTAGGTAGGAGGCGGCGGAGATGGCCGCTTTCGTCGACCGGGTGACCGTGCACGTGGCCGCCGGCAACGGTGGTCACGGCGTGGCATCCGTGCACCGCGAGAAGTTCAAGCCCCTCGGCGGCCCGGACGGCGGCAACGGCGGGGACGGCGGGAACGTCGTCCTCGAGGTGGACCCGAACGTCCACACCCTGCTGGACTTCCACCACCGCCCGCACCAGCGCGCCGGCAACGGCCGGCCCGGCGCCGGCAGCAACCGGCACGGCGCCCGCGGCGAGGACCGCGTGCTGCGCGTGCCGGAGGGCACCGTGGTCAGCACCCCCGACGGCCGGGTGATCGCCGACCTCATGGGCGCCGGCACCCGGGTGGTGCTGGCCCGCGGCGGCAAGGGTGGGCTCGGCAACGCCGCGCTGGCCAATCCGCGGCGCAAGGCCCCCGGCTTCGCGCTGCTGGGCGAGCCCGGCGAGGCCTTCGACGCGGTCATCGAGCTCAAGAGCGTCGCCGACGTCGGACTGGTCGGTTTTCCGTCGGCGGGCAAGTCCTCGCTGATCGCGGCGATGTCCGCGGCCCGCCCCAAGATCGCCGACTACCCGTTCACCACGCTGGTCCCGAACCTGGGCGTGGTGCGCTCCGGCGACGTCACCTACACGATGGCCGACGTCCCCGGCCTGATCCCCGGCGCCTCCGCCGGCAAGGGGCTGGGCCTGCAGTTCCTCCGCCACGTCGAGCGCTGCGCGGTCCTCGTGCACGTCGTGGACATGGCGACCATGGAGCCCGGCCGCGACCCCGAGAGCGACATCGCCGCGGTGGAGCACGAGCTGGCCGAGTACGGCGGCGACGACCTCGACCTGGTCGGCCGGCTGCGCATCGCCGTCCTCAACAAGATCGACGTGCCGGACGCGCGGGAGCTGGTCGACCTGGTGCGCGCTCCGCTGGAGGAGCGGGGCCTGCAGGTCTTCGCGGTCAGCGCCGCCACCGGCGAGGGCCTCCGGGAACTCGGATTCGCGCTGGCTGCGGCCGTGGAGGAGCACCGGGCCTCACTGCCGGCGCCGGAGCCGGCGCGGGTCACTCTCACGCCGCGGGCCGTGGACGACTCCGGGTTCACCGTCACCCGCGACCCCGACGACGAGGAGGCCTTCGTCGTCCGGGGCGCCCGGCCCGAGCGCTGGGTGCGGCAGACCGACTTCACCAACGACGAGGCCGTCGGCTACCTCGCCGACCGGCTCAACCGGCTGGGCGTGGAGGAGGAGCTGGCGAAGGCCGGCGCCAAGGCGGGCGACGCGGTCACCATCGGCGACGTCACCTTCGACTGGGTGCCGACGCTGCCGGCCGGCACGCTCAGCGCCGAGGAGGCCGCCGGCCTCGGCGGGCGCGGCACCGACGCCCGCATCGACGCGCCGCACCGGGTGCGCGCCGAGGAGCGGCTGGCCGCCAAGCGGGCACGCCGGGTGCCCTACGAGCTGAGCGACACCTGGACCGACGAGGACCTGCCCGACGAGCTGCGGGACGACCGGTGAGCGACCGTCCGCAGATCGCCGGGGCCCGGCGGGTCGTGGTCAAGGTCGGCTCGTCGTCGCTGACCACGCTGCCCGGCGGGCTCGACCAGGCGCGGCTCACGGCGCTGGTCGACGTCCTCGGGGACGTGCGGGCCGCCGGGCGCGAGGTCGTGCTGGTCTCCTCGGGGGCGATCGCCGCCGGGCTGGCGCCGCTGGGCCTGGGCAGCCGGCCGCGGGACCTGGCCACCGCCCAGGCCGCGGCCAGCGTCGGCCAGCTGCGGCTGGTGCAGACCTACGCCGACGTCTTCGCCCGGCACGGGATCACGGTCGGCCAGGTGCTGCTCACCGCCGACGACCTCACCCGCCGCAGCCACTACCGCAACGCGCACCGGACCGTGGAGCGCCTGCTCACCCTCGGGGTGCTGCCGATCGTCAACGAGAACGACACGGTGGCCACCGAGGAGATCCGGTTCGGGGACAACGACCGGCTGGCCGCCCTCGTCGCGCACGTCGCGGTGGCCGACGCGCTGGTGCTGCTGTCCGACGTCGACGGCGTCTACGACGGCGACCCTCGGACCGGTCCCGCGCAGCTGATCGACACCGTCCGGAGCCCGGCCGACCTGGCCTCGGTCACCCTCGGGTCGGCCCGCCGTAACGGCGTGGGCACCGGCGGGATGGCCACCAAGGTGGAGGCCGCGATGATCGCGGCCCACGCCGGCGTGCCCGTCGTCGTCACCTCCACCCCGCAGGCGGCGGCGGCCCTGGCCGGCGAGCGGGTGGGCACCCTGTTCCTGCCCACCGGGCGGCGGCCCAGCGCGCGGCAGTTCTGGCTGCGCTACGCCAGCCGGCCGCGCGGGCGGCTGCTGCTCGACGAGGGCGCGGTGCGCGCGGTGCGGGAGCGGAACGCCTCCCTGCTGGCGGCCGGCATCACCGGCGCCACCGGCGACTTCCTCGCCGACGACCCGGTCGAGCTGGTCGGCCCCGACGGCACCGTCGTCGCCCGCGGCCTGGTCGCCTACGACGCCCACGAGCTGCCCGGCCTCTTCGGCCGCAAGACCTCCGAGCTCGACCCGGAGTACCGGCGGGAGGTCGTGCACCGCGACGAGATGGTGCTGGTGGGGCCACGGCCGGTCAGGTCGCGGTCCGCCGGCTGACACCGCCGGGAGCATCGCAGCGAGCGCCGCGGAGCCGACAGGGAGCGAGCATCGCAGCGAGCGCCGGCGAGCGAGGAGCGGAGCGACCGCGGAGGCGACCGGTGTCGTCGAGCGAGGAGCGGACCGGGGGTGGAGGTCGGCCCGTGTCACGGCCGGCTGAGAGACTCACTGCCGTGACGATCCGCCCGATCCGCGAGCTCGGTGACCCGGTGCTGCGCACGCCCTGCGACGAGGTGCGTGCCTTCGACCGGGAGCTGGCCGCCCTGGTCCGCGACCTCGAGGAGACCGTCGACCACCCCGGCCGCGCCGGGCTGGCCGCGCCGCAGATCGGCGTGAGCGCCCGGGTGTTCTCCTACAACATCGAGGGCGTCATCGGGCACGTG
>DATAAV010000108.1:0-4525 GCA_036259935.1 Geodermatophilus sp. | reverse complement strand
GCGGCGATCAGCGCGCCGGCCTCGGAGGCGTCCCCGACGACGAAGACGCCCTTGCCGTCGTACCCGCCGCGCGGGGTCTTCAGGACCACCGGCCATCCCTGCGCGGCGGCGAACCGGGCCACGTCGTCGGCCGACTCCACCCGGGCCCAGGCCGGCTGCGGTTCCCCGGCCTCCTGCAGGGTCCGCCGCAGGACCAGCTTGTCCTGTGCGTGCACCAGCGCCCCGGGGCCGGGCGCGACGCGGTGGCCGGCGGCTTCGAGGGCGTGCAGGTGTTCGGTGGGGACGTGCTCGTGGTCGAAGGTGAGCACCGTGGCGCCCGCGGCGACCCGCTGCAGCGCCGCGAGGTCGCGGTGGTCGCCGAGCTGGACGTCGGCGGCGACGAGGGCGGCGGACTCGTCGGGGCCGGTCGAGAGCACGCGCAGCGACTGGCCGAGCGCGATCGCGGCCTGGTGGGTCATCCGGGCGAGCTGCCCGCCCCCGACCATGGCCACCACGGGAAGGCCGGTGCGCGGGTCGAGGAAAGCAGACATGGTGGTTGCTGAGGCTAGAGCGCCGCCTCGCCCGTGCCGTCGCCCGGGGGCCGGTTCCTGCGAATCGACCCTCCTCCGCATCGTTTCCCCGCAGGTCCGGCCGGTCGGCACCGTAGAGTCGTCAGTCGTGCCGTTCGAAGCGCTGCGACGCCGCGTCGGACCGACGTGGCGGCTGCTGTTGAAGGAGCTGAGCGCCTTCGGCGTGGTCGGCGCCGTCTGCTTCGCCGTCGACGTCGGCCTCTTCCAGTACCTGTACGCGCACGCCGGGTTCGGCGCCGTCACCGCCAAGCTGCTGGCCACCGTCGCGTCGACCACGCTGGCGTTCGTCGGCCACCGCTTCTGGTCCTTCTCCCACCGGGCGCGGACCGGGGTGCGGCGCGAGTACACGCTGTTCCTCGTCGTCAACGCGCTGGCCCTGGCGCTCGGCCTGGCGATCGTCGCCTTCGTCCGGTACCCCCTGGGTCAGGAGAGCGCCCTGGTGCTGCAGGCGGCCAACATCGTCTCCATCGCCCTGGGGACGGTGATCCGCTACCTGTGCTACCGGCGGTGGGTGTTCCCGGCGCACGACTCCCCCGCCGCGCTGGCCACCGCGGCCCGGCGAGGCGCCGGCTGACCGCCGCGCGGCCGGGCTGACGGCCGCGGAGTCCGCCTCCGCGCCGGGTGGGCACCCGGGCCCGGCAGCATCTACCGTGGCTCGCGTCCCCGGAACGGAGACGGGTGCGATGACCCCGCTGCTGCTCGCCGCGCAGGCACTGCAGGCGGTGCCCCGTGCGCTCGGGGACTCCGAGCTCCAGTCCCGGACCCTCGTATCGGTCGCCTCGGCGGTCAACTACCACGCCTGGCTCACCGACCTCGCCGTGCCGCACCTGGGCGACCACCCGCTGGAGCTCGGCAGCGGCCTGGGCGACTACGCCCGGGCCTGGCTGGACGCCGGGGTTCCGAAGATCACCGTCACCGAGGTGGACCCAGGCCGGCTCGGCGTCCTCCGGAGCAGGTTCGCTCGGGAACCGCGGGTGCACGTGCGGCTCCTCGACGTCCTCCACCCGCCCCGCGCCGACCACTCGGCGTTCGTGGCATTCAACGTCCTCGAGCACATCCCCGACGACGTCCGGGCGCTGCGGGCGGCGCACCGGCTGCTGCGCCCGGGAGGCAGGGTCGTCATCTTCGTGCCCGCGTTCCAGTTCGCGATGTCGCGGTTCGACGAGCGGATCGGCCACGTCCGTCGCTACACCCGGGGACAGCTACGGGCGGCGATGACCGCCGCGGGCCTGGTCGTGGACGAGATCCGGTACGTGAACATGCCCGGGCTGGTGGCCTGGTTCGTCGGCATGCGGCTGCTGGGGATGACCCCCGGCGAGGGTCCGGCCCTGGCGGTGTGGGACCGCCTCGTGGTGCCCCTGGCGCGGCGGCTGGAGTCGCGGGTGACCCCGCCGTTCGGCCAGTCGGTGTTCGCCGTCGCGCACGTCCCCGGCGCGGGCACCGCGCGGGACCCGGCGCCCACGAAGCCCGCGCAGGAGCCGACGCCATGAGCCTGGCCACCGGCGGCCCCACCCGGGGGCCGGGGACGCCCGCCGAGGAGCGGTCGGTGCGCCCGGACGCCCGCGACGCCCAGGAGATCGAGCTCTCGGTCGTCCTCCCCTGCCTCAACGAGGCCGAGACGCTCGAGACCTGCATCCGCAAGGCCCGCGGCTCGCTGGAGGCGCTGGGCGTGCGCGGGGAGGTGGTCGTCGCCGACAACGGCTCGGTGGACGGATCGCAGGCGATCGCCGAGGCGGCGGGCGCCCGGGTCGTCCCGGTGCGGCGGCGGGGCTACGGGGCCGCGCTCCGCGGGGGCATCAGGGCCGCCCGCGGCCGGTACGTGCTCATGGCCGACGCCGACGACAGCTACGCGCTGGACGACCTCGGGCCCTTCCTGACGGCGCTGCGCTCCGGGGCCGACCTGGTCATGGGCAACCGCTTCCAGGGCGGGATCGCCCCCGGTGCCATGCCGTTCCTGCACCGGTACGTGGGCAATCCGCTGCTGTCGTGGGCCGGGCGGCTGTTCTTCCGCGTGCCGATCGGGGACTTCCACTGCGGGATGCGCGCCTTCCGCCGCGACGCCGTCCTCCGGCTGGGCATGCAGACCGACGGCATGGAGTTCGCCAGCGAGATGGTCGTGCGCGCCGGGCTGACCGGGCTGCGCATCACCGAGGTGCCCACCGTGCTCCGCCCCGACGGCCGCAGCCGGGCGCCCCACCTGAACACGTGGCGCGACGGCTGGCGCCACCTGCGGTTCCTGCTCGCCTTCAGCCCGCGCTGGCTGCTGCTGTACCCCGCTCTGACGATGCTGGCGATCGGTTCGGTCTCGCTGGTCTGGCTGGCCACCGGCACGGTGAGGATCGGCGGAGTCTCCTTCAGCGTCCACACCATGCTCGCCTGCGCGACGCTGGTGATCCTCGGGCTGCAGGTCGGCGGCCTGGCCCTCGTCTCCCGTGCCTATGCCGCGCGCCTGGGCCTGCTGCCGCCGAGCCAGAGGCTGGAGAAGTGGCTGCATCGAGTCACCCTCGAACGAGGACTGATCCTCGGGGCGGTGTCCGTCCTGCTGGGGGTCGCCGCGTTCGTGGCCGCCCTCGCCATCTGGGGCTCCCGCGGCTTCGGCGAACTGGACCCGGTCGCCACCCTGCGCATACCGATCCTCGGGATGGTGCTGATCGTCGGCGGTGCCCAGCTGGCCGGCGCGGCCTTCGCGATCAGCCTGACCGGCATCGCCGGCAGTGACGCCGAGGATGCTGACGAGGCCGAGGTCGCCGACCGAACCGGTTGAGTCGGGGCGGCGGGGCTCAGGCCGCCGACAGGCGCGACCCGTGCCGGCCGGCGATGACCTCCAGCCGGGTGGGGATGCGGATGCGCAACTCCTCCAGGTGGCTGATCACGCCGACCGTGCGCCCGCCCCGGCGCAGCTCGTCGAGCACGTTCATCACCGCGTCGAGCGCCTGCGCATCCAGGGTGCCGAACCCCTCGTCGACGAAGAGCGTGTCCATCTGCACGCCGCCGGCCTCGGCGGTGACGACGTCGGCCAGCCCGAGCGCCAGGGCCAGCGAGGCCATGAAGCTCTCGCCGCCGGAGAGGGTCTTCGTCGGCCGGCGCGTGCCGGTGTACTCGTCGAAGACGTCCAGCCCGAGGCCGCCGCGGGCGCCGTGCCGGGCCTGGGCGTCGCTGTGCAGGAAGGTGTAGCGGCTGCCCGACATCTCCTGCAGCCGCCGGCTGGCCACCTCGGCGACCTGCTCCAACCGGGCGGCGAGGACGAACGACTGCAGCCGCATGCGCAGGGTGTTGGCCCCGCGGCCGTTGACCAGGTCGGCCAGGCCGGCGACCTGTCCCGCCCAGGCGCGGCGCTCGGCCAGCTCCACCTCCGCCGCGACGACCTCGCCGGCCAGGGACCGCAGGGCACCGGCGCAGCGGCGGGCCTGCTCCAGCGCCGACACCGCCTCCTCGCGGCGGGTGGTGAGCTCCGCGCACCGCTGCTGCAGGCCCGCCACGTCCGGCCGGTCGGCGAGGTCGGCGAGCTCCGGATCGGCGAGGGTGGCGGCGAGAACCGAGCGGGCGCGGTCGTGCTCGGCGAGCCGCCGCTCGACCTCTGCCAGCTCTCCGGCCTCCAGCAGCGCGTCGGCCGCGGCGAGCACGTCGGGGAAGCCTGCGGCGGCGGCCCGCTCCTCGGCGGCTTCGCGCGTGGTGTCGGCGGCGGCACGCGCCCGCAGCTCCTCGTCCGCGGCGGCGAGGACGGCCTCGCAGCGCTCGGCGGCCCGGGTCAGCCGGGCCGCCCGTGCCGCCAGGTCGCGGTCCTCGCCGCGGGCGGCGTCCAGCCGTGCGGCGAGGTCGTCCAGCGTCTCCTGCCGCGCGGCCCGCTCGGCGGAGCGGCTCTGCAGCCGGGCGCGGTCCGCGGCGAGGGCGGCCTCCGCGGCGTCCCGCTCGGCCTGCAGCGCGGCGAGGTGGCGGCGGGCCGCGTCCGCCTCGGC
>DATAAV010000107.1:0-2828 GCA_036259935.1 Geodermatophilus sp. | reverse complement strand
CCTGCCGCTCGCGCCGAGGTGTCAGCTCGAACAGCAGGGATCCGGCGCTGGGTGTGACCCTCCGCCCTGCGCTACACGGTCCCCTGACGGCTCCGGACTCCGGCCACGCTCGTCCTCCGACCGCGCTCTCCTCCACCGGGGGCGCAGCCAGCCCACGAGGAGGACGACGGCCCCGGGGAGCGTCGCCACCAAGGTCATCACGCCGAAGGCGGTGGCGACGGCCGCTCCTGGACCGGCGCCCCATCCTGCGGCTGCGAAGACCCAGGCCGCAACGCCTTCACGCGGCCCCCATCCCGCGACGTTGAGGGGAACCGCGGCGGCCAGCAGGACGATCAGCGCCAGCGGGAGCAACTGCTGCGGTGGACCGTGCACGCCGGCGGCGCGTGCGGCGAGGAGGAACATGCCCAGGAGCCCGCCGACGACGAGGAGCGAGGCGAGCAGGACGGCCGGCCAGGTGGTCGACTGCAGCACCGCCTGTCGAATCTCGGCGGTGGTCCCGCGGAGCGCTCGCCTCAGGCGGGCGGGGCCGCGCCGCGCCACCCCGCGGCCGGTGACCAGCACGGTGGCCACGGCGGCGGCGCTCGCCAGCGCGACCATCGGGATCGCCGCCTGCACCGGCGAGGGGAGGGCCAGGAGCACCAGAAGAGCCAGCGCCACCTGGACCGCCTGTCCCGCGGCACGCTCCCAGACGACGGCGCGTACCCCGAGGCCGAGGTCGCCGGCGTCGACGCCGTGCTCCACTCCCCGGTGCACGTCTCCGAGCACTCCGCCGGGCAGCGTGCAGTTGAGGAACTGCGAGCGGTAGTAGGCGGCGGTCGCGGCGGGCAGCGCCAGGCCGAGCCCCAGAGCCCTGGCGACGACCCGCCAGCGCCACGCCGAGCAGACCGTCGTCACCGCGCCGATCGCAGTAGCGGCGAGGAGCGTGCCCGGGTCGAGCCCGCGGAGGCCGTCCAGGAAGGGGTCCGCACCCAGCTGCCGGAGGAGGACAGCGAGGATCAGGGCAGCGCCTACCAGGCGTGCCGCTGTCCACGCACGTCGTCTCACGCCCGGTCGGCCTCCGTCTCACTCCTCAACACGGAGCGGCGGCCGATCCAGTTCAGCACGGACGGCGGAGAGCACGGCTCGGATGCGGTGGCCGGTCGTCCGCCAGTCCGGCAGGGTCTCCCGTCGTCGCAGGGCCGCCCGCCGGAGACGGCAGCGCACATCGGCGTCGGTGAGCCAGCGGGCGAGAGCGGCGGCGAGGGCGTGGCTGTCGTCGGGCGGCACGAGGAGGCCGGGCACGCCGTCTGCCGTGCGTCCCACGGCCTCGGGGACTCCGCCGACCCCGGTCGCGATCACGGGCAGGCCGGCGGCCAGCGCCTCGGTGATCGCCATGCCGTAGGTCTCCATCCGCGAGGGCACGACGAGCACGTCCGCGCTGCGGTACTCGAGCTGCAGCGCTGCTCCGGTGCGCGGTCCCGGTATCCGCAGGCGATCGGCGATGCCCGCGTCCGCGGCCCGGCGCTCCAGCGACGCGACGAAGAGCGGGTCGCGGTCCAGCGGGCCGACGAGGGTGCAGCGCCAGGGAAGGCCGGCCGTCCGGGCCAGCGCCTCCAGCAGCACGTCCTGACCCTTGTGCGGCACGAGCGCCCCGACGCACAGCAGCCGTTCCCCGTCGGTCGTCCGTGGGCTCGCGGGCGCCGTCTCGGTGCCCGGGCGGGCGACGTGAACGCGGGCAGGTGACAGCGGGTACCGGTCGAGCAGATGCCGACGAGTCCAGGCGCTGGTGGTGACGACGGCCTGCGCGGCGGCGAGGACGGCCGCCTCGTCGCGTTCGGCGACGGCATCGCCGCCGAAGGCCATGTGCACCAGGACCACGAGGCGCAGCCGCCCCGACCGCGGCACGAGCACGGTGCGGGCCGCGGAGGCGATCAGTCCGTCGACGAGGACGAGTGCGCCGACCGGCAGGGCGTCGAGCGACCGCGCGAGGGCGCCCAGCGCCGCGGCGTCGGGTCGCGGCCAGGAGCCCGGAGCGGCGATCTCGGCCACGGTCCACCCGGCGTTCCGGAGCCCGTCGCAGACCTTCCGGTCGTAGCGGTTCCCGCCGCTGACCCGCGCGGGATCGTCGATCCCGGCCGGGACGACGGCGTGGACCCCGTCGAGAGCGGGGTGGACCGTGCGGTCGCTCCTGTCGTGCTCGGCCATGGACACCCTCGCGTCACCGTGGCGGTCGGGGCGTGCTGAAGGCGTCCAGGAACCGGTCGCGAAAGGCGTCCATGCGCCACACCGGAGCGGTGGGGCTCGGTAGCAGCCCGTCCTGCCAGCGCCAGGAGGCGATGCGGTCGAGCACCGCGGGGTCGTGGGCGACCACGGAGACGGGCACGTGATGGTTGGCTTCGGGGCCGCTGATCGTCGTGGCGGGTTGGTGGTCGCCGAGCAGGACGAGGACGAGGTCGTGGTCGTGCAGGTTGACGACCCAGGAGATGACGGCCTGCAGGGAGTACCGGATGGACTCCGCATAGAGCCGGCGGACGGTGTCCGTGTCGTGCCAGGCCTCGTCCGGCGACAACCCCTGCGCGGGCATGGGGTCGAAGATCGTGCCGTCGCCGATCTGGTCCCAGGGCACCAGCGTCGGCAGCGGGGTGAACGGGTGGTGCGAGGAGACGAGATTGATCTCGGCCATCACAGGGCGGTGCCCTGGGGCGAGTTCGAGCCGCTGGAAGGCGGCGAGGGTGTACTGGTCGGGGATCGGGGCCCAGCTGAATGCCGGGCCCTGGTAGCCCAGGTTGTGCCGGTCGTAGAGCTGGTCGTAGTGGTAGAAGGACGTGCCCGGTGGCCACGGCTGGTCG
>DATAAV010000106.1:0-10706 GCA_036259935.1 Geodermatophilus sp. | reverse complement strand
CGACGACATCGGCTTCGCCGACATCGACGTCTACCAGCCGCGGCAGGTCGTCAACGGCTGACCGACGCTCCCGGCGCCGCCCCGGTGGCGGCGCCGGAGCGGACGGACGGTAGTCTTGCCGTTCGTCAGGGGGCTGTGGCGCAGTCCGGTAGCGCACCTCGTTCGCATCGAGGGGGTCAGGGGTTCAAATCCCCTCAGCTCCACCCAGACGGCACGACGCCGCCGGAGAACTCTCCGGCGGCGTCGCCGGTTTCTGGGGGTGTCGTGCCCTCCGACCGCACCCGGTGGTCCCTCGGCCGGCTGCTGTGGGGGTGAGCCTTCGTCCGTGGCCGTCCGCACAGTGGCGGACACCAACGGCTTCGGCACGACGGGACACCGTTTCCCGATCTCGGGTTCCGGCGGGCCGGTCGCCGGGGAGGCTGTTTGGGTGCCCCAATGACCTCAGCCACGCCCGTCGGCGATCACGGCGGCCAGGACCGGATCCCGCGGGTTCCGCGCACCGGGGGGCTGCGGCTCGCCGTCGTCGTGGTCCTGGCCCTCGTCGTGGGAACCCTCATCCCGGGGACGGCCGCGGCTGCTCCGGCCCTCCCGGACGGGTTCTCGGTCCAGGAGCTGCCCAGCGGGCAGGCCGAACTGCTCACCGACGTCGCGTTCCTACCCGACGGCAGCTACGTGACGACGGGCAAGAACGGCCGCGTGGCGTGGGTGTCGGCCGCCGGCGACGCGCGCACGCTGGCCGAGCTGCCCGTCGTCGCCGCCGGCGACCTCGGCCTGACCGCGGTCGCCGTCGCACCGGACTTCGCGCAGTCCCGGACGGTCTACCTGGGCCGTGCCCTCGACGTCGACGGGCAGTGGCGGCTGCGGCTGAGCGCCTGGACCGTGGAGGGCGCGCCCGAGCCGTCGTCCCTGACCGGCGAGCGGGTCGTCCTCGAGCTGCCGGCCACCGCCGACGTGCACGGCCTCACCGGGCTGGTCGCAGCCGCGGACGGGACGCTGTGGGTGACGATCGGCGACAGCGCCGACTTCCGCTTCGCCGACCCGCTCGCCCTGCGCGCGCTGGACGTCGACAGCGGCTACGGCAAGCTGCTGCACGTCACTCCCGACGGGCAGGGCGTGGCGGCGAACCCGTTCTTCGACGCCGCCAGTCCGGGGTCGTGGCGCAGCCGGGTGTACGCCAGCGGCTTCCGCAGCCCCTTCCGGGTCAGCCTCGACCCCGGCGGCGTCCCGATCCTCGGCGACGTCGGCTGGTCCTCGTGGGAGGAGGTGGACGTCGTCCGGCCCGGCGCCAGCTACGGCTGGCCGTGCTGGGAGGGCAGGGAGCCGACCCTGCAGTACCGCGACCTGCCCGAGTGCCAGGGCGTCGCCAACACCGACCCGCTGTGGACCTACGTGCACGGCCCCGCGGGCACCAGCGTCACCGGCGGCATCGTCTACACCGGCGAGTCCTATCCGGAGGAGTACCGCGGGGCGTACTTCTTCGGGGACTATGCCTCCCAGCGGGTGTACACCCTGCGCTACGACGCCGACGGGCAGTTGGTCCGCGAACCGGAGGCCGAGGGCTTCGGCGTGGAGAACGGCGCCCCGGTGCGGTTCGTGGCCGCCGACAACGGCGACATCATGTGGGCCGACATCGGCGACAGCACGCTGAAGCGGCTGGTCTACGCGCCGGGCAACCGGCCGCCGACGGCGCAGGCGGCGGTCACCACCGATCCGGCCACCCGCACGGTCACCTTCGACGGCGGCGGGTCCGGCGACCTGGACGGCGACCCGCTGACCTACCGCTGGGACTTCGGCGACGGCTCCTTTGCCGACGGCGAGGTCGTGACGCACACCTACGCCGAGCCAGGGACGACGCCGGTCACCGCCTCGCTCACGGTGACCGACCCCTCCGGGGCGGAGGCGACCACGTCGTTCCCCGTGGTGCCGGCCAACGGCGTGCCGGTGATCGAGCTGAGCGCCCCGCCGCCGGACCAGCGGTTCGCCGTCGGCGAGCTGGTGCGGGCCACGGCCACGGCCACCGACCCCGAGGACGGTCCGTTGCCGGTGACGTGGAGCGTGGTGCTGGTCCACTGCAGCGCCGGCCTCTGCCACGACCACCCCGGCGAGTCCGTCGAGGGGCCCGAGTACGCCCGGCCGTTCGTCGACCACGGGGCCGGCACCCGGCTGGAGATCACCGCGAGCGCAACCGACAGCGCCGGCGCCGTCACCCGGCGGACCTTCGTGGCCGAGGCCGGGCCCGCCGTCCTGACCCTCACGGCCGCCACCGGCTGACCCGGGCGCCGGGGGTCAGACCGCGCCGCGGAAGTCCGGCGCCCGCTTCCCGACGAAGGCCTGCACGCCCTCCCGGCCCTCCGGGTCGGCCGCCGACTCGGCGATCAGCCGCGCCTCGTCGTCGAGCTGCTCGTCGAGCGTGCGGCTCGCGGCCCGCCGGACCAGGGCGCGGGTGCGCACCATCGCCCGCACCGGGCCGGCCGCCACCGAGCGGGCGAGCTCCACCGCGGCGTCGTCCAGGTCCTCGTCCTCCACCAGCCGGGCCACCAGGCCGACCATGTGCGCCTCGGCGGCGGTCAGCGTGCCGTCGGTGAGCAGCAGCTCCAGCGCCCGCGGAGCGCCGAGGGTCCGGGTCAGCGCCCAGGAGGTGCCGCCGTCGGGGGAGAGGCCGATCGCGCCGTAGGCCGGGCGGATCCGGGTCGAGCGGGCGCAGACGACCAGGTCGCAGGCGCCGATCAGGCCCACCCCCGCCCCGGCGACCGCGCCCCGGACTCCGGCTACGACGGGGACCGGCGTGGACAGCAGGCGGCGGACGACCTCGTGCCACTCCTCGGCGAGGCGGCCGATGAACGGGCCCGGGTCCTCGGCCGCGGCGAAGGCCCGCACGTCGCCGCCCACGCAGAACCGCTCGCCGCTGCCCAGCAGCAGCACGGCCCGCGTCGCCTCCGGCCGGGCGGCCAGCGCCTCCCCGAGCGCCGCGGCCATCGCCAGGTCGATGGCGTTGCCCGCCTCCGGGCGGTCCAGGGTGATCCGCCAGACGTCGCCGTCGGTCGCGGTGAGCACCCGCGGTCGGTCGTGTGCGCTGGTCATCGCCGTCCTTCCCGTGCCGGTGCGGTCACCGTACGAGGAGCGTCCCGCGGAGGGCTCAGAACCAGGACGGGAACCACATGCGCAGCAGCCACTCGTCGTGCGACAGCGGCTGTCCGGTGAGCACCGGGTAGAAGAAGACGAACGTCGCCGCGACCAGCGCCACGTACAGGCACACCACCGCCAGCCCGGTCTGCCGGCGCGCCTGCCCCGCGCCGGGCGGGCCCAGCACGTCCTGCAGGACCAGCACCACCGCGAGGACGAAGAACGGCAGCACCGGGGCCATGTAGAAGACGAACATGGTGCGCTCGGGGTTGAGGAACCAGGTGCCCCAGCCCGCGGCGATGCCGACGGCCACGGGAATCGCCGCCGGGTCGCGCCGGGCGACGATCCGCCAGGCCAGCCACGCCAGCGCCGGCGCGAAGGCGAACCAGAGGGCCGGCGTCCCGACCATGAGGATGTAGCGGATCACCTGCTCGCCGGTGGCGTCGGTGAGCCCCTGCGGGTTCCACAGCAGAATGGGCCGGCCGTTGACCAGCCACGACCACGGGCCGGACTCCCACGGGTGCGGGGTGGACAGGCCGTTGTGGAAGGTCAGCCACTCGGCGTGCTGGTGCCACAGCGAGCGCAGCGCGTCGGGGACGAACGGGAACGCCGTGTCCGGATTCTGCTGGGCCCAGTGCCGGCCCTGGGAGGTCTCGCCGAGGAACCATCCGGTGAACGAAACCAGGTAGGTCAGCACCGGAACGGCGGCCAGCGCCCACAGCGCGCCGGGCAGCCCCCGGCGGACGGTGACCAGGCTGGGGCGGGGGACTCCCGCCGCCCGCCAGGCGCTGCGGTCCCAGAAGAGGGACAGGACGGCGAAGAAGGCCAGGAACCAGACCCCGCTCCACTTGACCGCGCAGGCGCAGCCGAAGAGGACCCCGGCCGCGATCCGCCAGCTCCGGGGGCCGAGCCGGAAACCGCCGGCCGCCACCTCGCCGGCGGCCCGGACCTTCTCCCGGACCCGGTCGCGGTCGACCACCAGGCAGGCAACCGCCGAGACCACGAACACCTGCAGGAAGACGTCGAGCAGGCCGATCCGGGACAGCGAGAAGGAGAAGCCGTCCAGCGCCAGCAGCAGCCCGGCGACCAGGCCCAGGAGCGTGGAGCCGGTCAGCCGCCGGGCCAGCCGGGTCAGCACGACGACGGCGACCGCGCCGGCCACCGCAGAAGGGAACCGCCAGCCGAAGGAGTCGTAGCCGAACGTCTGGACGCCGAGGGCGATCAGCCACTTGCCCAGCGGCGGATGCACGATGAACGTGTAGCCGCGGTTGTACTCGTGGCCCCACTCCAACAGCTCGCGCGCCTCGGGCGGGTAGTAGGCCTCGTCGAAGAGCAGGTCCCCGGGGTAGCTCAGGTCCTCGAGCCGGCTGAGCAGGCTGGCGACGCCGAGCAGCAGGGCCAGGATCCAGGACAGCCCCCGGTCGGCCGGCAGCGGTGGCACCCGGTCCCGCCGGGGGCGGGGTAGCGCGCGGCGGCGCGCCGGTGACGGGCCGGGGAGCTGACGCTGCTCCCGGTCCGTCCGCTCGGGAGCCAGCACCGCCATGGAGCCAGGGTAGGGGGAGCTGCCGACGACCCGGCCGTGACAGGCTCCCTCGTGTGAGTGGTCGGCTCGTCCTCGGTGGTGCGCCGCTCGGCCAGCCCGGTGACGTGGGCCCGCGGCTGCGCGAGGTCATGGCCACGGCCGACGTCCTCGCCGTGGAGGACACGCGGCGGCTGCACCGGCTCGCCACCGACCTGGGCGTGACCCTGCGCGGCCGGGTGGTCACCTTCCACGAGTCGGTGGAGCGCTCCCGGCTCCCGGGCCTGCTGGCCGCCCTCACCGAGGGCGCCACCGTGCTGCTGCTCACCGACGCCGGCATGCCGTCGGTGTCCGACCCGGGCTACACGCTGGTCCGGGCGGCGATCGACGCCGGCGTGGAGGTCACCTCCGTCCCCGGACCCTCGGCGGTGACGACGGCGTTGGCGGTCTCGGGGCTGCCGGTGGACCGGTTCTGCTTCGAGGGGTTCCTGCCGCGCAAGGGCGGCGAGCGCCGCGCCCGGCTGGCCGACCTCGCCGACGAGCGCCGGACGATGGTGTTCTTCGAGTCCCCGCACCGGCTGGCCGAGGCCCTCGCCGACGCCGCGGCCGCCTTCGGCGACGACCGCGCCGCCGCGGTGTGCCGCGAGCTCACCAAGACCCACGAGGAGATCCGCCGCGGCCCGCTGGCCGAGCTGGCCGCCTGGGCCGCCGACGGCGTGCGGGGCGAGATCACCCTCGTGGTGGCGGGGGCGGTGCCGGCGCCGGTGGAGCTGGACGCCGCGCAGCTGGCCGCCGCCGTCGCCGCCGAGGAGGCCGCCGGCGCGACCCGCAAGGACGCCATCCGCGCCGTCGTCGTCCGCACCGGGCTGCCGCGGCGCACCGTCTACGACGCCGTCGTCGCCGCCAAGACCCCCTGACCCCTCACCGGCCTTTGCGCCAGAAAGGACCTATCCCGGGCCCGCGTCACGTCCTTATTCGCGCAACGGCACTCAGCCGGCGAGAGCGGCGGCGATCCGGGCGAGGAGCTCGGCCGGGCGCTGGAGATCGGCCGCCGTCACGAAGATCACCCGCCAGCCGGCGTCCTGCAGCCGGTTGAGCCGCTGCCGGTCCCGGGCGAACTGCCCGGGCTCGGCGTGCCAGAGGCCGTCGTACTCGAGGGCCACCCGCCGCTCCGGCCAGGCGAAGTCCACACGGGCGACGAACCGACCGTCCACGAGAACCCGGTACTGGGCGACCGGCGTCGGCAGGGAGCTCCGGCCGATCAGCAGCCGCAGCCGCGTCTCCTGCGGTGACTCGGCCAGCCCGTCGGCGAGCCCGGCGACCTCCCGCGCCCGCGCCGAGCCCGGACCTCGAGCACCGGACGCAAGCGCCCGGATCGGAGCGAGGTCGACGACGCCGGTGGCGACCAGTTGGTCGACGGCGGCCACGGCCAGGTCCCGCGGCAGCACCGAGGCCAGGCGCAGCGCCGTCGCCTCCGGCGTCGTGACGGGGATCCCACGCCGTCGCCCCAGCTGCGCCCGGTCGAGCACCGCCCGCCTGGTCACGAGACCGGTCAGTCGTACCTGATGCGCCCCGGGCGGAAGGGTGACCTCGACGTCGTCGCCGGTGTCCGCCAGCTCCACTCCCCAGAGCACCGCGGCGCTGCGGCCGGTGACGACCGCGGTGGGCAGCAGGAGCGCGGCGCCCCGCACCCGGAGCTCATGGGTGAGCGGGACCGAGCTGTGCACGTAGACGTCGTGGAACAGCCGTCGCCACGTGTCACCACGCAGCTGGCGGCGGGTCAGCACCCCGGAGCGGACCGCGGCCGATCCGCGGAACACCTCGGAACGCAGGGCGTCCGGGACCTGGGCGACGGGAGGCACCGGCGAACCCTGCACGACCGGCAGCCGGCGCCGCTGGCGTCGTCCACAGCCCGCCGTGTTTGCGCGCTCGTGGACGTGTCAGCCCCGCTCGATGGGTCCTTTATGGCGCAAGGGCCCAGGGGGAGCGGCTAGAGCCAGCCGTTGCGCTTGAAGCCGCGGTAGAGCAGGACGCAGGCGACCGCGATGACCAGCAGCACCAGCGGATAGCCGTAGCGCCACCGCAGCTCCGGCATGTGCTCGAAGTTCATCCCGTAGATGCCGGCGATCGCCGTGGGGACGGCGATGATCCCCGCCCAGGCGGAGATCTTCCGCATGTCCTCGTTGTCGGTCATCGAGGTGCGGGCCAGCGACGCCTGCAGGATCGACGTGAGCAGCTCGTCGAGGCCGGTGACCTGGTCGCGCACCCGGATGGCGTGGTCCTGCACGTCACGGAAGAACGACCGCATCGGATCCGGGACGACGTCCATCGGCCGCTCCGCGAGCGTCTGCAGCGGCACCTCCAGCGGGGTGACCGCCTTCCGCAGCGACATCAGCTCCCGCTTGAGCTGGTAGAGCCGGCCGACGTCGTCGGTGCGCTCGGGGCTGAAGACGGAGTCCTCCAGCTCGTCGACGTCCTCCTCCACCGCGCCGGCGACGTCGACGAAGCTGTCGACGACGTGGTCGGCGACCGCGTACAGGACGGCGGCCGGCCCCAGGCGCAGCAGTTCCCGCTGCTGCTCCATGCTCCGCCGCAGCTCGGTCAGCTCGCCGTGCTCGCCGTGCCGGACGGTGATCACGTAGTTGGCGCCGAGGAACACCATGATCTCACCGGTGTCGACGACCTCGCTGGTCGCGGTCAGCTGCTCGTGCTCCACGTAGGTGGCCGTCTTCAGCACCATGAACAGCGCATCGTCGTAGCGCTCCAGCTTGGGCCGCTGGTGGGCGTAGACGGCGTCCTCCACCGCGAGCGGGTGCAGGCGGTAGCGGGCCGCGATGGCGCCCAGTTCGCTCTCGGTGGGCGCGTAGAGCCCGAGCCACACGAAGCCGCCCTGCTCGACGGCCTGGCGCAGCCCGTCGTGCGGATCGACCGGCTGCTGGCGGCGGCCGTCGACGTAGACGGCGCAGTCGACGACCGGGCCGACCCCCGGCGGGCGGGCCGGGGCCGGGTGCGCCGACCCCGCCCTCCGCGGGCGCAGCGTGGTCTGCGGCAGCGCTCCGTCCGGCAGGCCGGGCGGGGTCTGCGTGCCGGTCATCAGGAGCTCCTCTCGGCGGCGGCCCGCGCTCTCCGGGGCGCGGTCAGCGTAGGCATGCGCGGTCCGGCCGCCCGTGCGACGCTGCCCGGGAGGGCGAACACGAGCCCCGAGCCCCGGCCGTCGAGGAGGCACCCGTGGCCGCAGGTACCCGGATCAAGACCGTCGAGGAATCGATCCGCGACACCGACGAGCCCGAGCACCGGCTGAAGAAGAACCTGTCCGGGCTGGACCTGACCGTCTTCGGCGTCGGGGTGATCATCGGCACCGGGATCTTCGTGCTCACCGGAGTGGTGGCCCGGGACCAGACCGGCCCCGCCGTGGCGCTCTCCTTCGTCATCGCCGGGGTCGTGTGCGGCCTGGCCGCGATCTGCTACGCGGAGTTCGCCTCGACGGTGCCGGTGGCCGGGTCGGCCTACACCTTCTCCTACGCCACGTTCGGCGAGCTGGTCGCCTGGATCATCGGCTGGGACCTGGTCCTGGAACTGGCCCTCGGAGCTGCGACGGTGTCGGTCGGCTGGTCGGGCTACCTCAACCAGCTGCTGACCGACATCGGGATCGGCCTGCCCTCCTCGATCGCCGGCGAGAACGCCGTGGTCAACATCCCGGCGATGGTCATCGCCCTCGTGATGGCCGGCGTGCTGATCCTCGGGATCAAGCTGTCCTCCCGTGTCACCGCGGTCATCGTGGTGATCAAGGTCGCGATCGTCCTGCTGATCATCGCCGTCGGCGTCTTCCTCGTGCGGGCGGCCAACTACACGCCGTTCGTCCCGCCGGCCGAACCGGCAGCGCCCGGCGGCAGCGGTCTCGACACGCCGCTGATCACCGCGCTGACCGGCTTCAGCCCGGGCGCCTTCGGCTGGGGCGGTGTCCTCTTCGGCGCGGCGATCGTCTTCTTCGCGTTCATCGGGTTCGACATCGTGGCGACGGCCGCCGAGGAGACCCGCAACCCCACCAGGGACCTGCCCCGCGGCATCCTCGGCTCGCTGACCATCTGCACCGTGCTCTACGTCGCCGTCTCCCTGGTCGTCGTCGGCATGCAGCCGTACCAGGAGCTCAGCGCCACGGCTCCGCTGGCCGGGGCGTTCTCCGCCAACGGGTGGCCGATCTTCTCCGGGATCATCTCGATCGGCGCCCTCGCGGGTCTCACCTCGGTGGTGATGATCCTGCTGCTGGGCCAGTCGCGGGTGCTGTTCGCGATGAGCCGCGACCACCTGCTGCCGCCGCGGCTGGCCCGGGTGCACCCGCGGTACGGCACGCCCTACGTCATCACGATCGTCACCGGAATCTTCGTCGCCGCGCTGGCCGGGTTCGTCCCGCTCACCGAGCTGGCCGAGCTGGTGAACATCGGCACCCTGTTCGCCTTCGTCCTCGTCTCGCTGGGCGTGTGGCGGCTGCGGCACACCCGGCCCGACCTGCCCCGCGCGTTCCGGGTTCCGCTGATGCCGGTGCTGCCGATCCTGTCCACGCTGGCCTGCCTGTTCCTCATGGCGAACCTGCCGCTCGACACGTGGCTCCGGTTCCTGGTGTGGATGGCCGTGGGGGTCGTGGTCTACGCCTTCTACGGACGGCGGCACAGCCGCGTCGGACTCCGCGACCGGACGGCGGGTGCGCCCGCGGGCCGGCGCTGACGGCCGTCCCCAGCAGGGGTGAGACCGCCGGCGCGGCGCTCCAGACCCCGGCGGCGTCGGCCGACCTGACCGGTGATTCCCGTCCCCGGTCAGGAGAGGCCCCGTGGCCAGCACCGTCCTCGACGTCCGCGACACCCGTGTGCCGTCGCCCCCCACCGACCGCGCCCGCCGCTGCCCCCCGGCGCCGGTCGTGGCCGCCGGGGTGGTCGCCGTGCTCGAGGCGATCGCCCTGGTCGCCGGCGCCCTGACCGGCCTCGACGGGCTGCTCACCTCGCCGCTGCGCCCCTCCGGCGGGCTGGTCGCCCTCACGCTCGTGCTGCTGGCCGGCTGGGTCGTGCTCTGCGCCGGTGGTGGCGCCACCGTCGTCGACGGGTCGGGCCGGACGATGCTCGTCGGCGTCGCCTACGGCGAACTGCTCCTCGTCGGGGGCCTGCTGGTGGCCACCCAGGTCACCACGGTCCTCGACCCGCTGCCGGCGACCCTGCCGCTGCCGGCGGTCGTGCTGCTGGCCCTCGCCGTCCCGGTCGGCAAGCTGCTGCTGGCCGGTGCCCCCTCCGCCCTGGAGTGGGTGGCGGCCGGCCCGCGCGCCCCGGTCCGGCGCGCCCGGCACGCGCCGGTGCGCCGCGGCCTGCGTGCCGCCACCGTCACCGCGATCGGCGTCGCGCTGGCCGCGCTGGCGCTGCTGGGCCCGGCCCCGGTCGACGCCGGCGAGCCGGTCACCACCCCCGTCAGCGGCGGCTGACCCGCACCGCCCCGCCCGCCGAGGCGGGTGGACGGCGCTCACTACGCTCGTGCCGTGAGTGATCGGCACATCCTGACCGCCGTCGCCTGGCCCTACGCCAACGGCCCGCGGCACATCGGCCACGTCTCCGGCTTCGGCGTCCCCTCCGACGTCTTCAGCCGCTACCACCGGATGGCCGGTGACCGGGTGCTGATGGTCAGCGGCACCGACGAGCACGGGACGCCGATCACCGTCGCCGCCGACGCCGAGGGTGTCAGCCCGCGGGAGATCGCCGACCGGAACAACCGCATCATCGTCGGCGACCTGGCCAGCCTCGGGATGAGCTACGACCTGTTCACCCGGACGACGACGGTCAACCACCACCGGGTCGCCCAGGAGATCTTCCTGGGGCTGCTCAAGAACGGCTACGTCTTCCCGCAGACGACCCTCGGCGCGATCAGCCCCTCGACCGGCCGCACCCTGCCCGACCGCTACATCGAGGGCACCTGCCCGATCTGCGGCTACGACGGCGCCCGCGGCGACCAGTGCGACAACTGCGGCAACCAGCTCGACCCCACCGACCTGATCAACCCGGTCAGCCGGATCAACGGGGAGACGCCG
>DATAAV010000105.1:0-26556 GCA_036259935.1 Geodermatophilus sp. | reverse complement strand
TCGGTGCCCGGGTTGGCCTGGGCCTCCGGCTGCCCGCACTCGGGCACCTCGTCGGCGGTGACGTTGGGCGGCACGAAGAAGGTGCTCACCTCGCCGCTCTCCCGGTCCACGGCGAGCACGTCGTTCGCGCCGCCGTCGGCGGATGGGTCATGAACAGGGCGGCCAGCCCGTGGCCGGACAGGCCGGTCAGCGGGTTGACCACGTACGCCGACGCCTGCGCCGGGCGCACGGGCATCGGCGCCTGCTGCACGGCCAGCTCGATCTTCGCCAGCGCCGAGGCGAGCGCGCGCCCGTCGCCCACCAGCGCGGCGCCGGTTCGGTCGGCCTCGAACTCCCGGCTGCGGGAGAGCGCCAGCTGGAGCAGCATCGCCGCGAGGGGGGCGATCAGTGCCGCGACCAGGCCCGTGACGGGGCCGGGCTGGTCGTCCTCGTCGGCCGAGCCCAGGAACGGCAGCCAGCCGGCCATCTCGGCCAGGAAGCCGATCCCGGTCGCCAGCGCCGCCGCCACCGAGGTGAGCAGCACGTCGCGGTTCCCGACGTGGGCCAGCTCGTGGGCCAGCACCGCGCGCAGCTCGTCGGGGGTCATCAGGTCGTAGAGCCCCCGGGTGATCGCGATCGCGGCGTGCCGCGCGTTGCGCCCGGTGGCGAAGGCGTTGGGCTGGGGGTCGGGCGTCACGTACAGCCGGGGCATCGGCAGTCCGGCCTCGGCGCACAGCTCCCGGACGATGCGGTGGTAGGCCGGCATCTCCGCCGGGCCGACCGGCACCGCCCGCGCCGACCACAGCGCCAGCCGGTCGGCGTACCAGTACGAGCCGCCGACCGTGGCCAGTCCGAGGACCAGCCCCACCACCGCGCCGATCCGCCCGAACAGCGAGCCGATCAGCACCAGTAGGCCGCCGAGCGCGCCCAGGAGCAGGGCCGTCTTCACCCCGGTCCAGCCGCGCCGGGCTGCAGGGAAGTCGGGACGCCGCCCGGTCCTCGGCGCGCGGGGAGCCCGGCGTGGGGTCTCGCCGAGCAGTGGATGCAGCCCGCCCGGCATCCCGGCCAGCCGGGGTCCGGCGGGCGGCATCAGCATCGCCATCGTCGTGCCTCCTTCCGGATGTCAGTGCAGGTTCTCGTCGAGCCACCGCCGGAGCGCGGCCGCCGGCTGGGCGCCGACGACGCGGGCCCGCTCCCGCCCGTCGGCGAACAGCAGCAGCGTCGGGATGCCGCTCACGCCCAGGCGGGAACTGGTCCCGGGCGCGGCGTCGGCGTTGACCTTCACGACCTTGAGCCGCCCGGCGCGTTCCCGCGCCAGCTCCTCGACCACCGGCGCCACCGCCCGGCACGGGCCGCACCACGGCGCCCACACGTCGACGAGCACCGGCAGCCGGGCCCGCTCGACCACGTCGCCGAAGTCGGTGTCGTCCGCGTCGACCAGCCACGGGAGATCGGCCCGGCAGGAGGCGCAGCGCGCCCGCCCGCGAGCGGCGGCCGGCACCCGGTTGCGCCGTCCGCAGCCGGGACAGGTGCTCAGAGCAGACCGTGTCGTGCCAGTGCCCATTGCAGCTCCCTCGGGGTGGGTTGCTCGAGCCACTGCCCGGCGACGTTCACGACGGGGTTGCGCAGGATGCCGCCGGTCATCCAGCGCAGCCGCCGCTCGGCCTCCGGGTGCAGGTCGAGGTCGACGTAGTCGTAGGGCACGCCGGCGCGGTCGAGCAGCCGGCGGGTCATCTGGGTGATCCCGCACCACCGGTTGCCGTACACGGTGACCGGGGCGGTCCGCACGGCCGGCCGGACCCGGACGGCGGGTTGCATGGGGACCATGTAGGCCGTCATCGCGTTCCCTTCGTCAGTCGTGTGCGCCGGCGAAGCGGTTCATGCGGCCCGCGGCCGGGCGGCCACCTCGTCGAGCGCAGCGAACAGGTCGTAGATGTCGGGCAGGTGCTCGACCCGCGGGGACACGTGCGCCCAGCGGATGACGCCGTCGGCGTCGACGACGTACAGCGCGCGGTCGCCGAACCCGTCGGAATTCCGCCAGACCCCGTACCGCCGGGCGACCTCGCCCTTGGGGTGGAAGTCCGACAGCAGCGGGAAGGTGATCCCGCGGACCGCCGCCCACGCGCCGTGGCTGTAGATCGAGTCCACCGAGACGCCGATCAGCGCCGCGCCGCGGGCCTCGAACTCGGCCAGCTCCTGCTGGTAGAGCTCCAGCTGGCGGCTGCAGCCGGGGCTCCAGTCCAAGGGGTAGAAGACCAGCACGACCGGGCGGCCGCGGAAGTCCGACAGCGAGACCGGCCGGCCGTCGGCGTCGGGCAGGGTGAAGTCCGGCGCCGGGGTCCCGACGGGCAGACCGGCCGACTCCGCTGCGCCGGCCATCGGCGGCGCCGTCCGGTACAGGTCGGCGACGTCCTGCAGTGTCAGGCCCGGGACGTCGTCCGCCGGCCCCGCTCCCGTGCCGGCCGGCGGCGCCGACCGGTCCGCCATCTCGTGCACGATCGCGTGCAGCACGGAGAGCGCCTCGGTCACCGGCGAGTCCTCGAGCCGGTTGCCGAGCTCTGCGAAGCGCTGTTCGAGCTGGTCCAGCCGAGCCGAACCCCGCGAGGCCGGCATCGACAGAGTCGTCACATCGCACCTCCTCGTCCCGCGGGCGCGGCAGGGGTGCCGCGTCCGGCAGCTCTTGTTGCCACCATAGGAAACCTCTAGTCGCCGCGGGAATTTCCCTGTGCTCCCGGACGTCTGTCCGGATGCACTCGGCGAGGGGCCCGGCACCGTCCGGCACGGGCCCTCGCCCCGAACACGTGAGGAGATGCGAGGAGGTTCCACGACATGGCGCGGGCAGTCGGCATCGACCTGGGCACCACGAACTCCGTGGTCGCGGTGCTCGAAGGTGGCGACCCCACCGTCATCGCCAACACCGAGGGCGGGCGGACCACGCCGTCGGTGGTGGCCTTCGGCCGCACCGGGGAGGTCCTGGTGGGCGAGGTCGCCAAGCGGCAGGCGGTCACGAACGCGGCCCGCACCATCCGGTCGGTCAAGCGGCACATGGGCACCGACTGGACCGTCGACATCGACGGCAAGCGCTACTCGGCGCAGGAGATCAGCGCGCGCGTGCTGCAGAAGCTGAAGCGGGACGCCGAGGCCTACCTGGGCGAGCCGGTCACCCAGGCGGTGATCACGGTCCCGGCGTACTTCGACGACGCCCAGCGCACCGCCACTCAGGAGGCCGGCACCATCGCCGGGCTCGAGGTGCTGCGGATCATCAACGAGCCCACCGCGGCCGCCCTGGCCTACGGGCTGGACAAGGACGCCAAGGACGAGACGGTGCTCGTCTTCGACCTCGGCGGCGGGACCTTCGACGTCTCGGTCCTGGAGATCGGCGACGGCGTCTTCGAGGTGAAGGCCACCGCCGGCGACACGCACCTGGGCGGTGACGACTGGGACCAGCGGATCATCGACTGGCTGGTCGAGACGTTCCGCAACGCCGAGGGCGTCGACCTGTCCAAGGACCCGATGGCCATGCAGCGGCTCAAGGAGGCCGCCGAGCGGGCCAAGATCGACCTGTCCGGCACCGCGCAGACGCAGATCACCCTGCCCTACATCACCGCGACGACCGGGGGCCCCAAGCACCTGGACGTGACCCTCACCCGGGCGCGGTTCCAGGAGCTCACCGAGGACCTGCTCAAGCGCTGCCGCGGGCCGTTCGAGCAGGCGGTCCAGGACGCCGGGCTCACCCCGCAGGACGTCGACCACGTCGTCCTCGTCGGCGGCTCGACCCGGATGCCGGCGGTCGTCGACCTGGTCCGTGACCTGACCGGCAAGGAGCCGCACAAGGGCGTCAACCCCGACGAGGTTGTCGCCGTCGGTGCGGCCATCCAGGCCGGTGTGCTCAAGGGCGAGGTCAAGGACGTGCTGCTGCTCGACGTCACCCCGCTGTCCCTGGGCGTCGAGACCAAGGGCGGGGTGATGACGAGGATCATCGAGCGGAACACGACCATCCCGACCCGCCGCACCGAGGTCTTCAGCACCGCGACGGACAACCAGCCCTCGGTCGAGATCCACGTGCTGCAGGGCGAGCGGGAGATGGCCGCCTACAACAAGAGCCTGGGCCGCTTCCACCTGACCGACCTACCGCCGGCTCCGCGTGGCGTGCCGCAGATCGAGGTCACCTTCGACATCGACGCCAACGGCATCGTGCACGTCTCCGCGCGGGACCGGGCCACCGGCAAGGAGCAGTCGATCACCATCACCGGCCAGTCCTCGCTGAGCAAGCAGGACATCGAGCGGATGGTGCGCGACGCCGAGGCGCACGCCCAGGAGGACCGGCGCCGGCGCGAGGAGGCCGAGGTCCGCAACGAGGCCGATCTGCTCCTCTACCAGAACGAGAAGCTGCTGGAGGAGCCTTCCGGGATCGCCGGTCCGGAGCGTGACCAGCTCGAGGCCGCGGTCAGCGAGATCCGGGGTCTGCTCGAGCGCGGCGACGTCGCCGCGCTGCGGGCGGCCACGGAGCGGCTGCGGACGGCGAGCTCGGCCTTCGGCGCCCGCATCTACCAGCAGGCGGGTGCCAGTGACGGCGCCGCCACCGCCGACGACGTGGTCGACGCGGAGGTGGTCGACGAGGAGAGCCGGGCGTGACGTGCCAGCGGAGCGGCCGGGGCGCGGTCCCCGCGCCCCGGCACCGGCGCGAGTGAGGGGGTGAACCGGCGTGGCGCTGCGCGCGGACGAGCTCGAGAAGGACTACTACCGGGTGCTCGACGTCCCGGAGACCGCCACGGACAAGGAGATCACGCGCGCCTACCGCCGGTTGGCCCGGCAGTTGCACCCCGACGCCGGCGGCGGATCGGGCGACAGCGAGCGCTTCGGTGAGGTCGCGGCCGCCTACGAGGTCCTGCACGATCCCGCCAAGCGCCGGGAGTACGACGAGGCCCGCCGGCTGCTCGGTGCCAGCGGTCTCGGCGGAACACGGGGCGGCTCCGGCCGGCCGAGGGGCCGGACCGTCCGCGTCCACCGGCACGGCAGGGCCACGGGGAGGGCGACCGGCCCGATCGACGTCGACCTGGGCGACCTCTTCGGCCGGCCCACAGCCGGCGGCGCCGGCACCCGGCCTCGCCCGCGCCGCGGACCGGACCTGACCACGGAGGTGCACCTCGACTTCGAAGAGGCCGTGCGCGGCACCACCCGGGAGATCCGGGTGGTCGACGAGGTCGCGTGCGCTGTCTGCGGCGGCATCGGGCTGCCGCCGAGCACGTTCTCGTCACCCTGCCTGGCCTGCGGCGGTCAGGGCGTCCAGCACGCCACCCGCACGGTGACCGCCCGCGTCCCGACCGGCGTCGAGGACGGCCAGACGATCCGCGTCGAGGGGCGCGGCGGTCCCGGACGCGACGGCGGACCCGCCGGTGATCTGCGCGTGCGGGTGCACGTCGCGCCGCACCGGCTGTTCGGCCGGCAGGGCCGCGACCTCACCGTGACCCTCCAGGTGACGTTCGCGGAGGCCGCGCTCGGCGCCGACGTCCGCGTCCCGACGCTGGACCAGCCGGTGACCCTGCGCATCCCACCCGGCACGCAGACCGGCACGACCTTCCGGATCCGCGGCCGCGGCGTGCCCGCCCGTGCCGGCCCCGGTGACCTGCTGGTCACCGTGCACGTCGAGGTGCCCCGGCACCTGACCGACGACCAGCGCGCCGCCGTGGAGGCGCTGGCGGCGGCCACGCCGGGCTCCTCCCGCAGTCGTCTCGGGGGGTGACCGGCCGCGGTCCCCCCTCCGGACATCGGCAGTCGTCCCGCAAGGAGGTGTCCCCACCCATGCCGAGCGCATTCGACCCCAACCGTTGGACCCGCAAGACCCAGGAGGCCGTGCAGCAGGCGATCGAGCTGGCCCGGACCGACGCCCATCCCGAGGTGACCCCGGACCACCTGCTGGCCGCGCTGCTCGGTCAGCAGGACGGCGTCGTGCTGCCGCTGCTGCAGAAGGCCGGCGTCGCGATCCCGTCGCTGCGCAACCGCGTCACCGACGCCCTCGACCGGCTGCCCCACGCCTACGGCTCCGAGCCGCAGATCGGCCGCGAGCTGCGGGCGGCGATGGAGCAGGCCGATCGTGAGCGCGAGCAGCTGGGCGACGAGTACCTCTCCACCGAGCACCTCCTGCTCGCCGTCGCCGACCGGGTCGGGCTGTCCCGGGAGCAGCTGCTGGCCGGCCTGCAGCAGGTCCGCGGCAGCCACCGGGTGACCTCGCAGGACCCCGAGGAGCAGTACCAGGCCCTGGAGAAGTACGGCCGCGACCTCACCGAGGAGGCCCGCCAGGGCAAGCTCGACCCGGTGATCGGCCGGGACGAGGAGATCCGCCGCGTGATCCAGGTCCTGTCCCGCCGGACGAAGAACAACCCGGTGCTCATCGGCGAGCCGGGCGTCGGGAAGACCGCGATCGCCGAGGGGCTGGCCCGCCGGATCGTCGAGGGCGACGTCCCGGAGAGCTTGAAGAACAAGCGGATCATCGCGCTGGACCTGTCCTCGATGGTCGCCGGCGCCAAGTACCGCGGCGAGTTCGAGGAGCGGCTCAAGGCGGTGCTCAAGGAGATCGCCGACGCCGAGGGGCAGATCATCACGTTCGTCGACGAGATGCACACGGTCATCGGCGCGGGCGCGGCCGAGGGCGCGATGGACGCCGGCAACATGCTCAAGCCGATGCTCGCCCGCGGGCAGCTGCGCATGATCGGCGCGACCACGCTGGACGAGTACCGCAAGCACGTCGAGAAGGACCCGGCCCTGGAACGCCGCTTCCAGCAGGTCTTCGTCGGTGAGCCCTCCGTGCAGGACACCATCGCGATCCTGCGCGGCCTCAAGGAGCGCTACGAGGTCCACCACGGTGTCCGCATCCAGGACGCCGCCCTGGTGGCCGCCGCGGTGCTCTCCGACCGCTATGTCACCGGCCGGTTCCTGCCGGACAAGGCGATCGACCTGGTCGACGAGGCCGCCAGCCGGCTGCGGATCGAGATCGACTCGATGCCCACCGAGATCGACGTCATCGAGCGGCGCATCCGGCAGCTGGAGATCGAGCGCGTGGCGCTGGCCAAGGAGACCGACGAGGCCAGCCGGGAGCGCCTGGAGGCGCTGGACGCCGAGCTGTCGGAGCTGCGTGAGCAGTCGGCGGGCAGAAAGGCGCAGTGGCAGGCGGAGAAGGAGGCGATCGGCCGGATCCGCGAGCTCAAGGAGCAGCTGGAGACCCTGCGCGGGCAGGTCGAGCGGGAGACCGACCTCAACCGGGCCGCCGAGATCCGCTACGGCCGCGTCCCGGCGCTGGAGAAGCAGGTGGAGCAGGCCACCGCGCACCTCGCCGAGCTCCAGGCGAACCAGAAGATGCTCAAGGAGGAGGTCGACGAGGAGGACATCGCCGAGGTGGTCAGCCGCTGGACCGGCATCCCTGTCTCCCGGCTGATGCAGGGCGAGGTGGCCAAGCTGGTGCGGATGGAGGACGTCCTGCACGCCCGCGTGGTGGGCCAGGACCACGCCGTCCGGGCCGTGGCCAACGCCATCCGGCGCAGCCGCTCCGGCCTGGCCGACCGCAACCGGCCGATCGGCAGCTTCCTGTTCCTGGGCCCGACCGGCGTCGGCAAGACCGAGCTGGCGCGCAGCCTGGCGGAGTTCCTGTTCGACGACGAGCGGGCGATGGTGCGCATCGACATGAGCGAGTACATGGAGAAGCACGCCGTCTCCCGGCTCGTCGGCGCGCCGCCGGGCTACGTCGGCTACGAGGAGGGCGGCCAGCTCACCGAGACGGTGCGGCGGCGGCCGTACGCGGTGGTCCTGCTCGACGAGATCGAGAAGGCCCATCCGGACGTCTTCAACATCCTGCTGCAGGTCCTCGACGACGGCCGGCTGACCGACGGGCAGGGCCGCACGGTGGACTTCACCCACACCGTGCTGATCATGACGTCGAACCTGCCCGGTGACCCGGCGGACTTCTTCAAGCCGGAGTTCATCAACCGCGTCGACGAGATCGTGCGGTTCCGGTCGCTGAGCGAGGAGGACATCCGGCAGGTGCTGGAGATCCAGCTGCGGCAGCTGGAGGCGCGGCTGGCCGAGCGCAAGCTCGGCCTCGAGGTCAGCGACGAGGCCGAGCGCTGGCTGGCGCACCGCGGCTACGACCCCGACTACGGCGCCCGGCCGCTCAAGCGGCTGATCCAGCACGCCGTCGTCGACCCGCTGGCCCTGGAGGTGCTCTCCGGCGTCTACCGGGAGGGCGACACCGTCCATGTCGACGTGGCCGGGGACCACATCGTCCTCAAGTGATCAGCGGGTCGCCGCCGCCGGGCCGGGGTCGTCCTCCGGGCGGTCCCGGCCCGGCCACACCGCCAGGAGCGTGCGCATGCCGGTGACCAGGGCCAGCGGCCGGTCGAGCATCGGATGGTGGCCGGCGTCGGGCAGTTCGACGACGGGGAGGCCGCCGGTGGCCAGCCGCGCCATCTCCGCGGCCATGTCGGGGCCGACCAGACCGTGCTCGCACCGGAACAGCGCCGCCGGGCGGCGGAGCCGGGCCAGCAGGTCCCGGACCGGCGGCCGGAAGCCGAGGAAGGCCGGGTCGAACTTCCACTCCCACCCGCCCTCCACCGGGCGCAGCGAGCCGCGGGCGACGTGCTCGCGGACGTAGGGGAGGAGCACGTCCTGGGCCGGCAGGGTCCGGAAGCGGGTCAGGGCCGCCGCCACCGAGGGGTGGACCCGGCGCGACGCCGTCCGCTCGCGCAGCCGCTCCTCCTCGGGCGGCTGCCGGTCCAGCGGCGAGTCGATGACCGCCACCGCGCGGACGTCGTCGCCGTGCTCGACCCCGGTGGTGAGGGCCACCCAGCCGCCCATGCTGTGGCCGATGACCACCGGCCGGTCCAGGCCCTCGGCCCGTGCGGCGGCCACGACCTCCCGGCCCCAGACCGGCAGGTCGTAGGCGTCGCGGCGGTCGCTGTCCCCGTGCCCGCTCAGGTCGACGGCGACGACCCGGTGCGAGGCCAGCTGCGGGGCGACGTGGTCCCACCAGCCGGAGTGGGCCGCGCCGCCGTGGACGAGCACGAGGCCGGGCCGGCCGGGGTCGCCCCACACCCGGTAGTGGATCCGGGCGCCCTCGACCTCGACGTCGCGGTGCTCCGGCGGGGTGTCCAGGGCCCGGGCGAACCAGGCGGGAGCGGCGGCCTTCCCGTCCTCGGCGGCCTGGTCGCTCGGTTCTGCGCGGGGCATCGGTCACCTCTCGTGTGCGGGATCCGTCCGCACGCTACCGACGGCCGCGCGGCAGGTTTCCGGCTCCGATGACTTCTGCGGCTGCGGACCGTCTGACCTGGTGACCCCGCCGGCCCGGTGAGAGGAGGCTCCCATGACGGCACGCGAGCGGACGCCGGTCGGCCCGCTGGACACCGAGTTCACCGCCCCGCTGGTCCGCAGCCCGGCCAAGGGCGGCTGGACCTACGTGCAGATGCCCGGCTCCGCGGAGTTCTTCGGCACCCGGGGCCGCGTGCGGGTGCGCGGGACCGTCGACGGGCACCCGTTCGAGAGCTCCTTCATGGCGCTCGGCGACGGGACGCACAAGCTCCCGGTGAGGGACGACGTCCGCCGGGCCATCGGCAAGCAGGCCGGCGACCGCGTCACCGTGCACCTCGACGAGCGCCTCGCCTAGCGCGGCGGCCGACTCGCCGCCGGACGAAGTGCGCCGGGGGCTCCTTCCAGGTCCTGGACCTGCACCTCGGCGCACTTCGTCGCCGCGTCACGAGCCGTGCGAGGCGTGCACGTCGGGGTCGCTTCCCGGTTCGACGCCGTCCTCGGGGCGGACCACGACGAACTGGCCCATCATCCCGCTGTCCTCGTGGCGCAGCAGGTGGCAGTGGAACATGTAGGGGCTCTCCGGGTCGGCGTAGTCGGTGAAGCGCATGATCAGCCGGACGACGCTTCCCGGCGCCACGTAGACGGTGTCCTTCCAGCCACTCAGCTCCGGTGGCGGCGCGGCTCCGGCGACGTCGACGACCTGGAACTGCACGTCGTGGACGTGGAAGTTGTGCGGGATCCCGTCGGCGTTGGTGACCTCCCACAGCTCCGTGGTCCCGAGCCGGACCACCTCGTCGATGCGGTTCATGTCCATGTCCTGACCGTTGATCGCCGTTCCGCTCAGCCGGAACGTGCGGGTGGTCACCGCGTCCTCCTCCCGCAGGTCAGGGGCCGGTGCCAGGCGGTGGGGCAGTGCCGGCGAGGGCGCGAGCGTGTCGGCGGCGCGCAGTTGGAGGACGTCGAGCGTGTCGTCCCCGCCGGCGAAGCGCTCGCTGAAGAAGTCCCCGCCCAGGTCGGGCGGGAAGCTGCGGAGCACGAGGTCCTGCCCCGGGGTCATCGACACGACGATCTCGGCGCGCTCCCCGGGGGAGAGCTGGACCCGCTCGCCGGGCACCGGAGCCGGCAGCAGGCCGCCGTCGGTGCCGACGAGGACGAAGTCGTGCGCCCGCCCGTCCGGGTCGACGAGACCGAAGTCGTAGATCCGCGCGTTCGACGCGTTGAGCAGGCGCAGGCGGACCGTCTCCGTCGTCACCTCGGCGTAGGGCCCGATCGTGCCGTTGACCAGGATCGTGTCGCCGAGGAAGCCGGTCGGGCTGAACAGCGGATCTCCGTCGTCGAGCTGCCCGTCGTCGGTGAAGGACTTGTCCTGCACGATCACCGGCAGGTCGTCGACCCCGTAGTTCCGGGGCAGGGCGGGGGCGGCGTCGGGGTCGTCGATCAGGAACATCCCGGCCAGCCCGCGGTAGACGTGCTCGGCGGTCTCCCCGTGCAGGTGCGGGTGGTACCAGAGGGTCGCCGCCGGCTGGTCGACCTGCCACGACGGGAACCAGATCCCGCCGGGCTCGATCATCTGGTGCGGGCCGCCGTCCATGGACGGCGGCAGGTGCATCCCGTGCCAGTGCAGGGTCGTGCTCTCACCCACGTCGTTGGTGACGCGGACGGCCACCTGCTCGCCGCGCTGCGCCCGCAGCGTGGGACCGAGATAGGGGCCGTTCACCCCCCAGGTATCGGTGGGCCGGCCCAGCCCGAAGTCGGTCCGGCCGGTCTGCAACCGCAGGTCGAAGACCCGGCGCCCGTCGGCGTCGATCGTCGACTCGGCCAGCGGCGGGATCGCCAGCGGACGGGAGAAGTCGACCTGGCCGGCGGTGGTCCGGGCGGCCACCGACCACGCCAGGGCTGCCAGCGCCGCCGCGGCGCCGACGAGGACGACGACGGCGACCGCCCACGCCAGGATCCGGCGTCCCCGGCGCGGGGTGGTTCGGATGCGGGATGGGGCGGACATCGAGATGGCTCCTCATCGCGGATGCGGGGGACAGGGAATCGGCCGGCCGACGGGGATGCCGTCGCCTCGGTGATTCGAGGCTCGCCGCAACGGGGCGGCAGCCGGTATCGGGTGGTGCCCGGGTTTCTGCGGCGACGATGGGGGAGGACCCGGAAGGGTGTGGTGGCGCGCACCACTCAGGGGGTCCCCGGGCGGCGGTCAGGCGGCGGCCAGGAAAGGGGCCCCGGCGCCCCGCTGCACGCCGCCCGCGGCGTTCTCCGCCTGGATGTCGTCGAGGGCGCACTGGGCCTGGTCCAGCCAGAATCGCCGGATCTCCCCGTCCGCCCAGAGTCGTTCCATGAGCGCGGGCTCGACCTCGTGCTTGCGGGCCTGGCGGGTGAACATCCGGTAGGCGATCCGTTGGGCGAGGGTTGCCACGGTCGTGTCCTTTCTCGGCGCGTCGTGGTGCTGCTGCGGTACGCAGAACTGCCGGTCAGCGGCGGGAACGGGCAGGCACCCGCCAGCGCGGCTTGTAGACGGCCAGGCCGACCATGAGCGCGAGCACGGTGACGGCCACCGAGAAGACCGCCACGTACAGCACGGTCCGGGCATCGGGAAGGCTGCGCCCGGACACCGCGGAGGCCGCGGCACCGTCGAGCCCCGGGACGACGACGAAGAGCACCAGGCCGGTGAGGGTCAGCGTGAGTGCCAGCTTGATCGTCACCCACCAGTACCGCAGCAGCCCGTACGGACCCAGGACCGCCAGGCGCACGCCGGTTCCGAGGCTGATGACGGCCAGCGGCGCCACCACCCAGGTGCTCACCAGGCTCATGGCCGGATAGACCGCCGGCGGATCGGCCCCGCCGACGCCGGACGCAGCGAGGGTCAGCAGTGCCAGATCGGCGCCGATCAGTCCGGCGGCCGCCGACACGTGCACGGTCAGCAACGCTTTCCGCCGGCGCCGACGGTGCGTCCTGCGGGAAGCGGAAGGTGGGCTGCCACTGCCGATCCGGACGCGGGAACCCGCCAGGTTCACATCGCTCACGGCCGACCTCCGGGGCTCGTGGACAGGACTCCTCCAGGCTCGGGAACGGCCGGGGCCCGGGACAGTGGGGTGGTGCGAGTCCTCCCCGGGGCCAGCGCGAATTCCTCGGCGGTGCGGCTGGCCACACCGGGGAGCGGACGGCGTCGATGACCGGTCGGTCGAACTCGGACGACCGCACTGCGTGCCGATCGTTCGAGATGCGTCCGATGGGCGGCTCGAGCGGGCGGCCTACCGGTCGGCAGCGGCGATACTCCGAGAGTGAGGCTGATCCGGCTCGCGCTGTGGCCGGCGGCGCTGGCGGCCGGCGGGGTGACCGCCGCCTTCGTCCTCACCGGCGGCCTGGCCGACTCGCCGGAACTGACCGCGGCGATCGGCGTGGTCGTCGGGCTCACGTGGACGCTGATCGGCCTGGACCAGCGGAGGCGCCGGCCGACGCGCCGCATCGGCGGGCTGATGGTCGCGCTGGGCTTCGCGTGGTTCGCCGGCCTGCTCGTCCACGCCCCTTTCCCGCTGCTGCACACGGTGGGGCTGTTCTGCCGGGCCCTGTTCATCGCCGTGCTCGGGCACCTGCTGCTCGCCTTCCCGAGCGGCCGGCTCGAGGGCCGGCCGGCTCGGGGCATCGCGGTCGCCGCCTACGTCGACACCCTCGTGGTCAACGGCGCCTCGGTGCTGTTCCAGCCGAGCACGGACCGGGCGCGCAACCTGGCCCTGATCGAGCCGGACGCCGTGCTCGCGGATGCGATCCGCAACGCGGCGCGCGGCGTCGGCGTCGTCCTGCTGCTGGCCAGCCTGGTGCTCGTCGCCGGCCGGTGGCGACGGGCGACCCCGTCGTGGCGACGCGCGGTCGCGCCGGTGCTGTGGTGGGGGGCCACGGCCGCGGCGCTGGCCGCGCTCCACCTGCTCAACAGTGCCCTCGGCGGCCCGCTGGGCCCGGTGGAGCCGGTCTTCTTCGTGGTGCTGGCGACGGTGCCGGTGGCGTTCGAGGTGGGGCTGCTGCGCAGCCGCCTGGCGCGTGGGGCGGTGGCAGATCTCGTGGTGCAGCTCGGGCAGACCCGGGCACCGGGTGAACTCCGGGACGCGCTCGCCCGTGCCCTGCAGGACCCGGACCTCACGCTCGCCTACTGGCTGCCCGACCAGCAGCGCTACGTCGATCTGGACGGCCGGCCGGTGGACGTGCCGCCCGCGGACGGGTCCCGGATGACCACCACCGTCGAGCACGAGGGGCGCAGGGTCGCCGCGCTCGTGCACGACGCCTCTCTGGCCGAGAACTCCGAGCTGGTCACGGCCGTGTGCGCGGCGGCCGGGCTGGCGCTGGAGAACGAGCGGCTGCAGGCCGAGCTGCGGGCGAACCTCGACCTGCTGCGGGCGTCGCGAGTCCGCATCGTGGAGGCCGCGGACGCGGAGCGCCGACGAGTGGAGCGGGACCTGCACGACGGCACCCAGCAGCGCCTGGTCTCGATCGCGATGACGCTCGGCCTCGCCGAGTCGACGGTCGGCTCGGACCCGGACGGGGCGCGCCGGATCGTGGAGGAGGCCCGCACCTCGCTCGGCGCGGCGCTGCAGGAGCTCCGGGAGATCAGCCAGGGCCTCCATCCGGGCATCCTGACCGAGCGCGGCCTCGGCCCGGCGGTGCGTGAGCTGGCGTACCGGGCACCCGTGGCGATCGAGCTCACCGTTCCCGCTGAGCGTCGGCTGCCCCCGTCGGTGGAGGCGGCCGCGTACTACGTCGTGGCCGAGGCCCTCGCCAACGTCGCCAAGCACGCGTCCGCCACCGCGGTGTCCGTCAGCGTCACGGAGGGCGGCAACCGTGTGGTCGTGGAGGTGTGTGACGACGGGATCGGGGGAGCCGATCCGGCTCGCGGCTCCGGTCTGCGCGGGTTGGCCGACCGGGTCGAGGCGCTCGGCGGAACCCTCGCCGTGGACAGCCCGGCCGGCGGAGGCACCCGGCTGCGAGCGGAGATCCCATGCGCATCGTGATCGCCGACGACTCGGTCCTGCTCCGCGAGGGCGTCCGCCGCCTGCTCGCCGAGGCCGGCTTCGAGGTGGTCGGTCAGGCGGGCGACGCGGAGGAGCTGCTCCGCGAGGTGGCCGACAAGGCACCCGACGTCGCGATCGTCGACATCCGCATGCCGCCCACGCACACCGACGAGGGGCTGCGCGCCGCCCGCGAACTGCGCCGCCGCCACCCCTCTCTGGGCATCCTGGTCCTCTCCCAGTACGTGCGGCCCAGCTACGCCTTCGAACTGCTCGCCGACGACGCCCGCGGGATCGGGTACCTGCTCAAGGACCGGATCTCCGACCTGCGGGAGCTCTCCGACGCGGTGGAGCGGGTGGGGCGCGGCGGATCGGTGCTCGACCCCGCCGTGGTCGGGCAGCTCGTCCGGCGCCCGCGGCGGGGGCACGACCCGATCGACGACCTCAGCGAGCGGGAACGGGAGGTGCTGGCGCTGATGGCGGAGGGCCGGTCGAACCGGGCGATCGCCGATCGGCTGGTGATCACCGAGCGCACCGTCGAGAAGCACGTGACGAACATCCTGGACAAGCTGCGCATCCCCGCCGGCCAGGACGACCACCGCCGCGTCCTCGCCGTCCTCGCCTATCTGGGTTCCTGACCCGGTACGGCTGGCCGCACCTCGCAGACAGCCGCGTCGGCACGCCCGAGGACTCGTGCCACCCGGCTACCCCGGCGCGGGGCGCGCCGCTTGCATGGAGAGGTCCTTCGAGCACCGAGGAGTGCCGCCATGTTCGACCTACCCGGCTACATCTGGCTGCTGGTCCTGACGGGCGTCGTCGGCATCCCCGCCACCACCGTCGCCGTCCTGTACTCCGGCGCCCGCGCCGCCGGGGTGGGAAGACGTCGGCGTGGCGCCGCTGCCGTGTCCCTGGCTGTCGTGTGGGCCGGCTGGCTGGTCGCCAGTGCGCTGCTCGCCCGCGCGGGCGTCTACCAGCAGGCCAGCGGGGAGATCCCCTGGTTCTTCGTGGCGGTCGCCGGCACGTTCGGCGCCCTCCTGCTGGCGACCCGGATCCCCGTCGTCCGCCGCATCCTCGCCGAGCCGGGCATGGACGCCCGGCTCGTCCTGCCGCACGCGCTGCGGGTGGTGGGTGTGGTGTTCCTGATCGTCATGGCGCTCGGGCATCTCCCGGCAGGCTTCGCTCTCCCTGCCGGTCTCGGCGACATCGCGATCGGCGTGACGGCGCCCCTCGTGGCCCGGCGGCTCGCGGCCGGCCGCGGCCGCTCCCTGGCGGTCCGCTTCCACGCGCTCGGCATCCTCGACCTGCTCGTCGCGGGCGCCGCAGGCTTCCTGCTGCTGGAGTTCATCGACGTCACGCCGACGACGGTCGCGCTCACCCTGCTGCCGCTCGCCCTCGTGCCGACGACCGCGGTGCCGCTGGCCATCGCGCTGCACGTCGTGGCTCTGCGTCGACTCCTCAGGCCCGCCGACGCAGCGGCTCCGGTCCCGGCGTCCGCCGCGGCGGGGGCGTGACCATGCACCTCGAGCGGCCGGCCTGAGCGCGAGATCCATGCGGGTGGGCCGATGGTTGGAAGCCCAATCATTGGTCCGCGGGTCTTACGCTGAGTGGGTGACGACCAGCCAGACACCTCGGCCGCCGCTCGGGTCCGAGGACATGCTCGCCCTGGACCGGCAGGTGTGCTTCGCCCTGTCGGTGGCCGCCCGCAACGTGGTCGCCGTCTACCGCCCCGTCCTGGAGCCGCTGGGCCTGACCCATCCGCAGTACCTCGTGATGCTGGCGCTGTGGCAGCGCGGGCCGCTGTCGGTCAAGGAGCTGTCCGGCCTGCTGCAGTTGGATCCCGGCACGCTCTCGCCGTTGCTCAAGCGGCTGGAGGCGGGCGGTCTCCTGCGCCGGGAGCGGAATCCGAGGGACCAGCGCAATCTGGCGCTCGCACTGACCGACAAGGGCAAGGCGCTGCGTGAGCAGGCGGAGAAGATCCCGGCCGGCATCGTGGAGCGGCTCGGCATGCCGATCGAGGAGCTGATGAGCCTGCACGAGGCGCTCACCCGGGTGATCGCCGCCTCCCAGCGCGCGCTCGCCGGTCCGGCGGAGGGGGCGAGCCCGGAAGCGACGGTCGCCTGAGCATGGCCGTGCGACCAACATAGCTGTTAGCCTGCTAACAGTTAGTACCCCAACCCTTTGCGCACCGGACGTTCCCGGGCACCATGAGGGTGTGACCGTCACCGACCAGGAGCGCACAGGCGTCATGGCAGATCCCGAAGGGCCCGGCACGACCGAGCCGATCGTCCGTCCGGCCCCCCACCGGTGGCTCTGGTACGCCCTCGGCGGCCGGCTGCCCGAGCGCCACCGCGGCTGGGTGCTGCACGACACCACCACCGGCACGTGGTGGCTGCGCCACATCGCCCGCATGCTGGTGCAGCTGGCCATCCCGATCGCCCTGGTGATGCTGCTGCTGCCCGCCGGGTGGGGTCTCCGCGCCGCAGTAGCGGGCGGTGGGGTGCTCCTCGCGCTGATCTACTCGGTGGCGTACATGAGCGAGTCCACCGAGACCCGCGTCAAGAAGGCCGGCTATCCCGTGGGCACCGCCCAGGCGTACCGCGACCGCGCCGCCTTGCTGCGGCAGCAGCAGGAGACCGAGCGCAGGCGGGCCGCGGCGGCCAAGCGCGCCGCCCGCTACCGCGACCGCATGGGGCACTGACCCACCCGGGCGGTCCCACCCGCTGTCCGGTCGCCCCTGCCGACCCATCACCCCTGACCCGCTCCTGCCGTGGGCACCGCCTCGCGCGGTGCCGACGGTGAGCCCACCCTGCGTTTCACCCCGACCGAAGGAGAACCCGTGGCCCGATCCGACGTGCTCGTCGACGGCGACTGGCTGGAGAAGCACCTCGACGAGCCGACCGTGGTCGTCATCGAGGTCGACGAGGACAGCGACGCCTACTACACCGACCACATCCCCGGCGCCCTCGCCCTGGACTGGCGCACCGACCTGCAGGATCCGCTGCGCCGGGACTTCGTCGACCGGGCCGGCTTCGAGGTCCTGCTGTCGGACAAGGGCGTCACCGCCGAGGACACGGTGATCCTCTACGGCGGCAACAACAACTGGTTCGCCGCCTACGCCTACTGGTACTTCAAGGTCTACGGCCACCGCGACGTGCGCCTGCTCGACGGCGGCCGCAAGCGCTGGGAGCTCGACGGCCGCCCGCTGGTCGCCGACCCGGTCCAGCGTCCCCGGACGCGGTACGTCGCCCAGCACGCCGACGCCTCCATCCGCGCGTTCCGCGACGAGGTGATCGCCGCCATCGGCGCCAAGAACATCGTCGACGTGCGCTCCCCGCTGGAGTTCTCCGGCCGGATCCTCGCCCCGGCGCAGTTCCCGCAGGAGCAGCCGCAGAAGCCCGGGCACGTGCCGACCGCGGTCAACGTGCCGTGGTCGAAGGCCGCCGCCGAGGACGGCACCTTCCGCTCCGACGAGGAGCTGCGCGCCCTCTACGCCGACGCCGGGGTGGATCTGTCCGGCGAGCGGGACACCGTCGTGTACTGCCGGGTCGGTGAGCGCAGCGCGCACACCTGGTTCGTGCTGCGCGAGCTGCTCGACCAGCCGCGGGTGAAGAACTACGACGGCTCCTGGGTCGAGTACGGCTCCCTGATCGGCGCCCCGATCGGGAAGTGACCGACGGTTCCTCGTTCTACGAGGCGGTCGGCGGGCGGGACGCCTTCGTCCGGCTCGTCGACCGCTTCTACGACGGCGTCGCCATCGACCCGCTGCTGCGCGCCATGTACCCGGCCGACCTGGCGCCGGCCCGGGAGCGGATGACCGCCTTCCTGGCGAAGTACTGGGGCGGCTCCCGGACTGGTGTCGAACCCACGCTGTGAGTTCAGAAACTGACCCTCCGTTCCTCCCACCGATGAGAAGCAGCATCGGTCATCGTCTCCTCCACGACACCCGTCACACCGGCGGAGAAGGCTGCAGCCGGGCCGATCAGTTGAGGAGCACGCATTGGGCGCGATCAAGGTTCACGAGTTCACCACCATCGACGGGGTGGTCGACGCACCCATGTGGACGGTCGACTACGGGTTCCCCGAGGACCTGGCCGCCTCCATCGGGGCCCTGACGGCCTCGTCGTCGGGCATCCTGCTCGGCCGCCGTACCTTCGAGATGTTCGCGCCGGCATGGTCGACCCGGACCGTGGAGGACGACGAGGGTGCCCCCTTCTTCAACGAGACCCGCAAGTACGTGGTCTCCTCCACCCTCACCGACGCCGAGGCCGTGTGGTCCAACTCGACGGTGGTCGGTGGTTACGACGCCGACCGCCTGCGGGCGCTCAAGGACGAGGTGGGCGGGGATCTGTACGTGAGCGGCAGCGCCACGCTGGTGCGGGCACTGCTTGCTGACGGCCTGGTCGACGAATTGCACCTGTACGTGTACCCCGTGGCCGTCGGGACGGGCATCCGGCTGTTCCCCGACGGCGCACCGCGGACGCCGCTGTCCCTCCTCGGGGTCGAGGGGCTGAGCAACGGGGTGGCGCACCTGAGCTACGGTCCGACGCCCGCTGCCGGCTGAGCGGGGCCGGCGCCCGAGGGCTGGGCTCCTGTCTCGGGAGTCCACCCTCGCGGCCGTCCGGTCCCAGCCCACCCTCCTGCGTTCGAGCCGGCTCGGCAGCCGGGACTGACTGACCCTCACTGGGCCGGGTGAGGACACAAGGCGGCTGTGGAGACACCTGGCGGCCGCGTCGCCGCAGAGGTCTCGGCCGTGTGGAAGGCACGATGACGCGGTGAGCACGGCGAAGAAGCAGCGGGCGCAGTCATCCCTCGCCAAAGATCCGATCTCGCGGGAGGGGACTGGAGAAAGCCCCGACTTCGCCCCGATCACCATGTCGTGGCTCGCGGTCGATGAGTGGTTGGAAGGCCTGCCCTACGACACGACGGCCCTGGCGCGAGACGTCGCCTGGTCGCCGGTCTTCAGCCACCAGAGCTTTCGTCCGGGAAGGCCCGGGTTGGAGCGGGAGTGGCGCTGGGGCGGACCGGTTTCCTGGCTGGGCGGGCCGGCGCTGCTGCCACTGACGGAGTGGCCACGGCGACCGGACGGAACCCCGCTGGCCCACGTGGCCTCCATCTCGCTGTACGACACATGGGCTGCTGCCGTCGATGAAGACAAGGCAGCATGGCCCGACCATCGCCAAGGTCTGCCCACCGACGGCTATCTGGAGGTGTTCCACGACCTGGTCGACACCTACGGCTGGGAGCCCATCGACCGAGACCGCGGCGGCTGGCTGGTCCGGTGGATACCCGAGCCACAACGGCCGGGCCTGGCCGAACCGCCTGCGGACCTGCAGACACCGACCGACGCCTGCCAGGCGGGCCACCTGATCCGCGGCTGGAGCGCCCGGCCACCAGGAGACTTCCTCTCCGACCGGGAGCAGAACCAGGCCGCTGCGCATGTCACCGAAGAATTCCGGCGGGCCTGGAGCTACCAGCAGACCCGGTCACGACATGAGCGACCCACTCCGGTGACCCACGTCTACGGGCACAGTCAGAACGCCACCGCCCCGGCTCTCCGGATCTTGCACGACGTTCTCCCCGTTGAAGAGGGCGACGGCTACCGACTGGTCTTGGATATCGAGTCGTGGACCCACCTCAGCGGCTGGTTCGGAGACGCCGCCTCCCTCGAGGTGTGGATGCGTGACAGCGACCTGACCGCCCGACGGTTCGACCGAGCCTGGTGCATCACGCGCACTGATTGACTGAGTCAAGCGTCCCCATTTTTGAAGTGGGCCGCTGTAGGACAGAGGGCGGCCTGAGGAACACGGTTCGGCCCCAAGGCCGCCGAATCGTCGTCTGTGCTTCAGCCGCCGCTTCGATCTTGCAGCAGTCGCGGAAGACCGAACTGCTGGACGGCCTGCACGACCTCCGCCGCCAGCGTTGCTGTATCGGTACCTGGTGTCAGTTCCCACCACACGTCGTCGTGCTGAGGCATCAGTTCGCCCAACCGCATGTACGTGCCCACGGGGCCTTGCACCGTGGCCGAGGGCTTGCCCCACCACGGCCGCCAACCCTGTTTCCACGCCGACTTGCTGATCACAGCCAGATTCACGGTGAAGCGATCGGCCTCTGCTGTGTTGGACCGCGAGCCTTGGAAGCCCACGAGGAGGTACTGGTCGGGGTCCGGCAAGACGAAGTTGCCAGAGGAGCCCTTCATGCCCAGGTCACGGAGCGCGGGACCAATCTCTTGGCGAAGCATCCGCTTGTACTGGTCCTGAGCAGTGGCCACACGCGCATGGTGGACGACTGCTGCGCGCAGCGCCGCAAGGCACGGTCGGTCGCCCAGCCGTGTCCCCCGTGGGCCACTCAGACACTCGGAGAGGATCACCTCATGGTCAGCGCAGCGACAGGATCGCTCCCGTTGCCGTCGTTGACCCAAGTGATCATCACCGTGGTTGTCTTCGCGCCTGCCCTCCTCGCCTACTACAAGTGGCCACGAAAGTGACACGGCATGTCCCCGAGTGGGTCGCCATGGGACAGAGGGCGACTTCAGAGCTAGTGTCCTGTCAGGTTGGAGCGCTCGCTATTTGTTGAGGGAGCGGCATTAGCCGGCAAGTCGGTCGAGGATCTGCGCGGCGCTCTTGTGCCCGGAAAGGGGCCGGGGGTTGTCGTTCCAACGGCTAGAATCGTGGGGATGCCAGGGCCGACCGCAGGAAGCGCCGTACCTACCCGTGCGTAGGGCTCGCACACTCGCCCAGGTGTACCGACATTTCGGTGAGGTCGACGCCGCCGGAACATCGCCGCTGTACGAGCGCGTCGCCGTCGCCCTGAGTGAGTCCGACGAGGCGCTGCGCGCCATCGAGGCGGCGCCGGCGCGCAAGCGGCACCCCACGGTGATCCTCGCCGCGCTGCACGACCTCGCCCTCGCCGGACGCGCCCCGGAGCTTGCCGCGGCCTATGCCGCTGCGGACGGCGACGCTGCCGCTGGCGCGGCGATCGACACGCTGCTGCGAATGACCGACTCGGTCGTGGCCATCGCCGTGCGCCGGCAGACGCGGACCAACGAGACCGGACGCTGCGCCGTGCTGTATCCGGCCATTGCCGAGGCGGCGCGCCGGGTAGGCGCGAATGCGGTTGGGCTGATCGACGTGGGCTGTGCGGCTGGGCTCAATCTCCATGTAGATCGCGTTGGCATCACGTACAGCAACGGACAATCGCTGGGCGACCCGTCATCTCCCGTGCAGCTGTCGTCTTCGATCGTGGGAGACCGACCCATCCCGACGCGGGCGATACCCGAGGTCCTCGCCCGGGTCGGCGTCGGCCTCGATCCGGTCGACGTGACCGACGCGGATGACGCCCGATGGCTGCGCGCCTGTCTGTGGCCGGGTCAGCCGGAACGGGTCGCGAGGCTCGAAGCGGAGATGGCGGTGGCGGCGACGGCCCCTCCGCTGCTGCTGCAAGGCGACGCCGTCGAGGTGGTGCCCGACGCCTTCGCCCGTGTGCCCGCGGACGCCCTGCCTGTCGTCACCACGACGTGGGCGCTGTCGCACTTCCCGCTCGAGAGCCGCCTGCGCTTCCTGCACCGCCTGGACGAAGCGGCGGCCGGCCGGGTGGTGGCGTGGGTGTCAGCGGAGGGGGTCGGAGTCGCGCCGACGATCCCGACACTTGGCGATCGCCGCGCCTCTGGCCACAGCATCATCGGTCTGGCGGTGTTCGACCGGTCGGCTCTGCACGCCGAGGCCATTGGCCGCTGCTGGTCGCAGGGCCGCGTGCTGGCGTGGCTGGCAGACTCCTAGCGTCCTTTCTGGTTGATCCGTCGACGATTTTCCTGGAATCGGGTTTCGTGGTCTGGAGCTGGTTCTGAAGAGGCAAGAGCCTCGACAGAAGGAGCCGGAACCGAGGTGACTCCGGCGATGCTGCGGCTCGAGGGCCTGGAGATCGATCCGTCCCGACGCTGGAGGGGAACTCAGGAATCCTCCTGAGCCAGGCGCGATCCGGGATCGGGGGGTGCCTCGTGGTGGCCGCTGAGAGACAGAGGAGGGCTTGAGAGAGGGGTCAGGCCACCTCCGCGATCCGGCCACGGTTGGCCGCCGAGCTCGTCAGCGTGCTCCCTGGTGCGCCGCTGGGCGCCGCGCGGGTCCTGGGTCGCCCAGCGCCACGACAAGGTGACCACCGCCGTCAACGGCAGCCAGGCCAGCAGCGGCCACATCCACCAGGCCAACGGACACACCTCCTCCCTGACCGGCGTCGTCGTCGACGCCCGGGCTGCGACGGGCCGCCCGCCCACGGGGGAGGATGGGCGGCCCGTCGCAGCAATGTGACAACGCCCGTGGCACCCCTCAGCACCCCAACGTGCGGGGTCGTACGACTACGAGACTGGGGGGCTTGGGCAGGGGAGCGCGGCAGTCTCGTCCGTGGCGACGTGTGGTGGGAGCGGGCGCGCGGTCACGCCTGCCAGTGTCGGAACCGGCGGAGGAACGCAGCCACGGCGTCGAGGTCGGCGAGGGCGTAGCCGACCACCGCCCCGCGCATCCGGTCGCTGGTCACATAGAACGGGCCAAGCCTGCGAGCGAGCCGGCCGGCCGGGGCGGGGCGGTGCAGCCGCAGCCCCAGCAGAGCCGCCCTTCTCCGCAACCTTCGCTCGCGGGAGTCGCGTACCCGCATCTGGCCGCTCACCCGACGCCGCTGATGGAGGAGGGTCATCCGGCGTTGCCCCCAGATGCCGGAGCCGGGGGCCAGGTTCGCCGTGGTGCTCAGCGGGGCCCTCCGGAATAGTTGTGCACGACTAGCCTGCGCCGCGAGCTGCCGAGCGTCAACGCTGCGTCGAGTCCCCGTTGCCGCTGTCGCCGGCGGCCCGTCGTCCCAGCCGCCGCCCGACAAAGGACGTGAGGGCACAGGCTGCTCGACCACGGTGTCCGCGAGAGCGATCGGCTCCGGCAAGGTGGTGAAGTCGACATCCGCGACCGGCTGACGCTCGACGCGGGGGTCCGGCTGCACCTGGTCACACCAGGTCGATCGGCGCTCCGAGCCGGATCTCCCCGTCGGTGCGGATGTCCACGCGAAGTCCGCCCCGATGGATCAGCGGTCGCAACACCCCGGGTCCGCTGAGCCGTTCCAGATGTGCGCAGGGCTCGCACAGTCGGCGACCCTCGCAGACCACATCGCCGATGCGGAAGGTGCGCCCGACCAGGGCGTTGACGTCGATCCCGCGGGTCAGCACGTTGCGGCGGGTTCCGGCGAAGTCGAGGACCTGCCCGGCCGCAGCCATCTCGTCGAGGACCTCCGCGGCGATGAGGGTGAGGTCGTACCCGGGACGCCGGTCGGCACGAGGGCTGAACGTCCCGGCGCCTGCGGCGTAGCGGTCACCCTCGAGACCGCGGCCGGCGCGGGCCTGCGCGGTCTCGAGGAGCTGCATGGGTGCTTCGGCCGCGGGCGCGACGGCCAGGCCTTCCACGGTGCCGCGCAGTTCCGGCGCCGACGGCGCCGGGCGGATCACCGGGTCGAGGGACGCGACGGCGTAGGCCTCGGTGATGCGCAGGTCTGCGGTCGCCCGCCCCAGCAGACCGGGCGCCTGAGGACTGAGGACGACGCCCGGCGGGGTGCCGAAGGCCAGCACGGCCACCGAGGTCGCGTCTCCTCCGGGTCCGTCGGCCGCCGCGCCGGCGTCGTCGACGACGGCGATCCACCAGCCGGCCCACTGGAAGCGATCGGGGTCGGCGATGGGCACCAGACCGAACCCGCGCTCGGCCAACCAGGTCCGCCAGGCGCCCAGAGCGTGCGCGAGGTTGCCGGGCAAGGGCAGTTCGGTCACCGGCACCTCGGTGACCGACGACAGGCACGTGGCGAACCCTCGGGTCACCATGTCGGCGCCCTGTCCGGAGGGGAGCTCGACGTCGATCACGGATCCTCCACTGCTCGACCGGTGCCCTCAGGCAGGCACCGACGAAGGCTATGGGAGCCGCCACAGGGAGCCTGCCGCTGCCGACGTCCAGCTGCCGACGACCCTGCCGCCGGGCGCCCGAGGCGAGGACCGACCCAGGAGGCACATGGCGGTCGGCCCGCGGGCAAGTCCCGCGCGGTGGGTGCCAGACTCGGGCGGGTGCAGCCGCGCCGCCTCCTGCTGGTCCGCCACGCCAAGGCCGCCCACGCGCCCGTCGACACGGAGCGTCCGCTGACCGAGCGCGGCGCACGGCACGCCGCGGCGATCGGGGCCTGGCTCGCGCAGACCGGCCTCGTGCCCGACCGGGTGCTCGTCTCTCCCGCCCGGCGGACCGTGCAGACCTGGGAGCAGGCGGGCGCGGCCCTCGGACCCGCCCCGCGGCCGATCGTCGACCCGCGGATCTACGACAACGCCGTCGAGGCGCTGCTCGAGGCCGTCCGGGAGACTCCCGAGGACGTGCAGACCCTGGCCGTCGTCGGGCACAACCCGTCGGTGGGGGAGCTCGCCGGCCTCCTCGACGACGGTCAGGGCAGCTCCGCGGCCCGGCGCGAGGTCGACGCCGGGTTCCCGGCCGGCGGCGTGGCGGTGTTCGCCCTCGCCACGCCGTTCGCCGAGATCGCCCCGGGCACGGCGACGCTCAGCGACTTCCGGGTGCCGGGCCACTGAACGACCGACGCCGGACGTTCCGCGCGGGGCGCGCCATCTGGTCGCGCTGATCGCTTCATCGACGTGTCGACTCGGCGACACGTCGACCGGGGGCGGTGCGCGGCGGCGCATCGGTTGCCCGCCACTCGGCACGGTGCTATGGAGAAAGGGGAAGCGGCGAGGCTGCACGGTCCCCGTTCCGTCGCGCCGTCGTCCTGACGACGCCGTCCGTCTGCTGGTCCAGATGTCCTTCTCGGAGGATCTTTGTGCTGGTCGACCTCGATGAACTCCCGATGACCGGGCTGCCGCAGCCCCTCCACACGCTGGCGACCGAGCCGCCCGACCCGCTGCGGATCGCGCTGGTGGCCCCGCCCTCCGTCGAGGGCACGCCCGACGGCTGCGGCGGGGTCGAGGCAGTCGTCGCCGACCTCGCCGACGCGCTGGTCGCCGCGGGCCACTCGGTCACGCTGCTGGGCGCCGGCCGGTCCACCAGCCGGGCCCGGTTCGTGCCCCTGTGGCCGGTGCCCGATCGGCTCGGCGGACCGGCTCCCGAGGTGATCCACGCGGCCGCGGCCCGGCGGGTCCTGGTCGACCTCGCCCTGACCGAGGGGCTCGACGTCGTCCACGACCACACGCCGGCCGGGCCGCTCAACGCCGCCGTCCTGCGCTCCTACGGCGTCCCGACGGTGCACACCGTGCACGGCCCGGTGGAAGAGGCCACCCGCCGCTACTACGCCGACCTGGGCACCGACGTCGCACTGGTGGCCGTCAGCCGCCGGCAGCGGGAGCTCGCCCCGGACCTGGACTGGCTCGACGTCGTCCACGACGCGCTGCGGCTGGAGGCCTGGCCGTTCCGCGCGCAGAAGCGCAACTACGCCCTGTTCCTCGGCCGCTTCCACCGGCAGCAGGCCCCGCACCTGGCGCTGGAGGCCGCGCACGCCGCCGGCCTGCCCCTGGTGCTGGCCGGCGCGTGCAGCGAGCCGGTGGAGCGGGAGTACTTCGAGCGGGAGGTCCGGCCGCGGCTGTGGCCCACCGACCGGCTGGTCGGTGCGCCCGACGCCCGACGCACGCGGGAACTGCTGCTCGACGCCCGCTGCCTGCTCTTCCCGGTGCAGTACGAGGAGCCCTTCGGCCTGGTGATGGTGCAGGCGATGGCCTGCGGCACGCCGGTGGTCGCGCTGCGCGCCGGCGCGGTCCCCGAGGTGGTGGCCGACGGCGTCACCGGCCTGCTGTGCGACCGGCCCGACGAGCTGCTCGCCGCGCTGGACCGGGTCGTGGAGCTCGACCCGCGCGCCTGCCGCGCCCGGGTGGCCGGGCTGTTCTCCGCCGAGCGCATGGCCGAGAGCTACGTGTCGGCGTACCGCCGGGCGCGCGCCGGGGTCGGCGGGCGCACCGGCGGCGCGCTCCCCGGTCCGTGGCCGGACCTCCTGGAGGAGGCCGGCTGACCGGTGCGGCCGCGGTCAGCCGAAGATGCGGAAGACCGGCTCGGCGATGCAGACCGGCTTGTCGCCGCCCTCGCGCTCGATGACCGCGCCGACGACGATCTGCAGGCCGCCGGGGACCTGCTCGACGTCCTTGAGGGTGGCGGTGAGCCGGATCTTCGAGCCGACCGGCACCGGCGCGGGGAAGCGGACCTTGTTCAGCCCGTAGTTCACCGCCATGGTCGTGTCGGTGACCGTGAGGACCTGCGACCACATCGGGATGAGCAGCGAGAGG
>DATAAV010000104.1:0-23197 GCA_036259935.1 Geodermatophilus sp. | reverse complement strand
GGGCGAGGCGTCGGGGCCGGGCCGGAGCCGGATCAGGTGGTGGCGTCGTCCTCCGCGCTGGCGGCGGCGGAATCGTCGATCGCGACCGCGTTCCCGTTGAGGGAGTCGTCGAGCACCACGTCGTCGTCGGAGAAGTCGCTGCCGTTCCCCGAGTCGTCGACGAGGTCGTCGTCGGAGGTGAAGCTGCTGTCGACGACCGAGTCCTCGTTCTGCGCGTCGTCGACGTCGACGCTGTCGACGATGGCGTCGTCTCCGGCGGAGACCACGTTGGAGTCCTCGACCGTCACGTCGTTGCCCACGGCGTTGTTGTCGCCGTCCACGACGCTGACGTCGTCGACCGTGACGTCGACCTCCGTGGTGGTGTTCCCGACGTTCGTGGAGTCGTCCACGAGGACACCGTCGCCGGTGTTGACGTTGACGTCCTCGAGGGCGACGTCGGTGTTGCCGATCTCGTTGTCGTCCCCGACGAAGTTGTCGTTGCCGACGAAGCTGTCGTCGCCCAGCTCGTTGCCCGAGTTCTCGAGGTCGTTGTCGTTGCCGACGAAGCTGCCGTCCCCGACGGTGTTGCCCGAGTTCTCGATCTCGGTGTTGAACGAGTCCTCGGTGTTGAAGGAGTCGGCGACCTCGACGTTCGTCTCGCTGTCGTCGAAGGTCACGTCGCCCTCGACGTCGTCGCCGGCGATCACCGCGTTCCCGCCGACCTGCGCCACGTCGCCCTCGACGTCGCCGAAGATCGCCTGGGCGTCACCGCCGACCCAGATGCTGTGCGACGCGTCGATCTCGATGTCGACGTCCGTGTAGTCCACCTCCGTGTAGGAGTGGTGCTGGATGTTCTGCAGGTGGTGGATCACGACGGTCTCGTGACCGGGGCCGCCGTAGTCGTGGCCGGGCCGGCCGTCGTGATCGCCCTCGTCGCACTCGTCGTCGTTGTGCGACGGCACCCCGTGGTTGCCGTCGTCCTCGCCGTCGTCGTGCGCGCCGCCGGCGTGTCCGCCGTGGTGGTGGCCCCCGTGGTCGTGGCCGCCGTCGTGCCCGGCGTGGTCGTTCCCGCCGTGGTCCTCGTCGCAGTCGTCGGCGGGGCCGTTCCCGTCGCCATGACCGTTCCCGTTCCCGTCGCCCTCGTTGTCCTCGCCGTTCCGCTCCCGCCAGCCGACCGGCGCGTAGTCGGTGACCATCGGCAGCAGGTCGTGGACGTCCTGGGGCGTCACGTCGTCGAGACCGGCGTCGGCGAGCGCCTGCTCAGGGTTGTCCGCGAAGGCCTTGGCGGCCTCGGGGTCGCGGAACAGGCCGAGGATGAAGTCGAGCAGCGAGCTCGCGAGAGTCGACATGGGTCACTCCAGGGTCTGAGCCGTCCGCCATCGGCCGGCTGGCGAGCGCAGTCCAGCGGCCACGGGCCCCGCGGGCAACGGGCGTCCTCCCCCGTCTCCGAAACCCCGATTGGGGGTGTCTGCTGACTCTTCGTTAGGGGGCTACGGGGTGTCGCCCCCTATCTGCGCAGGAGGATGCGTCGCGGAGCCCCGGAGCGCAGACAGGACCGAAGGACCCGAACTACCGTCCGAGACCCGTCCGGTCCGAGCTGAGGCCCCGGGCGTCAGCACTGCAGGGGGGCGGCTGTGCGCGACGGCGAGTACGGCTTGGGGATCGATATCGGGAACACCTCGGTGGCGGCGGCGTTCTGCCGCGTGCGGGACGGGTCCGTCTCCGCGGCGGAGGCGCTGCCGCTCACGCCGGACCGCGCGACGGCACCGGCCCTGCCCACCCGGGACGCCGACGGGACGGTGGTCCTCGCGGCGGCGGGCGACGGCGTCCCGACCCCCGTGATGGGACGGATCGGCTCCCCCACCCCCCTGTACCTGGAGGGTCGTCCGGTCGGGGCCGCCGACGTCGTGGCGGCCACCGTGCAGCGGGTCCGCCGCCTCGCCGAGGAGCGCGAGGGACGCCCGGAGTCGTGGACGGTGCTCACCGTGCCGCCCTCGTGGGGCGACCACCGGACCAGCGTGCTGGCCCGGGCGCTGGAGCGCGCGGGGGTTCCCCGGTTCACCCTCGTCTCGGGTGCCGTGGCGGCCGCCCACCACCACGTCGCGGCCGGGCAGCTGCCCGAGGGCGCCACGGTCGCCGTCTACGACCTCGGCGGCGGCACCCTCGACACCGCGGTGGTCGGCCCGACCGACGAGGTTCCCCTCGACCAGCTCGGCGTCCCGCCGGCGCCCCGCCCCTGGGGCGGTCGGGACCTCGACGACGCGGTGGTCGACCACGTGCGCCGGTACCTGGAGGTCCCGGTGGCGGACCGGGCGGGAGCGGCCGCCCTGCGGCGGGCCTGCGTCGCGGCCAAGGAGGCGCTGTCGGCCGAGACGGTGGTCGACCTCGATCCCGGGCTGCCCGGCGCTCCCGCCGTCCGGCTGACCCGGGAGGAGCTCGGCGAGCTCGTCGCCGACGCCGCGGAGGACTCGGCCGACGCCGTGCGGGACGCGGCCGCCGCCGCGGGGCTGCCCGTCGAGCGGCTGGACGGGATCGTGCTCGCCGGCGGCGGGAGCGCCGTGCCGCTGGTCGCCGAGACGCTCTCCGGCGAGCTCGGCCGGCCGCTGCTCCTCGCGCCGGACCCCGCCCTCACCCCCGCGCTGGGCGCCGCCCGGCTGGCGGCCGAGGCCGTCCTCGCCGACACGGAGTCGGCCGAGGCCGAGCCCCCGGGGACGGCGACGGGATCGCCCGGCACCGCCGCGGCCCCGCACGTTGCACCCGCCCGCGCCCGGGGTCGGCGCCGACGCGCCGCGCTGCTGCCGTCCGGCCCGGCCACGGCCTCGGCCGCGGTCCGGCCCGTCAGGGCACGGCCGACCGGCACCCGGCGGCTGTCCCGGCGGGCGGAACGCGGCGCGACCGTGGCGGCGATCTTCCTGGCCCTGGTGACCCTGCCGGCCATGCTCTTCTCCCTCCTCGGCACCGACCGCGCCGCCCCGGTACCGGGGGCCTCGGTGGCCGAGGCCGACGACGGCCCGACGCCGCAGGCCGGACCCGTTCAGGACGTGGGGGCGACGTCCCCGGCGGCGTCGGGCGACGGATCGGTGGTGACGGGCACCGCCCCGGCGACCGGACGCACGGCTCCCGCGGCGGCCGCCGGCCCGGCGGCGCTGGGTGCGCCCGGCCGCGGGAACTCCGTCACCCTGGCGGCATCCACGGCGGCCGCGACCTCCTCCTCGACCTCCGGCGGGCCGTCCTCCTCCGACGCCGGGACGCCGGTGACCTCCACGGGAACCACCGCGGGCAGCACCGCGCCGGGATCCCCGCCCGGTTCCGCGCCGGCACCGGCCCCCGAGCCCCTGCCCGCGCAGGAGCCACCAGCCGCTCCCGACCCGGCCCCGGAGCCCCAGCCCGAGCCGGCGCCCGAGCCCGCACCGGACCCGGCCCCCGAGCCGGACCCGGCCCCCGAGCCGGCTCCGGAGGACCCCCCGGCGGATCCGCCCCCGGCCGACGGCGACAGCACGCCAGGGGAAGGCACACCGACGACGGACGGGACGGGGACGCCGTGAGGACCGACCTCTGCGCCACGGGCCCGCTCCTCGCCGTGGCCTCCGCGGCGACCGGGGCGGACCGGGTGCAGGAGATCGCCGACGACGTCCGGCGCTCCCGGGGCGCGGTGTCGGTCCAGGGCCCCGGCGGCACGGGCAAGACCGTGCTGCTCGGGGAGCTGGCCCGCGCCCACGACCGGGCCGGGCTGCCCGTGGTCGGCCCGGACACGGCCGTCGATCAGCTGCCCGACGAGTTCGCCGTCCTCGTCGACGACGCCCAGCGGCTGACCGACGAGACCGCAGACCGGGTCCGCCGGCTGCTGCGGCATCCCGGCGCGCGGGTGACGGTCGCCTTCCGCCCGTGGCCGCGCCCCCCGGCCCTGGCCGCGCTCATCGACGAGATGGGCAGCGACCGCCGGTCGGTGGTGCTGGGGCACGCCGACCGGGCGCTGATCCGCGGCTGGGCCCGCGAACAACTGGGCGAGGCCGCGACGCCGGGGCTGGTCGACGCCCTGCTGGCCCGGACCGGGGGACTGCCCGCCCTCGTCCACCCCCTGCTGCGGTCGCTGGCCCGGCAGGGAGCGGCCGGCCGCGGCGCCGCGGGACGGACGGCTCCGGGACCGCCGGCACGGCTGATCGTCCCCGAGGAGCTGGCCGCCCGGCTCCGGGCCGACCTGGCCGCGCTGGACGACGAGCTGCGTGCCCTGCTGCACGCGGTCGCCGCCGGCGGCCCCGTGGACGACGAGGTCCTCGGCGATGCGCTGGGCGTGGGGCCGTCCCGCGCCGCCGAGCTGATCACCGCCGCCCGGGCGACGGGCTTCCTCCTGGCCGACGGCGAGGTCGTCCCCCTGGTGCAGGGCGTGCTGCTGGCGGCGACGCCGCCCGACGTCACCCGCCGCACCCGCCGGCAGCTGCTCGGCCTGCTGCTGGACCGTGGCGAGGACCCGCTGGAGCTGGCCCGCAGCCTGGCCGCCGACCACGTCCGGGACCCACGGGCGGCCCACCTGCTGGAGCGGCACGGGGACGCCGCGCTGCACGCCGACCCCGCGCTGGCCGCCGACCTGCTGGGCGCGGCGGCGAGCAGCGGCGCACCGGTGGCCGGGCTGGCCGCCCGCCGGGCGCAGGCCGCGGCGCTGACCGGGGACCTCGACGGCGCCCTCCAGTGGGCCGACACCGCGCTCGGCGACGAGAGCACCCCCGACCGCCCGCGCGCGGCCGGCGTCACCGCGACGGTGCTGGCCCGGCGCGGGCTGCTCGGCCGGGCCGCCGAGCTCTACCGGCTGGCCGGCGACGAGCGGGCCGGCTCGGCCGCTCTGGCGCTGCTGGCCACGGGGGCACCGGAGGAGACGGCCGCGGTCTTGGAGGAGGCCCGTCGCCGGCCCGGCTCCGGCGTGCCGACGGTGCTCGCGGTGAGCGAGGAGCTCATGGCGCAAGGCGTGCTGCAGTCCCTGCGCTCGGGCCCGGATGCCGGCGCCGACATGGCCGCCTCGCTGTCCACCCTGACCCGGGCGGCGGCGCTGCTCGAGCCGGTCGGCCGCACCGCCCTGCTGCTGGACACCCCGGCGGCGCTGGCGGCGCTGGTCGCCCTGCACAGCGGGGAGCTGGGAGTGGCCGAGTCGGTCCTGCAGCGGGCGCTGGCCGCCGAGCTGGGAGGCCCGCCCAGCCGGCCGCGCCACCTGCTGCTGACGGCCTGGATCGCGATGCTCCGCGGCCGCATGTCGGCCGCCCGCGAGCACATGGCAGAAGCCGCGGGAGGGACCCCTGCCGGTGTGCTGGAGCCGCGCGACGACCTGTTCCTGCAGGCGCTCGAGGTCGGGCTGGCCCGGCGCAGCAGCGACGTCCCGGCCCTGGTGCAGGCCTGGGGCCGCGCCCGCGAGGCGTTCGTGCGGTACCCGGTGGACCTGTTCACGCTGCTGCCCCTGGGCGAGTTGATGATCGCGGCGGCTCGGCTGAAGGACGCCGACCGGCTGCGACCGCACCTGACCGAGGCGCAGTCGCTGCTCGGCCGCCTCGGGGAACCGCAACTGTGGGCCGCACCGCTGCACTGGAGCGGGGCGCAGGCGGCGATCCTGGCCGACGATCCCGCGGGGCTGCGGCCGCACGCCGCGGCGCTCGTGGCCGCCTCCCGGACCAGCCCGTACGCGGCCACGCTCGCCGGAGCGGGCCGGACGTGGATGCGGGTGCTCACCGGCGAGGTCGACGCCGGAAGCGTGGTCGCGGCCGCCGAGCGGCTGGCTGCGGTGGGCCTGGCGTGGGACGGCTCCCGGCTGGCCGGGCAGGCCGCCGTCCGGGCGCTGGACCCCCGTGCCCGGACCGCGCTGATGTCCTGCGCCCGCGCGCTCGCCGACACCCACGGCGTCGACACCGCCCCGGCTCCGGCGGCGTCGAGCACCGAGGGGATCCCCGCGCCGAGGACGGCGTCCTCGCCGGGGCAGCTCAGCGAGCGGGAGCAGGAGGTGGCCCGGCTGATCGTGGCCGGCCAGACCTACCGGGAGATCGGCGGCCGCCTCTACATCTCCGCCAAGACCGTCGAGCACCACGTCTCGCGGATGCGGCAACGCCTGGGCGCCGGCAACCGGTCGGACCTGCTGGCCCGGCTGCGCGCGGAACTGGCCGAGGGCGGCTGAGCAGCGGCCCCGGCCGGCGGCGTCAGCGGGACAGGGTCAGGCAGGCGGGGCACACGTCGCGCTCCACCGAGGGCCAGGTCACCCCGACCACGAGGCGGGCCAGCGACCCGCAGAGGGTGAGCTCGCAGGCGCCGTCGATCTCGGCGACCGGGCGGTGCAGCTCGACCGCGTGCCAGAGGGCGGCGGTCGGGCCGTGGGCGCGGCTGCGGGCGGCGGCGTAGACAGGGGCGGCGGTGGGGGCGCTCATGCGGACAAGGTCGGCTGGGCCCCGCGCCGGGGACACGGGGCGGAGGGACGGCCTCCCCCGTCAGGGTGAACCGGGACCGGGGGACGTCGGGCCGGGCCGCGGTGCAGGATGCGGTCATGGAGCTGACCAAGCACGGCCACGCCTGCGTCGCGCTGAGCCGGGACGACCGCCGTCTCGTCATCGATCCGGGGATCTTCACCGACCCGGCCGCGTTGGAGGGGGCCAGTGCCGTGCTGGTCACCCACGAGCACCCGGACCACTTCGCCGCGGACCGGCTGCGCGCGGCGCTGGAGGGCGACCCGGCGCTCGAGGTGTGGACGAACCCGTCCGTCGCCGGGCAGCTCGAGGGGCTGGGCGGGCGGGTGCACGTGGTGGGGGACGGCGACGCGGTGACCGTGGCCGGGTTCGACGTCCACGTGCACGGTGAGCTGCACGCGGTCATCCACCCGGAGATCCCGCGGATCCGGAACGTCGGGTTCCTGGTCGAGGGGCAGGTGTTCCACCCCGGCGACGCCCTGACCGTGCCGGGCGAACCGGTGACCACGCTGCTGCTGCCGATGCACGCGCCGTGGTCCAAGACCGCCGAGCTGATCGACTACGTGCGCGAGGTGAACGCCGACCAGGCGTTCGCCATCCACGACGGGCTGCTCAACGAGAACGGGCTCGGCGTGGTCGGCGGGTTGCTGGGCGAACGGGGGCCGGGCACGCCGACGCCGTTCGGCCGGCTGGCCCCGGGGGACTCGGTCGAGCTCTGAGGAGCTCGCCGGGTCCCCCGAGGTGACGGCTCAGCGCAGCGTGCGGCGGGAGCCGCCGGAGACGCCCTCGGCGACGCCGATCAGCAGGATCGCGGCGATCACCGCGACGATGAAGCCGATGACGTTGAGCTCCCAGATGTTGCCGGTGCCGAGCAGGCTGGCGACGACCCCGCCGATGAGCGCGCCCACCACGCCGAGTACCAGGGTCATGAGGATGCTCAGCCGCTGCTTGCCCGGCTTGATGAGCCGTGCGAGCGCCCCGATGATGAGGCCGACGACGATGAGTCCGAGGATCTGCACAGCGTTCTCCTTCGTCCGCCCGGCGCGCGGCGCTCCCGGCGGGTCGCCGGGTGCACGGCACCGGTGCACGCCGCAGTCCTTACCCGCTGGTGAGGGCGGTAAAGCGCGGGTAGCTCGACCGGGTGATCAGCTCAGGCGGCGCCGACCTGGGCGATGTGGTCGGGCAGCTTGGCCAGCTCGGAGTCGACGGTGCGCTGCACCAGCCGCTTCATGCTGCCGCGCTGCAGGCGCTGCACCAGCCGGCTGCCGCCCGTGGGCTCGTGACTGACGGTGATGGTGACCCGGGTGCCGCCGTCCGCGGCGTCGGCGAGCTCGATGCGGGTGGTCCACGTCTCCGGGGTGAGCTCCAGCCGGGTGGTCACCCGCCGCCGGGGCACCCACTCGACGATCTCCCCCTCGGGAGCGCCTGCGGCCGGCGGCGCGCCGTCCAGCTTCCCCGGGACGCAGACGAACCGGGTGCCCTTCGCGATCGCGCCCGCGCCGTCGACGACGTAGGAGACGTCGCAGACGGAGCAGTAGGGCGCCAGGACGGCCAGCGCCTGCCAGACCGTGGCGCGCGCGGCGGGCACCTCCCGGCTGCCGCTGGCGGTGGTCGTCCGGACGCTCTCCTCCCGGCCGCGGACGCCGGTCATCGCTGCACCGCCGTCGTCCCCAGGAACTCCTGCAGGTCGGCGACCCCCGGCTGCCCCGAGCCAGGAGTGCAGACCAGGTCCACGCCGGGGTGGGTGGCCAGGGCCCCGCCGACGGTCGCCGCCTCCCCCACGACCAGGTTCACCACGCCGGGCGGCAGCCGCACCGCGTCGAGGAGCTCGACCAGGCGGTAGGCCGACAGCGGGGTGCGCGCGCTGGGCGCCAGGACGAGGGTGCACCCGGCGGCCAGCGCCGCGGCGAGGGGACGCGCGAGGTGGTGCAGCGGGTGGTCCGACGGGGCGACGGCGGCGACCACGCCGACGGGCTTCCACGGGTCCAGCCGCGGGGCCAGGTCGGCGCAGGAGCGGAACACGCCGACGGCCGGGTCCACGTGCACCCGCCTGCTGGTGGACAGCGGGCTGCCCAGCTCCCGGCTCACCACCGCGGCGAGCTCGTCGGCCCGCTCGGTCAGCCGGGCGGCGATCGCGGTGAGGAACCCCGCCCGCTCGGCGACCGGGCTCGCCGCCCACGCCGGGAACGCGTCCCGGGCGGCCCGGACGGCGCGGTCGACGTCGGCGCTGCTGCCGGCCGGCACCCGGGCGAGCACCGCCCCCGTCCTCGGGTCCAGGACGTCGATCCGCTCCGCGGAGGCGGAGGGCACCCAGCGGCCGCCGACGTGGACGCCGGTGTGGGTGATCAGTTCTGCGGTGGCCAGGTGGGGCATGTGCGGGCGTCCTTCCGGACGGCGGTGTCTGTCGGACGGTATCCGGCGGCGGGTCACCGTCCGCCGACGCTGACCTCGAACTCGACCTGGCTGACGTCCGGGCGCAGCCGCGAGAAGCTGTGCACGAGGGGCTGGTCGCCGCTGTCGCGGACCGTCGTCCGCACCACCAGCAGCGGGGAGCCGGCGACCACGCGGAGCAGGTCGGCCTCCTCCGGGGCGGCGGTGCCGACGTCGACGACGATCCGGGCGTGCGCCAGGTCGGCGGAGTACTCCCGCCGCAGGTACTCGTAGAGCGAGCCCTGCGAGAAGTCCTGCACCGCGGCGCCGGGGTAGCGGTCGGCGGGCAGGAAGCTGTGCGCGACGTGGTTGGGGGCGCCGTCCACGCTGCGCAGCCGGACCAGCTCGACGACGTCGGTGCCGGCCGGCAGGGCGAGCTCAGCGGCGACCGGCGGCGGCACCGGCACGATCCGCTGGGTGAGCACCTTGGTGCCGACCTGCGCACCCTGCTCGGTCATCACCGAGTTGAAGCCGGCGATGCGGTGCACGAAGCTCTCGCGGTACTCGTGCCGGATCGCCGGGCGGGTCACGTACGTGCCGCGGCCCTGCTCGCGCACCAGGTGGCCGTCGGCCACCAGACCGTCCACGGCCCGCCGCAGGGTGATCCGGCTGACCCCGTACTCGGCGCAGAGCACCGGTTCCGGGGGCAGCAGGGTGTGCTCGGGCAGCGCGGACACCCGGCGCCGCAGGTGCTCGCGGACCGCCAGGTACTTGGGGCCCGACAGCGCGCTCGACACGAGACCAAAGGTACTGGACCGGTAGACGTCTTGTCGTATGAGACGTCTGTCCCGGTCAGCCGCGCTCGAGAAGGGCGGCCAGCCCCGCCGGGTCCCCGCCGTCGACCTCGACCACCTTGGTCCGGCTGGTGGCTCCGGTGACCAGCCGCACCTCACGGCGGCGCACACCCAGCGCCTCGGCCACCGCGGCGAGGGCGGCCTCGGTGGCCCGACCGTCCACCGCCGGGGCGGCCACCCGCACGACCAGCGCGCCGTCGTACGCACCACCGACCACGGTGCGCCCCGCGCCGGGGCGCACCCGGATCGTCACCCGCACCGGACCAGTCTGGCCCCGCCTCGACGAGGTGCGCGCCACATCCGGCAACCTCCCGCAGGCATACCGACCGCCCGGCATGGAAAGTTGTGGGCGTGTCGCAGGACCCCCGGAGCCGCAAGCGCGCCGACACCAACCGGCGGATCTACCTCACGGCCATGCGGCTGTTCCAGGAGCGCGGCTTCGAGGAGGTGAGCGTCGGCGAGATCGCCGCGGCCGCCGGCGTGTCGGTGCCGACCTTCTACGCGCACTTCCCCAGCAAGGAGCACATCGTCCTGCCGATGCCCACTGCGGAGGAGATCCAGGCCCTGCTGACCGGCCAGCCCGTCCACCTGCCGGTGGCCGAGCGGGTCCGGGGCGCCATCCTGACCTTCTTCTCCCTCCTCCAGGGAGCGGAACGGGCGGAAGTGCTGGAGCGGTGGCAGATCGTGGTGACCACACCGCACCTGCGCAACCGGGCCGCCGAGTTCGAGCGCGCCACCGCCTCCCTCGTGCTCGACGCGCTGCCGACCGAGGTGAAGAAGCAGTCGGCCACCGATCCGGACCTCGTGGTCACTCTCAGCCTCTCGGCCTACACCCAGATCCTCATGCGCTGGGCGGAGGCCGGCGGGTCGCGGGAGCTGGAGGACGTCGCCGAGGAGGTCCTGGCGGTGCTGCGGCGGCTGTGAGCGTCAGCCCGTCGGGCTGCGCAGCTCCACGACGGTGACCTCGGGCCGGGCGCCGATCCGCATGGGCGGGCCCCAGTAGCCGGCTCCGGAGGTCACGTAGAGCTGGGTGTCGCCGAACCGGGACAGCCCCTCGACGGCGGGCTGGTCGAGCCGGATCGCGTAGTCGAACGGCCACAGCTGGCCGCCGTGGGTGTGCCCGGACAGCTGGAGGCCGACGCCCGCGGCGCGGGCGGCCGCCACCTGCACCGGCTGGTGGGCCATGAGCACCACCGGGACGGAGTCGTCGCGGCCGTCGAGCGCCGCGTCGAGGTCGGCGCCGTGGCCGGGGACGCCGGACAGGGCCGCCGTCCGGTCGTCGATGCCGGCCAGGTCGACGTAGGCGCTCCCCCGGCGGATCGGCACCCGCTCGTTGCGCAGCACCTGCACGCCCAGCGTGGGCAGGTGCCGCAGCCAGGCGGCGGTGTCGACGAAGTACTCGTGGTTGCCGGTGACGAAGAAGACGCCGTCCCGGCTGACCAGGTCCGCGAGCGGAGCGGCCTCCTCCCGCAGCTCGTCGACCTCGCCGTCGACGAGGTCCCCGACGATCGCCACGACGTCGGGGCGCTGCTCGTTGACCAGCTCGACCAGCCGCTCGAACCGCCGTCCGCCGTAGGTGGACGACAGGTGGCCGTCGGAGAAGGTGACCACCCGCAGGCCGTCCAGCGCCGGGTCGAGACCGGCGAGGGTCACCGGCACCCGGCGCACCACCGGCGGCGAGTTGGCCAGGTACAGGCCGGTGCCGGCCGTGCCCAGCGCGACGGTACCGGCGGTGACCGCCAGCCCGCGGGCCAGGAACAGCCGCCGGGAGGGGTCGGGGACCGCGGCCGGTACGCCGGCTCCCGGCCCGGGAGCCGGGCGACGGCGGGCCCACCGGCGCAGCAGCAGGCGCACCGGCTCGAGCGCGAGCAGGGCGAGGAAGGCGTAGAAGGCGACCCCGAGCCAGATGAACCCGGCCCAGGCCAGCGGGGCGGCCGTGGCGGGGTCCAGTTCCCGGCGGGTGAGCACCGCCGCCGCGGGCAGCAGGGCGAGGACGACGGTGAGCAGCGTCAGCCGGCGCCGGGCCCGGCCCGGCCGCGTGGTGCTGCGGACCAAGCGCCACCACAGGTAGGAGTGCAGCAGGACCAGCGCCAGCAGCACGACGGTGCCGAAGCCCACCAGGCCGATGAGGGACAGGACGACCTACTTTCCGCGTGCTTCGCATCCTCGCCGGGCCGCCACGCGGCCCCGGGCGGCCGCGGGCGGCTGTGGGCCCGGAGAGTTCGACGACGGGGCGCGGCGGCGGGTTCCCGGGAACACTTCTCGGCAGGCGGGGCCGCGACCGGAACCCCGCGGTGCTCAGGAGCGCCGCACCGCCCGCAGCGCCGCGGTGAGGGCGGGCACCAGCTCGGCGAACCGGTCCTCGGCCCGGCGGGCGCGGGCCTCCTCGAGGCCGTGCAGCCGGCCGTAGGTCCAGGCGTTCTCCCCCGCCGCCGCGGCGGCCAGGCCGATGCGCCGGCAGTGTTCCCGGGTGAGGACGGTGTCCTGCCGCTCGCCGAGTGCGCCCTGCACCTTCTTCGCCCGCCGGACCAGCTTCCCGGCCCGCCGGCCCAGCAGCGGCTCGGCCAGCTCCGCCGTGTAGCGCACCTGGCGGGCGGCGCGGCGGACCGCGTGCAGGGCCGGTCCCCGGTCGGCGTCGGCGGCCCGGTCCAGGGCGGCCAGCCGGCGGCGCAACCGCCGCCCGCGGCGGCGCAGCGCGTCGCGCAGCACCGCGTCCGCGGGCGCGCCGGCGCCCTCGGTGAGCGGCGGATCGGCGAGCAGCTCCGCCAGCGTGTCCAGGAGGCCCAGGTAGCGGTCCCCCTCCAGCACCGCCCGCGCGGCCGCCGCCCCCTCCTGCTCGGCCCGGAGCGCGGCCTGCTGCAGCCGGGCGGCGACCGGGCCCAGCACCAGCTCGGGGGGCTGGGCGGCGACCAGGTCGCGCAGCGTGGCCAGCGCGACCTCCTCGTCCCGGACGCGGGAGAGCTCGCGCGCGACCCAGCGCAGCTCCTCGCGGACCGGCCGCGTGCGGTCGGGGTCGAGCGCGGTGCGGAACGCGGTGAGGACGGCGCGCAGCCGGCGGGTGGCCACCCGCAGGTCGTGCACGCCGTCGGGCCGGCCGGTGCGGACCGCCAGATCGGCCTGCTGGAGGGCGGCGAACTGGTCGGCGAGGGCGGCCGAGGCAGCGTCGCCGGCGGAGGCGGCGCCATCGGCCGGGCGGGCTGCCGGCTGCAGGGCCGCCAGCCGGCCGGCCAGGACCCGGCCGACCTTGGAGGGCAGGGCCGAGATCCGGGCCCCGGCGGCCTCCAGCCGCGCGCCGACGGCGGCCAGCAGCGGCTCGTCGCCGTCGACGAGCTCCACCTCGACCTCGCGCCAGCCGAGGACGGTGCCGCCCTCGTCGCCGGGCCCGGCCGGCACCGTGCCGGTCACCACGTCGTCGGCGACCTCGGCGAGGACCCGGCCGTCCGTGCCGAGCAGAGGGGTGACGACGCGGCGGGTGCGCAGCGTGGCGACCGGCCCGGTGGCCGCGCCGCGGACCAGCCCGGCGACCGGGTCGAGCACCTCGGCCGGCGGCCGGTCGGTCGCCGCGCCCAGCGGCGCGTGCAGCTCGCGGCGGGCGCCGTCCACCGCGGGCAGCTTGAGGTGCCAGCCGGCGTCGGTGCCGCCGCTGCGCCGCCGGAGGGTGACCCGGTTGCGGACCAGCCGCAGGTCGGGGGTGTCGTGGTAGACGGCCTCGAGCAGGTGCTCGACCGGCTCGCCCACCGCCGCCACGCCGGGCAGCCCGCCCAGGTCGGGCAGCCGGAAGTCGGAGCCGACCTCGAACTTCCGCTCGATCTCCACGTGCCCGGCCGCCACGTCGTCCTCCTCGCCGCATCCCGCGCCGCCGCGGCGGGGGTCGACCGCCGACGGTAGGGCAGCCGCCCGGGACCCACCACGGCTCGGGCCGCCACCGGCGAGCCGTCCCGCTACCGTGCGACGGTGCACCTGCCGCGTCCGGGGAGCCGCCGGACGGCGGCGGTCGACGGTGCGCTGCCCTGGCTCGCCGCGCTGCCGTGGGCGACGTGGGCCGCGCTGCGGCTCTCCGGGCAGGAGCGCGGCTATCCGCTGGTCCCCGCGCTCGCCTTCACCCCGCACGCGGCCGGGGCCGCGCTGCTGCCGCTGGGCCTGGCGGTGCGGGCCCGCTCGTGGGGAGCCGCGGCGCTGGCCGCTGTGGCCGGCGGGGCGCTGGCCGTCGCGGTGCTCGACCGTGCCGGGGGCGGCGCGCCACCGGCGCCGGCCGGGGTCGGCCTGCGGCTGGCGACGGTCAGCCTGCGGCTGGGCCTCGCGGACGCCTGCGACGTCGTCGCGCTGGTGCGCCGGCACGCCGTCGACGTCCTCGCCGTCCAGGAACTGACCCCGGCGGCGGAGGCGCGGCTGGCCACCGCCGGCCTGGGCGCCCTGCTGCCGCACGCGCACGTCGTCCGGGCCCGCCCCGGATCGGTGCCGTCCGCCTCGGGCGGGGTCTGGTCGCGGCTGCCGGTGCGGGAACGGGGAACGGTGCCCGGCCACTTCGAGCAGCCGACCGTGCGGCTGGAGGTGCCCGGCGGCCGGGACGTCGAGGTCACCGCGGTGCACACCGTGCCCCCGCTGCGCCCGTCGTGGACCCGGGCCTGGGCCGCGGACCTGGACGGGCTGCCCGCCCCGGAGCAGGAGCCGCTGCGGGTGCTGGCCGGGGACTTCAACGCGACGCTCGACCACGCCGCGCTGCGGGCGGTGCTGCGCCGCGGCTACCGCGACGCCGCCTGCGCGGTCGGCCGCGGACTCGCCGCCACCTGGCGACCGCTCCGGCTCGGGCGTCCGCGGCTGCCCCTCGACCACGTACTCGTCGACCCGCGGATCGCCGTCGCCGCGGTCGACCTGGTGCCGGTCCGGGGCAGCGACCACCGGGCGCTCGTCGTCGACCTGGTCGTCCCCGCCGGCTGAGGCGGTCCCCTGGGCCGATGTTCACCGGCCTGCGGTGTTGGGCACGGCTGCGGCCGGGGGCGCACCAGGGCGCCACGGAGGGAGGCGGCCATGTTGACCGAGCGAGAGGTCTCCGCGGCGATCGGGAGCACCGCCCACGGCTCGGACGGCGACAAGATCGGCACCGTCGAGCACTTCTTCGTCGACGACCGGACCGGGGCGCCCACCTGGGTCGCGGTCTCCACCGGGCTGTTCGGCGTCCGGCACTCGATCGTCCCCGCCACCGAGGCGACCTTCGACGACGGCCTCCTGCGCCTGCCCGTGACCCGGGAGGCGGTGCGCACCGCACCGCACCTGACCGGCGACCACCTCGGCCCGGAGGACGAGGGCCTGCTGCGCCGGCACTACGGCCTGGACACACCCGCCACCGGCACCCCGACCTGGATTTCCACCGGCACCGGGCTCACCCCGCCCGGCGCCGGACCGGAGGACGACGTCCCCGCGGCCGCCGGCGGGGCGCCCACCACGGCCGGGACCACGCCGGACCCCGCCGCGACCGCACCGTTTCCGGGCGCGACCTATCCGCCGCCTCCACCGGCCGCCGCACGCCCGGCCGCGCCGCCGGCCGACGCACCCTCGACCGCCGCGCCGCCGTCGGCCGGCGTGGCCCCCGACGCCGCCGGCCCGGTGGCCGCTCCCGGCGCCGACGGCGCGATGACCCGCAGCGAGGAGCAGTTGCGGGTATCCACCGAGGAGGTCGCCGCCACCCGGGTGCGCCTGGTGAAGTACGTCGTCACCGAGGAGGTGCAGGTCACCGTCCCGATCCGGCGCGAGGAGATCCGGATCGAGGAGGTGCCGCTGGACGCGCCGGACCCGGGCGTCGGGGAGTCGCTGGTGCCCGCCGGCGCGGGAGCTGCCGACGGCCGGGGCTCCTCCGGGCTGCCCGACGAGATCGTGCTGCACGCCGAGCGGCCGGTGGTCGGCGTCGAGGTGGTGCCGGTCGAGCGGGTGCGGCTGCGTACCGAGGTGGTGCAGGGCCAGGAGCAGGTGCACGACCGCGTGCAGCGCGAGCAGATCGTGGCGGAGCAGGGCCCCTCGCCGAGGTCCGGCGTCGTCCGGTAGCTGCCCGGCGTGGCCCGGACTACCTCGCTCCGCTGCGGCGGCCCGGGATCCGGTCGCGGGGGATTCCCTCCGCGGCCCGTCGAGCGGACGATCTCCGGGGTGCGTGGCCTCGAGGTCGTGGTCGTCGTCGGCGTCCTGGTGCTCCTCGGTGGGGTCCTCGGACCCCGGCTGCACCTGCCCGCGCCGCTGGTGCAGCTCGTCCTCGGGGTGGCGGTCGGCTTCGTCCCGGGCCTGGGCGAGGTCGAGATGCCGCCCGACGTCGTCCTGTTCCTCTTCCTCCCGGCGCTGCTCTACTGGGAGGCCCTGAACACCTCGCTGCGGGAGATCCGCGCCAACCTGCGGGTCATCTCGCTGCTCGCCGTCGGCCTGGTGGTCGCGACCACGGCCACCGTCGCGGTCGTCGCCCACGCGCTCGGGCTGTCGTGGCCGATGGCTTTCGTGCTCGGCGCGGTGCTCGCGCCCACCGATGCCACGGCGGTGGCCGCGGTCGTCGGCCGTCTCCCGCGGCGCTTCGCGACGACGCTGCGCGCGGAGAGCCTGATCAACGACGGGACGGCGCTGGTGCTCTACGGGGTCGCGGTCGGCGTGGCCGTCGGCGAGCTGCAGATCGGCCCGGGCGGGGTCGCCCTGCGACTGGTCGCCTCCTACGCCGGGGGGATCGCCGTCGGGCTGGCCGTCGCCGTCCTGGTCGTGCAGATCCGCCGCCGGCTGCACGACGTCCGGCTGGAGAGCGCGCTCAGCGTCCTCACGCCGTTCGTCGCCTACCTGCCGGCGGAGGCGCTGCACGTGTCCGGGGTCGTCGCCGTGGTGGTCGCCGGGCTGACGCTGGCCCAGCTGACGCCCCGGGTGATGAGCGCTCGCACCCGCGTCCAGGCGCGCGCGTTCTGGCGCGTCACCACCTTCCTGCTCAACGGCGCGCTGTTCGTCCTCGTCGGCATGCAGTTGCACGTCGTCGTCGAGGGGCGCCCGGCAGGAGAGCTGGTCTCCGGCACGGGGGTGGCGCTGCTGGTGGCGCTGGTGGTCATCGGCACCCGGCTGCTGTGGACCAACGCGACGCCGTACCTGATCCGCGCTGTGGACCGCCGGCCGGCGCAGCGACTGCGCCGGGTCGGGTTCCGGCAGCGCCAGCCCTTGGCGTGGGCCGGGTTCCGCGGCGCGGTGTCCCTCGCCGCGGCGCTGGCGATCCCACGCGTGGATGCCGAGGGTGTGCCGTTGACCGGCCGCGACCTGGTGCTGCTGGTGACCTTCGGCGTCATCGCGGTGACGCTGGTGGTGCAGGGGCTGACGTTGCCCGCCGTCGTCCGCTGGGGGCGGCTGCCCGAGGACCCCGGCGAGGTCAGCGAGCACCGGCTGGCCGAGCACACCGCGACGCGCGCCGCGATCGAGGCCCTCGACGTCCGCGCGGCCGAGCTGGGTGTGCCCGAGGAGGTCGCCGAGCGGGTGCGTGCGCAGATCGACGACCGCCTGCGTGAGCTGGAGCTGCGGCGCCTGGTGTCCGGCGGCGGCGGGGAGGACGGCGACCGCAGCGCGCTCGACGCGGTCGCCGCCGAACGCCGGCTCCGGCTGGCCCTGCTCACCGACAAGCGCCGCGCGGTCGAGTCGCTGCGGCAGGCCCACACCATCGACGACCTGGTCCTGCTGAGGATCCAGGCCCAGCTCGACGCCGAGGAGGTCCGGCTGGCCGGCGCCGTCGACGAGGACTGAGTCGAGGGTGCGGAGGTGGGGCTCTCCGCTCAGCCGCGGCGGTCGGCCAGGAACCGGAACCGGTCCCGGGTGGCGGCGACCTCGGCGGGGTCCACGTCGGCCAGCACGAGCGTCTCCGTGCCGGCCGCGGTGGCCAGCAGCTCCCCCATCGGGCTCACGATCCGGCTGTCCCCGGCGTGCGCGGTGCCGTCGCCCGCCGTCCCGACCCGGTTGCAGCCGACGACGTAGGCCTGGTTCTCGATGGCCCGCGCCTGCAGCAGCGTCTGCCAGTGGTGCCGGCGGGCCGCGGGCCAGTTGGCGACGACGAGGTAGACGTCGGTCTCCGGCGCGGCCCGCCAGAAGACGTCGGCGAAGCGCAGGTCGTAGCAGATGAACGGGGTGATCCGCAGCCCGCCGATCTCGAGGATGACCGGCTTCTCGCCGGCGCGGAAGCGCTCGCGCTCGCCGCCGTGGGTGAACGGGTGCAGCTTCCGGTAGCGGTGCACCGTGCCGTCCGGGCCGGCCAGGACGAAGGAGTTGTAGGGCAGCTCCCCGTCGGCGGCGACCTCCGGGCAGCTGCCGCCGACCCAGATGCCGTGCTCGGCGGCCCGGTCGGCGAGGAACCGCGCCGACGGCCCGCCCTCCGGCTCCCCGATGCCCGGGGTCATGGAGAAGCCGGTGGAGAAGGTCTCGGCCAGGAGCACCAGCTCGGCGCCGGCGCCGGCCGCGCGGGCCACCTGGGGAGCCAGCCGCTCGAAGTTGGCCGCCCGGTCCTCCCAGACGATGTCGTGCTGCAGGGCAGCGATCCTCACGACAGCCTCCTCAGTCTCTCCACCGCCTCGGCGAGCACCTCGTCGCTCTTGCAGAACGCGAAGCGCACCAGGTGGCGGCCCAGATGGGCGTGCGCCGGGTCGTAGAACACCACGGTGGGGACGGCGACCACGCCGGCGCGCTGCGGCAGCGCGCGGCAGAAGGCCAGCCCGTCGCCGTCGGGCTGCACCGGGCGGACGTCGACCGTGGCGAAGTAGGTGGCCTCGGGGCTGATCACCGGCAGGCCCGCCTCCTTCAGGCCCGCCACCAGCACGTCGCGGCGGTACTGCAGGTCCCGGGCGGCGTGCGCGAAGTACTCGTCGGGCAGCCGCAGGCCCACCGCGATCGCCGGCTGGAACGGCCCGCCGTTGACATAGGTGAGGAACTGCTTGGCGGTGCGGACGGCGGTGACCAGCGGCGCCGGGGCGCAGATCCAGCCGATCTTCCAGCCGGTGGTGTTGAACGTCTTGCCGGCGCTGCCCACGACGAGGGTGCGCTCGCGCATGCCGGGGACGGTGGCGATCGAGGCGTGCCGGGCGCCGTCGAACACCAGGTGCTCGTAGACCTCGTCGGTGAGGACCAGCAGCTCGTGCTCCATCGCCAGCGCGGCAAGCGTGCCGAGCTCCGCGCGGGTGAAGACCTTGCCGGTCGGGTTGTGCGGCGTGTTCAGCAGCAGGATCTTCGTGCGCGGGGTGACCGCCGCCCGCAGCTCCTCGGCGTCGAAGGTCCACGCGCCCGCGCCGTCGGCGGGCGGGTGCAGCGGCACCGGGCGGACGGCGCCCCCGGCCATCGCCACCGCCGCCGCGTAGCTGTCGTACATCGGCTCGAACAGGACGACCTCGTCGCCGGGGTCGAGCAGCGCGATGAGGGCGGCGGTCAGCGCCTCGGTCGCCCCCGCGGTGACCAGCACCTCCTCGGCCGGGTCGTAGCCCAGGCCGCGGAAGCGGTGCAGGTGCTCGGCGATCGCCTCGCGCAGCACCGGCAGGCCCGGGCCGGGCGGGTACTGGTCGTGCGGGGTGCCGATCGCCGAGCGGGCGGTGTCCAGCACCTCCGGCGGGCCCGGGTAGTCGGGAAAGCCCTGCCCCAGGTTGATCGAGCCGGTGGCCACCGCGAGCGCGCTCATCTCGGCGAACACCGTCGTCCCGAAGCCCTGCAGGCGGGCCGACAGGTACGGCACCCGGGTCATGCGGTCAGCCTGGCAGATCGGTTCCACGTGGAACCTCGCCGGCTCGGCCCTCAGCCGATGCGGACGTCCTCGGCGCCCTCGATGGACACGACGTCGCCCCGGCGCACCTGGCGGCCACGGCGCTCCTCGGGCTCGCCGTTGACCCGGACGGCACCGGTCAGGAGCACGTCCTTCACCTGGGCTCCGGTCGGGACGGCGTCGACCAGCTTGAGCAGCTGACCGAGGCGGATGGACTCCTCGCCGGGGCGGAGCTCGACGGTGCGCACGCCGTCATCCTCCCCCGCTCAGTCCACCCGCAGCTCGTCCCCCACGGCGACCCGCCCCGGCTCGGCCACCCGCGCGCCGACGGCCAGCACGCCACCCCGCTCGCGGTGGATCCGCTTGAGCACCGCGGTGTCCCGCCCGATGCCGCCGGCCTGGGGGCGGGTGACCATGACACACCGCGGTATCGCGTCGACGATCTCCAGCAGCGCGCTCCCGAGCCGCACCCGGGCGCCCACCAGGTCCTCCTCGCCCGAGCCGTCGAGCACGACGTTGGCGCGGAACCGCCGCCGGTCCCAGCCGCCGGTGGTTCCGGTCGACACCAGGGACACCCGGAAGTCGGGGTTGTCGTGGAACGCCCCGGCGGCGCCGGTCCAGTCGTGCCAGCCGCCGGTCTCCCCGTCGTCGGTCGCGTCGTCGTCCAGGCTCTCGTAGCGCAGAGCCTGCGGCGTGCCGGCGGCCGGGAGCAGCGCCACCGGGCGGCCGGCCCACGCGGAGAGGACGGCGTCGTCGGCGGTCACCGCGCCGTCGGGGAGCACCACGTCCACCCCGCCGTCGGCGCGCAGCCGGGCGGCGGCGAACAGCAGGTCGGGCACCCGCCGTGCGGTCAGCCCGAAGCCGGTGCCCAGGTCGACCAGCGCCCACTGCCGGTCCCCGGCGATCCCCGCGGGCCCGACGTCGGCCGCGGTCAGCCGCTCCCCCTGCAGCGACTTGACCGGGAAGCGCCACAGCTCCCGGACCCGCATCAGCCCGCCGGCGTCCACGCCAGCGTCCAGGTGCCTGCCCACTCGCCGCCGGGCTCCAGGACGACCAGGTCGACCCCGTCGGCCAGGGCGTTCGGCGGGCAGGTCATCGGCTCCACGGCCAGGCTGCGCCGCCGCTGGCCCGCGGGCAGCGTGTCACCGGTGAAGACCTGCAGCCACGGCCAGGTGCGGTCGACAGCCAATTCGAGCTCGCCGGCGGGGCCGCGCAGCCGCACCCGCGCCCAGCCGCCGTCGTCCCGGTCCAGATCGGTGAGCGGGTGGTCGAGGACGAGGTCGCCGATCCGGCCGATGGCGCCGTCGAACGGCGCGCGCCCCCCGGTGGGCAGGTTGGCCTCGGTCTCCAGCAGCGTGCGCGCCGGGAGCACGACCTCGGCCTCGCCGATGTCGCCCTCCTGCCGGGCCCCGACCCCGAAGTAGGGGTGCATGCCGGCGCCGAACGGGGCGCTCCCGGTGCCGATGTTGCGGACCCGCAGGGTGACCGACAGCCGGTCGGGGGCGAGGACGTAGTCCAGCGCCGTGGCCAGCCGGAAGGGATAGCCCGGCCGCGGCTCGACCGTGCTGCCGACGGTGACCGCGTCCTCCCGGGAGTCGAGGACGGCGAACGGCTGCCAGGACAGCAGGCCGTGGGCGGCGTTCGGTTTCTCCGGCGAGGCCACCTCCAGCTGCAGCTGCCGGCCCTGCCAGCTCCACCGGCCGTCGCGGATGCGGTTGGGCCACGGCAGGAGCAGCCCGCCCCGGCGGCCGGCCGGCACCGCTCCGGGGGGATAGCCGTCGACGACGTCCCAGCCGCCGACCCCCAGCCGGGCCAGCCCGCCGCCGCGCAGGTCGACGGCGAGGCGGGCGTCCCCCTGCTCGAGCAGGACCTCGATCGGCTCGGTGGCCGGCCACGCAGCGCTCATGGACAGCAGCCCACCACACCCGCTCCCCCCGTGCGATTGCGCCAGAAGGGACCCATCCACCTGCCCGGACAGGTCCTTCCGGGCGCAAACGCCCCTCAGGCGGGGTCGAGCCGACGCTCGTAGAACAGCGAGCCGGCGGCCCCGGGATCGTCCCGGTAGGCGCCGAACGCCTCGATCGCCCGGTAGCCGGCCCTCTCGTAGAGCGCCACGGCCTCCGGCTGGCGCGGGCCGGTCTCCAGCCGCAGCGTCGTCCAGCCGCGCTCGCGGGCGGCGGTCTCCAGCGCGGCGAGGACCGCCTTGGAGATGCCCCGGCCACGGGCCGCGGGGACGACGAACATCCGCTTGAGCTCCGCGGCGCCGTCCCCGAGATCGCGCAGCGCTCCGCAGCCGACCGCGGCTCCGTCGCCGTCGCGGGCCAGCAGCACCACGGTGACGTCGGCCGCCGACGGCGGGGTCCCCGGCTCCCCGGCGCCGCCGTAGCGGGCCCGGAGCTCCGCCTGCTGGGCCGCGGTGAGCCGCTGCACGTCCGCGTCGTCCCACGCCGCGGGCGCGATCCGCACGACGCCGTTCACAGGCTGATCCCGTGCAGCAGCAGCGCGGCCAGCTCGCGGTAGGCCGCGGCGTCGTCCAGCCCGGTGGCCCGCGCGGTCTCGCCGCGGCCGATCCGGAACATCTGGGTGGTGACCGTGTCGGCCACGAGCGCCGGGTGCACGTCCCGGAAGCGGCCCTGGGCCACGCCCTCGGCGATCAGCTCGCGCACCCGCTCGGCGGCCATCGCGGTGTTGCGTTCGTAGATCGACCGGCCGGGGGCGAAGGACTCCAGGTCCCGGTAGAAGGCCGGGCCGGCCGGGGCGAGGGCGCGGGCGACGGCGTCGAGGTAGGAGGTGACCCGCAGCGCGGGGTCCTGCTCGGTGGCGGTGTGCGCCTCCACCGCCGCGGTCGCCTTGCGGAAGAAGTGCCGGATCACCCGCGTGGCCAGCTGCTCCTTGCTGCCGGCCAGGGCGTAGAGGGTGCTCTTGGAGCAGCGCAGGCGGACGGCGAGGTCCTCGAGGGTGAACCCGGCGAACCCCTCGTCGAGGAACAGCTCCTCGAGCTGGTCGAGCAGCTCGGCCTGCCGGCGGGTCAGTCGCCCGTCTCCGGCGTCGGTCGGCGTCGGCACGTTCGCGGCGGCGCGCGTCGGCACAGGGCGAGTCGGCATGGCACCTCCCGGCGCGACAGCATCCACCCCGACCGCTCCACAGTACTGCGGTACCGTTCTCAGTACTGTTCTGGTGAAGGGGGATCCCGTGCCGGTCGACCGCGAGCTGCCCACCCAGGAGGCCTCCGACCTCCTCGCCCTGACCCGGGAAGTGGCCGACGCCGAGCTGGCGCCGAAGGCCGCGCAGTACGAGCGCGAGGAGCGCTTCCCCCGGGAGGTGTTCCGGACCCTCGGCGAGGCCGGGCTGCTCGGGCTGCCCTTCGGCGAGGACGTCGGCGGCGGCGGCCAGCCCTACGAGGTCTACCTGCAGGTGGTCGAGGAGCTCGCCGCCCGTTGGGCGAGCGTGGCCCTCGGCGTGAGCGTGCACACGCTGTCCTGCTTCCCGATCGACAACTTCGGCACCGGGGCCCAGCGGCGCGACCTGTTGCCGGAGCTGGTCGGCGGGCACCTGCTCGGCGGCTACTGCCTGTCGGAGGCGCACGCCGGCTCCGACCCCGCCGCGATGCGCGCCGCCGCCAAGGTCTCCGGGGAGGGCTGGGTCGCCCGCGGGGAGAAGGCCTGGGTCACCCACGGCGGACAGGCCGACTTCTACGCCACCTTCCTGCGCACCCCCGACGACGGCGCGCAGGCCATCTCCTGCTTCCACCTCACCCCCGACCTGCCCGGCCTCGGCGCCGCCCGGCCCGAGGAGAAGATGGGGCTCACCGCCTCCACCACCGC
>DATAAV010000103.1:0-4033 GCA_036259935.1 Geodermatophilus sp. | reverse complement strand
CACCCCGATCACCCAGTGCCCGATCCTGGCGCCGGAGTACGAGGACCCGAAGGGCGTGCCGATCTCGGCGATCCTCTTCGGCGGCCGCCGCAAGACCACGATCCCGCTGGTCACCGAGGCCCGGGACTGGAACCACGGCGTGTTCATGGGCGCCACGCTGTCCTCGGAGACCACGGCCGCGGCCACCGGCGCGGTCGGCGTCGTCCGCCGCGACCCGTTCGCCATGCTGCCGTTCATCGGCTACAACGCCGGTGACTACTTCGGTCACTGGGTGGAGACCGGCAAGCTGCACGACGCCACCAAGCTGCCGCGGATCTTCTACGTGAACTGGTTCCGCCGCGACGAGGACGGCGGCTTCCTGTGGCCGGGCTTCGGCGAGAACAGCCGGGTCCTCAAGTGGGTCATCGAGCGCCTCGAGGGCACCGCCGCGGCCGAGGAGACCCCCGTCGGGCACGTCCCGACCCCGGACTCCCTCGACGTCTCCGGGCTGGACATGACCCGGGAGCAGGTCGAGAAGGCGCTCCGGGTCGACCGGGACGAGTGGCGCCAGGAGATCCCGCAGATCACCGAGTGGTTCGAGAAGTTCGGCGACAAGCTGCCGAGCACGCTGTGGGACGAGCTGGAGATCCTCAAGCACCGGCTCGGCTGAAAGAAGGACCCCGTCCTCCCCACCCCTCGCACGCTCGGGGCGGTGCCCTGGACGGGGCCGCCGTCCTCCCCACCCCTCGCACGCTCGGGGCGGTGCCCTGGACGGCCGCACCAGGCCCCGCCCCGGTCAACGGCGACCGGAGCGGGGCCTGTGTCGTTCCTCCGCCCCGCCCGTCCGGCCGGACGGCGGGCCGTCCGTTAGCGTGACCGACAGCCGCATTCCCCCGACGACAGGCACTGACGCTGGTGGCCAATCCCTACGTGCACGTGCTGCGCACGCCGCACGCGCTGCCCATGGTGCTGGCCGCGTTCATCGGCCGGCTGCCGCTGTCCATGGTGGGTCTGGGCTGCGTGCTCCTGATCGCCTCCGAGACCGGCTCCTACGGCTTCGGCGGCGCGGTGGCCGCTGCCGGGGCGGTGACCACCGCGATCTCCGGCCCGCTGATCGGGCGGTGGGCCGACACCCACGGGCAGACCCGCACGCTGCTGCCGATCATGGCCGTCTTCGTCGTCGCGGGCGTGTGCTTCCTCGCCGCGGTGAAGCAGGACTGGCCGCGCTGGACGGTCTTCGCGGCCGCCGGCGTGGCCGGCGCCTGCATTCCGCCGGTCTCCTCGATGATCCGCGTCCGCTGGACCCACCTGCTGCGCGGCACCCACCGGCTGCCGACCGCGCTGGCCATGGAGTCGGTCGTCGACGAACTGGTCTTCATCGTCGGGCCGGTCCTGGTCACCTTCCTGTCCACCACCGGGCACGCCACGTCCGGCGTGGTCACCGCCTTCACCCTCGCCGTCATCGGCAGCCTGCTGTTCGCCGCGCAACGCCGCACCGAGCCCCCGCCGCACGGCCACGAAGCCCGCAGCGGCCCGTCGGCGATCCGCACCCCCGGGCTCCGGGTCCTGTTCGTGGTCGGGGGCGCCGTGGGCGCCATCCTGGGCACGCTGGAGATCGCCCTGGTGGCCTTCGCCGACGAGGTCGGCGCCATGCCCCTCTCCGGCGTGCTCATCGCCGCCCTCGCGGTGGGCTCGATGGTCAGCGGCATCGGCTGGGGCACGGTGCACTGGCGCGCCCCGCTGCGCCTCCGGCTGGCGGTGGCGCTCGCGGCCCTCACCGTGCTCAGCGTGCCGCTGCTGCTGATCGGCAACGTGTGGGTGATGCTGCCCTTCGTCGTGGTCGCGGGCGTGGCCGTCTCGCCGTCCCTGATCAGCTCGTTCACCCTCGCCGAGCTTCTCGTTCCGCGGGCGGCGGTCACCGAGGCGTTCACCTGGATCGGCACCGCGCTGGGCCTGGGCGTGGCGATCGGCGCGTCGGTCGCCGGCAAGGTGGTCGACGTGGTCGGGGCCAACGCCTCCTTCCTGGTGGCCACGGTTGCCGCGGCGGTGGCCGCGGTGGTGGTGGGCGGCTTCCAGCGGCTGCTGCACGTGCCCGCCGAGCACGCCCCCGCCGCGGTGCTGGCCCGGTGAGCGCGCCGCCCCGGCGGACCGTCGACGACGTCCTCGCCGCGGCCCGCAGCCGCATCGCGCGGCTGCGGCCGGAGGAGGCCGCCGCGCGGATGGCGGCCGGCGCGCTCCTGGTCGACACCCGGCCCGCCGCCCAGCGGGAGCGGGACGGCGAGGTGCCCGGCGCGCTGGTCGTCGAGCGCAACGTCCTGGAGTGGCGGTTCGACCCGGCCGACGACGCCCGGCTGCCCGAGGCGACCGGCTACGACGTCGAGGTGATCGTCCTCTGCCAGGAGGGCTACGCCTCCAGCCTCGCCGCCGACTCCCTGCGGGAGCTGGGGCTGTGGCGGGTGGCCGACGTCGTCGGCGGCTACCTCGCCTGGGCGGCCGCCGGCCTACCGACGACGCGCGGCTGACCGCTCCGCCGTGACCCGTCCCCGCCCTGCGGCCGGTGGCGGCCGGCGGCTGGGCGTCGCGCCCGAGCGGCTGGGCAGGTGGCTGGACGGCGTGGCCGCGCGGCACGGCAGCTTCGTCGAGGTCGCGGCCGCCGAGGACACCGTGCGGATCACCTGCGCGGACACCACCACCGTCACGCTGCGGGCGCCGTTCGGCTGGACGCCGGACCCCGCGCCCCTGAGCGCGTTCACCGCGGCCGCCCGCCGGCCGCACCGGGCGGCCGTCCTGCTGGTGCGCCGCGGGCGGTGGGCGGTGGGCGTCTTCGACGGCCCCGACCTCGTCGTCTCCAAGGTGGACACCCGCCTGGTGCAGGGCCGGACGGCGGCCGGAGGCTGGTCCCAGCAGCGCTTCGCCCGCCGTCGCGGGCACCAGACCGACGCCGTCGTCACCGCCGCGGCCGACACCGCCGCCCGGGTGCTGCTGCCGCACGCCGACGGGCTGGCCGCGCTGTTCACCGGCGGGGACCGCGGCCTGGTCGACGCCGTCCTCGCCGATCCCCGGCTCCGGCCGCTGGCCGCGCTCCGGCGCGATCCGCCGCTGGAGGTGGGCGAGCCGACCAAGGAGGTGCTGCTGGGCACACCGGCGCAGTTCCGCGCCGTCGACGTGCACATCGTCGAGCCGCACGAGCGGAGCTGAACAGGACTCGGTTCCGTTCCGGTACCGCCGGTCCGCGGCTGGGGTGGTTGTGGGACCGGTGGGTTCTCTGTTGCAGTGACCCAGCTCACGGAGGGAGGACCATGGACCCGCGCACGGAGGGCCGGGCCGGCACGCTGCTCAAGCTGGCCGCCACCGTCCTGGTGGCCGGGGCACTCCTCGCAGGTGTCCTCTTCCCCTGGGTCGGCGTGCCCTCGGTGGCCGCCCAGCAGTCCACCAGCCTGTTCGGCGACCTCCCCGGCGTGATCACCGAGGGGCCGCCCGGCAACACCGTGATGCTGGCCGCCAACGGCGACCCGATCACCTGGTTCTACGACGAGAACCGCCAGCCGGTGCCGGGCGACCAGATCGCCGAGGTCATGAAGCAGGCGATGGTCGCCGTCGAGGACGCCCGCTTCTACGAGCACCACGGCCTCGACGTCCAGGGCACGCTGCGGGCGCTGGTCACCAACCTGCGCGCCGGCGGGGTCCAGGAGGGCGGGTCCACGCTCACCCAGCAACTGGTCAAGCAGACCCTGCTGCAGACCGCGCAGACCCCCGAGGAGCGGCGCTCGGCGACCGAGCAGACCGTCGGCCGCAAGCTGCGCGAGGCGCGGCTGGCGCTGGCCCTCGAGGACGAGATCAGCAAGGACGAGATCCTCACCCGCTATCTCAACCTCGTCTACTTCGGGCAGAACGCCTACGGCGTGCAGCCGGCGGCCCGGGCCTTCTTCGGCGTCGACGCCTCGGCGCTGACCCTGACCCAGGCGGCGCTGCTGGCCGGCCTGGTGCAGAGCCCGGCCAACGACGACCCGTTCACGGCCCCGGAGGCGGCGACCGCCCGGCGCAACGAGGTCCT
>DATAAV010000102.1:0-1904 GCA_036259935.1 Geodermatophilus sp. | reverse complement strand
GGCGCGCCGGCCGAGAGGGCCGCCGCTGCATCGCCGGCCGGGAGGGCCGGCGCTGCGTCCCCGGCCGGCCGGGCCGGCGCGTCGGGCCGCGCGGCAGCCACGTTGGTGGCGGCGTCGGGGCCCATGGCGACTCCTGCTCGGCCGTCGGTCGGGTGGCCCTCCCCATGCTAGACGCGCAGGCCCGCCCGCGACCCCACCTGGGGAGTCGCCTCCCTCTCAGGCCGTCCAGAGGGCGTGCACGGCGTGCGGGGCCAGCCGCCGGCGCCCGCCGAGGTCGGCCAGCTCGATCACCACCGACACCGCGACGACGACCCCGCCGAGGGCCTCGACGAGCTGGACGCTGGCGGCCAGCGTGCCGCCGGTGGCCAGGACGTCGTCGACGAGGAGCACCCGCTGTCCGCGCGTGATCGAGTCGGTGTGCACCTCGAGGGTCGCGGTGCCGTACTCGAGCGTGTAGTCGGCCGACAGCCGCTCGCGTGGCAGCTTGCCGGCCTTGCGCACCGGCACCACGCCGACGCCGGCCTCCAGCGCCACGGCCGCGGCGAGCAGGAAGCCGCGTGCCTCGACGCCGACCACGACGTCGTAGCCGGCGCCTCCGGTGCCGGGTGCGGCGAGGGCGGCCGCGCGGGGGTCCCCGAGGGACGGCGCGGCCAGCCCCTCGACCGTGCGGCGGAAGGCCGGCCCGTCGGCGAAGACCGGTGTCAGGTCGCGGAAGACGACCCCCGGCTCGGGGAAGTCCGGGATCTCGACGGCGTGCGAGGCGATCAGTTCGTCGAGCGGGGTGCTGTCCGCCGGGGCGCCGGCGCTCATCGGCGCTTCCGCCCGCTGGAGCGGCGGGTGCCCGGCTGCTGGGGACGGGCCCCCGGCCGTGGCGCGGCGGTCGCCCCGCTCCGGGAGGGCTGTGCCGCCCGCCCCGCGTCGGGGCGCACCGACTCCGGCGACTCGACCACCACGTCGGCCCGGGCCGGCCCCGGTGGCGCGGTCGGCGTCCTGGCGGGCCTGCGAGGACCGGCGGGCCAGCACCCGGCGGCGCAGCGCCTGCACCTCCGGCTCGCGCTCCTTGAGGTCGGCGACGATCGGCGTGGCGAGGAAGATGGACGAGTAGGCGCCCGCGGCCAGGCCGACGAACAGCACGAGCGCGAGGTCCTTGAGCGTCCCGACGCCGAGCAGCCCCGCGCCCACGAACAGCAGGCCGGCCACCGGCAGCAGCGCGATCACCGAGGTGTTGATCGAGCGCATCAGCGTCTGGTTGACCGCCAGGTTGGCCGCCTCGCCCCAGGTCATCCGCGCCGACTTGTCGAGGTCCTTGACGTTCTCGTCGACCTTGTCGAAGACGACGACGGTGTCGTAGAGCGAGAAACCCAGGATGGTGAGGAACCCGATGACCGTCGACGGGGTGACCTCGAAGCCGACGAGCGCGTAGACGCCGGCGGTCACGACGATGTCGTGCAGCAGCGCCGCGATGGCACCGATCGCCATCTTCGGCTGGAACCGGATGGCCAGGAACGCCACCACGGCCACGAGGAAGACGACGAGCGCGACCAGCGCCTGCTGGGTGATGTCCTGGCCCCACCTCGCGCTGACCGATTCGGGACTCACCTGGGCCGGGGTGACACCGGCCGCCGCGGCGACGGCGTCCACGACCGCGCGCTCGGTCTCGTTGTCCAGTGCGCCGGTGCGCAGCAGCAGGGCGTTGCCGCCGACGACCTGGGCCGAGGCCACCTCCGCGCCGGCGTCCTCGGCGGCCTCCTGCACCTCGGCGAGCTGCTCGGTGCTGCCGGGCAGCCGGAAGCTGTTGCCGCCGGCGAAGTCGATGCCGAAGTTGAAGCCCCGGACGACCATCGCGGCGAGGCACAGCAGCACCACGACGGCGGTCACCCGGTAGATCAGCCGGCTGCGGCCGA
>DATAAV010000101.1:0-8400 GCA_036259935.1 Geodermatophilus sp. | reverse complement strand
GGCGGGGCCCTGCAGGGGGCCGCCCGCGCTCACGCACCACCCCCGCCCCACCTGGCGTTCTCCGGGACGCCCCTGCACGAGGAGGTCCGATGGCCGACCCGGCCCGCGCACGCAAGCTGGCGGTGCGCATCCGCCAGATCGTCTCCGCCGCGATCGAGTCCCAGATCAAGGACCCCCGGCTGGGCATGGTGACCGTCACCGACGCCCGCGTGACCAGTGACCTCCGCGAGGCCACGGTCTTCTACACCGTCTACGGCGACCCGGCTCAGGTCGAGGACTCCGCCCGCGCCCTGGCCAGCGCCACCGGCGTGCTCCGCTCGACGGTCGGGAAGCAGACCGGGATCAAGTTCGTGCCCACGCTGACCTTCGTGGCCGACGCCGTCCCCGACACCGCCCGCGAGCTCGACGCCGCCCTGGAGCGGGTGCGCTCCGCCGACGCCGAGCTGGCCCGCCTCCGGGAGGGCGCGACCTACGCCGGGGAACCGGACCCCTACCGCCGTCCGGCCGAGCCCGACGACGAGGACGACCGGATCGACGACGTTCCGGCCGCGGCGGACACCGCCGATGTCCGCGTCCGGAGCAGGAGCGGCCTGTGAGCGCACAGCTGACGGCCGGAGATCACGAGGAGGAGGTGGCATGAGCGAGGTCGACCCCGATCCGTACGAGCCCGCCGAGGAGCAGGCGCGATCCCAGCTCGGCGGCCGCACGATGCCCGAGGCCGGTGACCCGACCGAGGGCGGAAAGACCGGTGAGATCGGCGACGCGCCGAGCATCACCTCCGATGAGCCCGACGACGGCGGGCCGGGATTCCCGGTCGGCGGGGGGCACGTGGCCGAGGAGCCCGACGCGCCGCCGGTCGCCGACCCGGGTCCGGAGGCCTGATCCGGTGACCGTCGTCTCTCCCGGCAGCGTCGACCCGGACGCTGCCTCGCTGCCGGTCGCCCGGACGCCGGCCGCGGTCCTCGCCGCGGCCGCCGACGCCCGGGCCACCGTGGTCCTCTCCGGCCACGTGCAGCCCGACGCCGACGCGCTGGGCAGCACGCTGGCCCTGGCCGAGGGGCTGCGGCGGCGCGGCGCGCGCGTGCTGGCCACCTTCCCCGAGCCGTTCGTCCTCCCGCCGTCGCTGGGCTGGCTGCCGGGGGCCGAGGGCCTGGTCCCCTCCTCGGCGGTGCCCGCGTCCCCCGACGTCTTCGTGAGCCTGGACGCGGCCTCCCCGGCGCGGCTCGGCGAGCTCGCCCCCCTGCTCGACGCCGCCGGGACGTCGGTCGTGCTCGACCACCACGCCAGCAACCCCGGCTTCGGGCACGTACGCCTGGTGGACCCCGCCGCGCCGGCGACCGTGGTGCTCGTCGCCGACCTCCTCGACGGGCTGGGCGTGACCCTCGACCGGGCGCTGGCCACCTGCCTGTACGCGGGCCTGGCCGCCGACACCGGGTCCTTCCGGTTCGGCAACACCCGGCCCGACACCCACGAGCTCGCCGCGCGCCTGCTGGCCACCGGGATCGACCATGCCGCGATCAGCCGTCGGCTGTTCGACACCGCGCCGTTCGGCTGGCTCGCACTGCTCTCCGTCGTCGCCGGCCGGGCGGTGCTGGAGCCCGACGTCGGCGCCGGCCTCGTGTGGACCTGGTCGAGCACCGCCGAGGCGGCCGAGCACGGCCTGCCGGCGGAGCAGCTCGAGGCGCTGGTCGACGTCGTCCGCTCCACCCAGGAGGCCGACGTCGCCTGCGTGCTCAAGGGCCAGGACGACGGGTCGTGGGCGGTGTCGCTGCGCTCCCGCGGTGCCACCGACGTCGCCCGGGTCGCACTCGCCCTCGGTGGGGGAGGGCACCGCGCGGCGGCCGGCTTCACCTCCACGCTCGACCGCGAGGCCACGATCCGCGCCATCCGCGGGGAGCTGTGCGCACTGTCGGCCTCCGGCCTCCCACCGCGTCCAGGTGCCGTCCCCGACGGGCGCTGAGCCCGGCCCGGGCACCGCGCCGGGAGGCCTCCGGCCCCCGCCCCGCGGCACCCACGGTCCGGCGGGATCTCGCTCGTCGACCCCATCGGTGCTCGCCCTGGCCGCGCCCGCGCTGGTCGTGCTGGCCGCCGAGCCGCTGTACCTGCTGGTCGACACCGCGGTCATCGGCAACCTGGGCACCGTGGCCCTCGGCGGGCTGGCCGTCGGCGGAGGGCTGCTGGCCTGGGCCGCGGCCCTGCTGAACTTCCTCGCCTACGGCACCACCGCCCGGGCCGCCCGCCGCGCCGGGGCGGGGGACCGGGCCGGCGCCCTCGCCGAGGGCGTGCAGGCCTCCTGGCTGGCGCTTGGGCTCGGGCTGGCCGTGGTCGCGTTCTTCCAGCTCACCGCCGGCCCGCTGACCCGCGCGCTGGCCGGCGGCGCCGGTCCGGTGGCCGAGGCCGGCGAGCTGTGGCTGCGGATCGCCTGCCTCGGCGCACCGCTGCTGCTGGTGTCCCTGGCCGGCAACGGCTGGCTGCGCGGGGTGCAGGAACTGCGCCGGCCGGTCCGGTACGTGGTCGCCGGCAGCGCGGTCAGCGCCGTGCTGTGCCCGCTGCTGGTGCATCCGGTCGGGATGGGGTTGGTCGGGTCCGCGGTGGCCAACGTCGCCGGGCAGGCGGTCACCGCCGCATTCTTCGTGCGGGCTCTGCTCCGCGAGGGCGTCTCCTGGCGGCCGCGGCCGACCGCGGTCCGGGCGCAACTGGTCCTCGGCCGCGACCTGCTCCTGCGGGCCGCCGTCCTCCAGCTGTCCTTCCTCGTCGCCGCCGGTGTGGTCGCCCGCGCCGGCACCGCGCAGCTCGGCGCGCACCAGATCGCGCTGCAGCTGTGGTTCTTCCTGGCCCTGGTCCTGGACGCCTACGCCATCGCCGCGCAGACCCTGGTCGGGGCCGCACTGGGCGGCGGCCGGCCCGACGACGCCCGCGCCACCGCCCGCCGGGTGACCCTGTGGGGCCTCAGCACGGGGGTAGCGGTGGGGGCGGTGTTGCTGGCGCTGCGGCCGGTCCTGCCGGGGCTGTTCACCGACGACCCCGCGGTGCTCGTCCAGGCCGACGTCGTGTGGTGGTTCCTCGCCGGCATGCAGCCGCTGGCCGGGGTGGTGTTCGCGCTGGACGGCGTGCTCATGGGCGCCGGCGACGTCGGCTACCTGCGCACCGTCACCATCGGCTCGGCGCTGCTCGGCTTCGTGCCGCTGTCGCTGCTGGCCGCGCCGCTGGGGTGGGGCCTGGCCGGGGTGTGGACCGGGCTGACGCTGTTCGTCCTCCTCCGGCTCGTCGCGGTGCTGGCCCGGGTGGCCGGTGCCCGCTGGCTGGAGGCGCCTGGAACGGTGACGGTGTGAGCAGGCACCGCCGTCCGGACGCCGCCGTCCCTCCTGGTCTCCTGCTGGTCGACAAGGCCGGCGGGATGACCTCCCACGACGTCGTCGCCCGGGCCCGACGCGTGCTGTCGGTCCGCCGGGTCGGGCACGCCGGCACCCTCGACCCGATGGCCACCGGCCTGCTGCTGCTGGGCGTCGGCACGGCGACCCGGCTGCTGGGTTACCTCGGCGGGCACGACAAGACCTACGAGGCGACCATCCGGTTCGGCCAGACCACGGTGACCGACGACCGGGAGGGGGAGGTGCTCACCACCACCTCGACCGCCGGACTCGACGAGGCCGCCGTCCGCACGACCCTGGCCGCACAGACCGGGCCCCTGCAGCAGGTGCCCTCCTCGGTGAGCGCGGTCAAGGTCGGCGGCCGCCGCTCCTACGACCGGGTGCGCGCGGGGGAGGAGGTCGTGCTGGCCCCGCGGTCGGTCACCGTGCACCGCCTCGAAGTGCACCGGGTGACCCGGCCCGCCCCGGACCTCCTCGACGCCGACGTGACGGTCACCTGCACCGCCGGCACCTACGTCCGCGCGATCGCCCGAGACGCCGGCGCCGCCCTCGGCGTCGGCGGTCACCTCACCGCGCTGCGCCGGACCGCCTCCGGGCCGTTCAGCACCGCCCGGGCCGCGCCCGTGGAGGAGGCCGCCGCGGCGCTGGCCGCCGGCGGGGGAGCAGGGGCGCTCGGGCTGACCGAGGCCGCCACGGCGGTCTTCCCCGCGCGGGCGCTGACCGCCGAGGAGGCGCGGGAGCTGGCCTACGGCCGGCGGATCCCCGCCACCGGAGCACCCGGCCTGCACGCCGCGGTGGACCCGGAGGGGGGGCTGGTCGCACTGGTCGAGGACGCCGGGGCGACCGCGCGGGTCGCGGTGGGGTTCCCGCCCGGCTGACCTGTGGCAACCTGCGGTCGTGGCAGCGCTTGACGACCGTCTCGCGGCTCTGGACGCCTCGCTGGCGCCGCTGCCCCGCGTCCTGGTCGCCTTCTCCGGCGGGGTCGACTCCGGAACGCTGCTGGCCGCGGCCGTGCGGGTGCTCGGCGCGGACCGGGTGGTCGCGGCCACCGCCGTCTCGCCGAGCCTGCCCGCCGCCGAGCGGGCCGGGGCCGCGGCCTTCGCCGCCTCGCTCGGCGTGCGCCACGAGGAGCCGCGCACCGACGAGCTGGCGCGGGAGGGCTACCGCGCCAACGGCGGGGACCGCTGCGCCTTCTGCAAGACCGAGCTGATGGACGTCCTCGTCCCGCTCGCCGCCGGCCTCGGCATCCGCGAGGTCGTCACCGGCACCAACGCCGACGACCTGCGCGCCGGCTTCCGGCCGGGCATCCGTGCGGCCGCCGAGCGCGGTGCCTGGGCGCCGCTGGCCTGCGCCGGCCTGACCAAGGACGACGTCCGCGCCGCCGCCCGCCGCTGGGGGCTGTCCGTGGCCGACAAGCCCGCTGCGGCCTGCCTGGCCAGCCGGATCGCCTACGGCGTGCCGGTCTCCGCGCAGCGGCTGGCGCGGGTGGAGGCCGCCGAGGCCGCGTTGCGGGCCGCGCTGGCCGACGCCGGGCTCCCCGTCCGCGACCTGCGGGTGCGCGACCTCGGCCCGGTCGGGGGCGCCGACACCGCCCGCGTCGAGGTGGATGCCGCCCGGGTCGCCGCGCTGTCCGCCCGGCCGGAGCTGCTGGCCGCGGTGACCGGCTTCGACCGGGTGGAGGTGGATCCCCGCGGCTTCCGCTCCGGCTCGATGAACGAGCTGCTGCCCGACCCGGTGCGCTACCGCTGAGCGGTGGACCGGACGATCCGGGCGGCGGCCACCCCGGCGCCGAAGCCGTTGTCGATGTTGACCACCAGCACCCCCGGCGCGCAGGCGGTGAGCATGGTCAGCAGCGCCGCCAGGCCCTCGAACGCCGCTCCGTAGCCCACCGAGGTGGGGACGGCGACCACCAGCCGGTCGGTCAGCCCGGCGACCACGCTCGGCAGCGCCCCGTCCATGCCGGCGACCACGACCACCGCGTCGGCGGCGGCGACGTCCGACGCGACCGCGAGCACCCGGTGCACGCCGGCCACACCGACGTCGTCGACCCGCCGGCAGCCGACCCCGCAGGCGGCCAGGGTGGCGGCCACCTCGGCGGCGACCGGCCCGTCGGAGGTGCCGGCGGTGAGCACCAGCACCTCCCCGACCGGCGACGGGAGCTCGCCGACGAACACGCAGCGTGCCTCCTCGTCGACGACGGCGTCGGGCCAGCGCTCGCGCACCGCCGCGGCGGTCGGCCCGTCGACGCGGGTGGCCCATGCCAGGCCGGGGCCGCCGTCGCGGAGCGCTGCGAGGCAGGCGACGGTCTGCGCGGGGGTCTTCCCGGCGGCGTAGACGACCTCGGGGGTGCCCGTGCGGGCGGCGCGGTCGAGGTCCAGCCGGGCGAAGCCCAGGTCGGCGGTGCGCGGAGTGCTCACCGGCCCAGCGTGCCGCACCGGCGATTGATCGTCCGCCGCCCCGGGAAGGGGGAGGCCATGAGCGTCGTGAAGATCAATGCGATCACCGTGCCGTCGGACAAGCAGGACCGCTTCGAGGAGCGCTTCCGGGGCCGCGCCGGGGCTGTCGAGAGCACGCCGGGCTTCGAGTGGTTCGAGCTGCTGCGCCCCCTGGAGGGCACCGACCAGTACCTGGTGTACACGCGGTGGAGCAGCGAAGAGGCCTACCAGGCGTGGCAGTCCAGCCAGGACTTCGACCGCGCCCACCAGGGCGGCGGGGACACCCTCGCCCCGGCGGCCGCCCAGTCCTCCCACCTGTGGAGCTACGAGGTCCTGGAGTCGGCCGGGCCGCGGGTGAACCAGGAGAACCAGGCCTGACCCCGCAGGGGAGCCGACGACGCTCGTCGGCTCCCCGGTCGGGCGCGGGCTAGGGTGAAGCCGCGGGTCCGGCGGCCGCCGGGCACGCCCACGTCCGCGCACGCCCAGGTGGGAGACATGACCGACACGCTCGCCGACAGCCGCACCTCGTCCCGGATGTTCACCGAGGGCGTGCCGGTGGTGGTCGAGAGCGTGCGGCGCCGTCCCGCGGCCGAGCGCAACGCGATGCTCGCCGACCCGGGCTTCGGCCGGTACTTCACCGACACGATGTTCGTGGCGCGCTACCGCGCCGGCGAGGGCTGGCACGACGCCCGGCTGACCGCCTACGCGCCGCTGCAGATGGACCCGGCCACCGCCGCGCTGCACTACGCCCAGTCGATCTTCGAAGGGCTCAAGGCCTACGCCCAGCCCGACGGCAGCGTGGCCACCTTCCGGCCGGACGCCAACGCCGCCCGCTTCGTCCGCGGCGCCCGGCGACTGGCCATGCCCCCGGTGCCCGAGGAGGCATTCCTCGCCGCGGTCGACGCCCTCGTCGACGCCGACCGGGAGTGGGTGCCCACCGGCCCCGACCAGACGCTCTACATCCGGCCCTACCAGATGGCCACCGAGCCCTTCCTGGGCGTCCGCCCGGCTCACGAGTACCTGTTCCTGGTCATCGCGAGCCCGGCCGGCGCGTACTTCCCCCGCGGCGTGCACCCGGTGTCGGTCTACCTCTCCGAGGACTACATCCGCGCCGCTCCCGGCGGCACCGGCGACGTCAAGTGCGCCGGCAACTACGCGGCCAGCCTGCTGGCCCAGGAGCAGGCGGTCGAGGCCGGCTGCGACCAGGTGGTCTGGCTCGACGCGGTGGAGAAGCGCTACGTCGAGGAGATGGGCGGGATGAACCTGTTCTTCGTCCTCGGCTCCGGCGAGGACGCCGAACTGGTCACCCCCGAGCTCACCGGCACGCTGCTGCCCGGCATCACCCGCGACTCGCTGATCACCGTCGCCCGCGAGATGGGCCACCGGGTGATCGAGCGCCGGTTCAGCGTCGAGGAGTGGCGGTCGGGGGTGGCCGACGGCACCGTCACCGAGACCTTCGCCTGCGGCACCGCCGCCGTCATCACCCCGGTCGGTGAGGTCAAGGCGCGCACCGGGGACTTCACCGTCGGCGACGGCAACCCCGGTCCGATCACCATGCGGCTGCGCGAGCACCTGCTCGACATCCAGCACGGCCGGGTGCCCGACACCCGCGGCTGGCTGCACCGGGTCGCCTGAGCGACGCCGGACCAGGGACGAGGGGACCCACGCGTGCTGCAGTGGCGCGGGCTCGAGGCCACGCCGGGCGATCTGGGCCGCACCGTCGTCACCGTCGGCATGTACGACGGCGTCCACCGGGGCCACCAGAAGCTGATCGGCACCGGCGTCGCGCGGGCCCGGGCGATGCGCCGGCCGTGCCTGCTGCTCACCTTCGACCCGCACCCTGCCGAGGTGGTCCGCCCCGGCTCGCACCCGGCGATCCTCACGTCGATGGAGCGCAAGGCCGAGCTGGTGGCAGAACTGGGCGTCGACGCCATGTGCGTGCTGCCCTTCACCCCGGAGTTCAGCCGGCTGTCCCCGGAGTCGTTCACCCACACGGTGCTCGTCGAGCACCTGCACACCGCGCACGTGGTCGTGGGTGAGAACTTCACCTACGGACACAAGGCCGCCGGCACCGTGGCGACCCTGACCAGCGAGGGCCGCAGGTTCGGCTTCGGCGTCGAGGGGGTGGGGCTGGCCAGCCTCACCGAGGAGGACGACGACGGCGAGCAGGTCACCATCTCCTCCACCTACATCCGCGCCTGCGTCGCGGCCGGGGACATGGAGGCCGCGGCGCGGGCGCTGGGCCGGCCGCACCGGGTCGACGGCGTCGTCGTCCGCGGGCACCGCCGCGGCCGGGACATCGGCTATCCCACGGCCAACGTCGAGAGCCCGCCGCACACCGCGATCCCGGCCGATGGCGTGTACGCCGGCCACTTCGTGCTGCGCGACGTGGAGGGGGGCAGCGGCCCCCGGTTCCCCGCCGCGATCTCGGTGGGCAGCAACCCGACGTTCCACGGCACCCGGCGCACCGTGGAGGCCCACCTCATCGACTGGGAGGGTGACCTCTACGGCGAGCACGCGGGCGTGGAGTTCGTGTCCCGGCTGCGAGGCATGACCGCCTTCGCCGGCGTGGGGGAGCTGGTCGAGGCCATGGA
>DATAAV010000100.1:0-14152 GCA_036259935.1 Geodermatophilus sp. | reverse complement strand
GGCGCGCGCGTGCAGCAGCACCGGCGCCGAGACGTCGACGCCGACCCCGCTGGCGCCCGGCGCTGCGGCCAGCACGGCGAGCAGCCACTCGCCGAACCCGCAGCCGAGATCGAGCACCCGCCCACCGTCCGGTACGCCGAGCCGGCGGACCAGCCGCCGGAGGGTCCTCGGGGAGACGGGGGCGGCGATGGGGTGCCAGCGGTGCGCGATCGCGCTGAGTTCGGCTCGGTCCACGCCGGGCATCGTGCTGGCCGGCGGGGCCGCCCGTCACCCCGGTCGGCCGGCGGGGAGAGCAGCGGCGACGGCTGCAGGCGCCGAGGGTCGTCCCGGTGACGGGTCGCTGCGGCGGGCGCTGCGGACGGTCATGGGCCGGAGACGATGACCGCGGGCCCCCATCCCCAGGCTGACCTTGACCGCCTCGGTTTCCGCGCCGTCGAGCGCGGCCGTGGCCCGGTCGGACTCCTCCTTCGCCGCCCCGACCAGGTCGTCGGCGGCGTTGAGGCAGGCGGCCAGCGACACCAGCGACAGCGGGACGTCGAGCACCGCCTTGCGGGCCAGCCGGGCCGCCTCGTCGCGGGCCAGGCGCCGCGCCCGGCCGACGTGCCCGCCGGCCGCCGCGGCCGACCAGGCGGCCAGCGCCGGGTCGATGCCGTCGCGGCGGACCAGCACGTCGGCGACGGCGTCGACCGGCGGCGTGCGCAGGCCCACCACGCGGCAGCGGGAGCGGATGGTGACCGGCACGTCGTCGGGGTGCAGGCTCGGCGCGCAGAGCAGGAACACCGTGCGGGTCGGCGGCTCCTCGAGCATCTTCAGGACGGTGTTGGCCGCCTGCTCGGTCATCCGGTCGGCGTCCTCGACCAGGACCACCTGCCAGCGGCCCTGCGAGGGTGCCCGCCCGGCGATGCGCGCCAGCTCGCGCACCTCGGCCACCCCGATGGACAAGCCCTCCGGGATGACGGTCTGCACGTCGGCGTGGGTGCCGGCGAGTACCGTGCGGCAGGCGTGACAGGTGCCGTCACCCCCTGCGGGGCACTGCAGCGCGGCGGCGAAGGCGCGGGCGGCCACCGAGCGGCCCGAACCGGGCGGGCCGGTGAACAGCCAGGCGTGGGTCATCGCGGCCGGGTCGGCGACGGCCGCGCGCAGCTCGGCGACGACGGCGGGCTGGCCGATGACGTCGGCCCAGACGCCCTCGACCGGCGGGGCGCTCACGGCTGCCGCCCGGCGGACACCGGCAGGAGTGCGGCCACCCGGGCGCGGATTGCCTCGGCGAGCTCCTCGACCGGCCGGGTGGCGTCGAGGACCAGGTAGCGCTGCGGTTCGGCGTCGGCCAGGACCCGGAAGGTCGCCCGCACCCGCTCGTGGAAGTCGAGGGACTCCGACTCCAGCCGGTCGGCTCCCGCCCGGCCGCGGGCCCGGGCCAGCCCGACCTCGGGCGGCAGGTCCAGCAGGACGGTCAGGTCCGGCTGCAGGCCGGCCGTCGCCCAGCGGGACAGCGCGCGGACCTCGTCGAGCGGGATGGTGCGCCCGGCGCCCTGGTAGGCCAGCGAGCTGTCCACGAACCGGTCGGTGACCACCACCTCGCCGGCCTCCAGCGCCGGGCGCAGCACCGCGTCCACGTGCTGGGCACGGTCGGCGGCGTAGAGCAGCGCCTCGGCGCGCGGGGACAGGCCCGTGTGCGCGGGGTCGAGGACGATCGCGCGGATCGCGGCGCCCGCCGAGGTGGCGCCGGGCTCGAAGGTGGCCCGCGCGGGCAGGCCCTGCCCGGTCAGCCAGGCCACGAGCCGCCGGACCTGCGTGGACTTGCCGGCGCCCTCCCCGCCCTCGAAGGCGATGAACACCCCGCGTCCGCCCGGCCGGGCAGCGGCCACGTCGGGCAGGGCGAACCGCGCCGGCGACGGGACGGCGGCACCGTCGTCGGGCGGCTGGAGCGTCGGCTCGGTGGAGATCGGGGCTCCCGGGGAGGAAGGTGATCGGGCGGCGCTCGCCCTCGCCCGGCCACGGTACCGGCCGGCCCGGACACTCCCGGGGCAGCGCAGGACCGACGTCGGGTCGGCGGCTAGGGTCCGGCCCGTGGGCGGAACACCGGACACCGGCGCTGCCCCGCCCGGCGCGTGGGACCCGGCGGGCTATCTGCGCTACGCCGGCGAGCGGGCCCGGCCGTTCGCCGACCTGCTGGCCCGCGTCGACGCCGGATCACCTCGGGTCGTCGTGGACCTCGGCTGCGGCGAGGGCGCCCTGACCGCCTCCCTGGCGCAACGTTGGCCGCAAGCCCGGGTGACCGGCGTGGACTCCTCGCCGGAGATGCTCGCCGCCGCGGCGGCGCACGCCGTCCCCGGCCGGGTCGCGTTCGCCCTCGGCGACGTGCAGGGCTGGGAGCCGGAGGAGCCGGTCGACGTCCTGGTGAGCAATGCGGTGCTGCACTGGGTGCCCGGTCACGACCGGCTGCTGGCCCGGTGGGCTCGGCAGCTGGCGCCCGGCGGCTGGCTGGCCGTGCAGATGCCGGGCAACTTCCGGAAGCCGACGCACGCGCTGCTCGCCGAGCTGTGCCGGGATCCGCGGTGGGCGGACCGAGTGGCAGAGGCGGCGCCGCGGCCGGACGCCGTCCTGGAGCCGGCCGGCTACCTCGACGTCCTGACCGGAGCCGGGCTGGTGGCCGACGTCTGGGAGACCACGTACCTGCACGTCCTGACCGGGGAGGACCCGGTGCTGGGCTGGGTGCGCAGCACGACGCTGCGCCCGGCGCTCGCCCGGCTCGACGACGCCGCGGCCGCCGAACTCACCGCGGCCTACGCCGCCGCCCTCCGGCAGGCCTATCCGCCGCGCCCCGACGGGACGACGCTGCTGCCGTTCCGCCGGGTCTTCGCGGTCGGTTCGGGCCCGGCCTGAGCCGACCGGCCCCGCTCAGCCGCCGGTCGGCAGGCAGGCGGGGACGCCGCCGGTGGCGCCGCGGTCGAAGGCGTCGACCCGCTCCTGCGCGCTGCCGTGCGTCTCGGTCTGCGGCTCGCCGTTCTCGTCGAGGAAGACCGTTCCCCAGGGGAATTCACCGGCCACGGCCACCAGGGATGCCTCGAACTCCGCGGTGTCCCCCGATTCGACGACCAGCAGGCCGTCGTCCACGGCGCCCTGGATCGCGGCGCCCGCCAGGCAGTCGGCCTGCAGCTCGAAGGCCGGGGCGATCAGGGACGGGTCGAAGTCGGCGGCGACCGCGTGCGCCCACTCGTGGGCCACGACGAGGTAGATGAACGCGTCGCCCAGCCGCTCCCACTCCGCCATCAGGTCGATCTCGAAGGCCACGAAGTCTTCCGGCACGCAGTACCAGGCGTTGCCCTCGGTCAGCAGTTGGTCGCCGCAGTAGAACTGCTCGGCGGGATAGTCGTAGAGCCCGGGGCCGAGCGCGCCGGGCAGCAATCCTGGGGCGCTGTAGGTGCCGGAGAAGAAGTCGTCGTAGTGGGCGCGCCAGTAGGCGTCCACGACGTCCAGCGCGGTCCGGTAGTCGGACTCGAAGTCGTCGGCCACCGCCTCGCCCGGCGCCTGGACCGGGGTCGGCCCCGGCCACGAACTCGCGGGGTCCGCCGGTGGGCCGGAGGAGGCGGCCGCGGCCGGGGACCAGGCGCCGAGCAGCACCGCCGTCACGACGGTCGTCAGCAGTCGACGGGTACGAGTGGACATCGCCGCCCCCTCAGTCCGAGGTGCGGGCAGGCTAGGCGCCTGCCCCGGGGCGTGCGCAAGCCTCTCGCCGCCGCTCGGCCATCGAAACGTCCGCTACGGATTCGGAACCGGCGAGTCCTTCACGCGTCGTAATCGTCCCGGGATCCTCGCCGCTCGGCTCAGCCCCCCGTAGGGACGGCGTTCTTCGCCGGCGCCTTCTTCGTCGTGGCCTTCTTGGCCGCGGTCGTCCTCTGAGCCCCGGTCGTCTTCTTGGCCGCCGTCTTCGTCTTCTTGGTGGCCTTCTTCGTAGTGGGCCGGCTGCGCCGATCGGCCAGCAGTTCGGCGGCGCGCTCGAGGGTGATGCTCTCCACGTCGTCGCCCTTGCGGAGGCTGGCGTTGGTCTCGCCGTCGGTGACGTACGGACCGAAGCGCCCTTCCCGCACGGTGATCTGGCCCTGGGTGACCGGGTCCGGCCCCAGCTCCTTCAGCGGCGTGGCGGCGGCCCGGCGGCCCCGCTGCTTGGGCTGGGCGAACAGGGCCAGCGCCTCGTCGAGGGTGACGGTGAACAGCTTGTCCTCGCTGTCCAGCGACCGGGAGTCGCTGCCCTTCTTCAGGTAGGGACCGTAGCGGCCGTTGAGGGCCTGGATCTCCTCGCCGTCGGGAGCCGCGCCGACCGTGCGCGGCAGGGTGAGCAGCCGCAGTGCCTGCTCCAGCGTCACCGTCTCCGGGTCCATCGAGGAGAACAGGCTGGCCGTGCGGGGCTGCGCCTTGCTGCCCTCGGGCACGACGGTGGTCACGTACGGCCCGTACCGGCCGGCCTTGACGACGATCGGCAGCCCGGACTCCGGGTCGGCGCCCAGCTCCCGGTCACCGGACGGCGCGGCGAGCAGCTCGATGACCTTCTCGCTGGTCAGCTCGTCAGGGGCGAGGTCCTCGGGCACGCTGACCCGCGGCCCGTCCTCACTGCCGGCCTGCAGGTAGGGCCCGTAGCGGCCGACGCGGACGACCACCGGCTCGCCGTTCGGGCCGGTGGCGCGCAGCGGGATGGAGTTGACGCCGCGGGCGTCGATCTCCTCCAGCCGTTGGCCGATCACCTGCTTGAGCCCGCCGGACTTGGCGATCGCGCCGGCGTGCCGGCCCTCGCCGCCGAAGTAGAACTCGGTCAGCCAGTCGACCCGGTGCAGCGCCCCGCTGGCGATCTCGTCGAGCTCCTCCTCCAGGGTGGCGGTGAAGTCGTAGTCGACCAGCTGCGCGAAGTGCTGCTCGAGCAGGTTCACCACGGCGAACGCGATGAAGGAGGGCACCAGCGCGGAGCCCTTCTTCCACACGTACCCGCGGTCCTGGATGGTCTGCATGATCGACGCGTAGGTCGAGGGACGGCCGATGCCGAGCTCCTCGAGCCGGGCGACCAGGCTCGGCTCGGTGTAGCGGGACGGCGGCGTGGTCGAGTGGCCCTTGGCCTCCAGCTCCCGGGTGTCGAGCCGCTGGCCGCGCTCGACCCGCGGCAGCCGGCGCTCGGCGTCGTCGGTGCCGGGCTCGTCGTCGCCGGTCGTCCCCTCGTCCCGGGACTCGACGTAGGCGCGGAGGAAGCCGGGGAAGGTGATCGTGCGACCGCTGGCGGTGAACTCGACGGCCTCGTCGGTGGAGCTGCGGCCGGCGAGGCGGATGCTCACCGTCTGCCCGACGGCGTCGGCCATCTGGGAGGCGACGGTGCGCTGCCAGATCAGCTCGTAGAGCCGGAACTCGTCACGGGCCAGCTGCCCGGCCAGCTGGCCGGGGGTGCGGAAGCTGTCCCCGGCCGGCCGGATCGCCTCGTGCGCCTCCTGCGCGCCCTTGGCCTTGCTCTTGTAGCGGCGGGCCTCGGCGGGGACGAACGCGTCGCCGTAGAGCTGCCGGGCCTGGGTGCGGGCGGCGTTGATCGCCTCGTCGGAGAGGTTGGTCGAGTCGGTCCGCATGTAGGTGATGTGGCCGTTCTCGTACAGCCGCTGCGCCACCCGCATCACCTGCGCCGAGGACCAGCCGAGCTTCCGGCCGGCCTCCATCTGCAGGGTGGAGGTGGTGAAGGGCGCGTAGGGACGACGCCGGTAGGGCTTCTCGTCGACCCGGGTCACCGTGACCTGGCGGCCCTCGAGCCGGGCCGCCAGCCCGCGGGCGCCGGCCTCGTCGAGGTGGACCACGTCGCCGGTCACCCGGCCGGTGGTGGGGTCGAAGTCGCGGCCGGTGGCCACCCGGCTGTCGTCGACGCTGACCAGCCGGGCGCGCAGCGTGGTGGGCTCGCCCTCGTCGGCGCCGGCCGCCCGGGGAACGGCGAAGACGCCCTCCAGCGACCAGTAGTCGGCCGACCGGAACGCCATCCGCTCCCGCTCGCGCTCGACCACGATCCGGGTCGCCACCGACTGCACGCGCCCGGCCGAGAGCCTGGGCAGGACCTTCTTCCACAGCACGGGGCTGACCTCGTAGCCGTAGAGCCGGTCGAGGATGCGGCGGGTCTCCTGGGCGTCGACCAGCGCGGTGTCCAGGTCGCGGGGGTTGGCCACGGCGCGGGCGATCGCCTCGGGGGTGATCTCGTGGAACACCATCCGGCGCACCGGCACCCGCGGCTTGAGGGTGTCGACCAGGTGCCAGGCGATCGCCTCGCCCTCGCGGTCCTCATCGGTGGCGAGGTAGACCTCGCTGGCGTCCTTCAGCAGCTGCTTGAGCCGGCTGACCTGCTGCTTGCGGTCGGGGCTGACCACGTACAGCGGCTCGAAGGCGTTGTCCACGTCCACGCCGAGCCGCGCCCACGAGGCGCCCTTGTGCTCGGCCGGCACGTCGGCCGCGTTGCGCGGCAGGTCGCGGATGTGGCCCACGCTGGCCTCGACGACGTAGCCGCTGCCGAGGTAGCCGGCGATCTTTCCGGCCTTGGTCGGCGACTCCACGATGACCAGCGGCCTGCCCCCCGACGCAGAGGTCCGGCGACGGGCAGGCGTGCTGGTGCCGCCGGCGGTCGCTGCGGCCGGCTGGCTGCCGTTGTGCGTGGTCTTCGTGGGGGCCACGGTGCTCCTGTCGGTGGTGCTGGGGTGCGGGGCGCCGACACTGCGACGCCGGGGGACGCGACTGCTGCGCGTCCGCCCTCGGCCTCGCCACGGTAGGCCACGACCCCGACGAAGAGGCGGGCGGCGACCCACCGTGGGCGTGCCGTCACCGCTCCAAACGTCGCGCGGCGTCTGCTGTTCCCGCCCGGTCGGGTTCGTGATCCCCCGCTCATTCCCGCTCCCGGGTGCCCGCGACGATCTCGCCCATCGCGGCCAGCGTCGGGTGGTGGGGCTCGTAGTACTCGCCGTGCAGCGTGTGCCAGTCGGCCGGCAGCCCGGTGGCCCCGAGCCCGGAGTCCCACGTCTGGTCCCCGTGGACCTCCAGCCAGGTGACCGGGTCGAACACCGAGGAGGCGGCGTAGACCTCCGCGGCCTCCATGCCGTCGACGTCGTTGTCCACGCCGGGGCTGCCCAGGAGGACCAGGGCGTCGGCCGCGAGCTGCCCGGGTTGGTCGGCGGCCCGGTCGGCGACGACGGTGCCGTAGCTGTGGGCGAGCACCGTCACCCGGGCCGGAGCGTCGCGCCGGAGCGCCGCCACGCCGTCCAGGGCGCCGTCGAGCGCGGGGCCACCCTGCCGCGACGCCCCGGGGAACGCACCGGCAGCCACGTTGCCCGGCGGTCGGTACCCGAGCCAGGCCACCGTGGCCACGGTGAGGCCCGGCGCGGCGGCGACCGTGGCCTCGGCGACGGCCCGGGCGTCGTCGGCCATATCCCCGAGGTCCTCCTGGGCGTCGTTGCCGACCCCGGGGACGAGGAGCGCGACGGCGTCGGCGGTGTCGACGTCGCCGAGGGCCAGGGCGGCCAGACCGTCGGCGGGCTGGAACTGGTAGAGCTGGACGTCCCGGCCGGCTTGCTCCCGGTCGGCGATCTCCGCCGCGACCGTCCGGGCGACCGCGTACCCGGGCGCCGACGGGTCGGCGAGCGCCCGGTCCAGCTCCAGCCGGTTGGCCCGGTCGCGGGCCCAGGCGGGCACGCCGTCCAGGCTGCCGATCCTCGCCGGGTCCGCGGCGACGACGGCCAGCCGGGCCGCCGCGGACAGCCCGGCCCACCAGGCCGCCACGGCCTCGGGTCCGCTTCCCGGCGGGCACGTGGTAGCCAGGAACGACCCGGCGGGCACCCGCACGGCGAGGTCGGCGAACGCGGCGGGCGCGAAGGGACCACCCACACCCAGCCCCACGAGGGCGTCCGCGGCCGCCGTGGCGGCGACGCCGGCCAGCGCCGCGGCCTGCAGGGCGTCGGCGGCGGTGTCGGCCGCGCGCAGCGCCGCGGCGGTCTCCTCGGCGGACCGCCCGGCCGCGGCCGAGTCGGCGACAGCGCCGGCGCTCGGCAGGGATCCGGCCGGGCGCCCGGCGTCGTCGAGCTCGACGGGCACGGCCGCGGCCGCGGCCAGCGCCTGCTCGGCCAGCTCCTGGGCGGTCGCGGCCTGCGCGAGCAGCCGCTGGGCCTGCTCCAGGGACTCGGTCAGTGCGGTCGTCACCCCGGTGAGCACGGCGGAGACCTCCACCAGCGCCGCGCCGGCCGCGGCGGCGGCCGGGCCCGACCAGCACTCGGCGGTGTCCAGCGAGCGGCCGACCGCCTCCATCCGGGCCCGCCAGCAGGGCAGCCGGTCGGCGACCGCGGCGAGGGTGAACACCGCACCCCGCAGGAGGGGGACGTCCCACGCGGCGACCGCGGTGAGCGCGGGGGCGCTCACCGGGGCCCCGGCACCGTGCCGAGGGCGAGAAGCCGGTCGGAGAGCGCGGCGTCGGCCAGGCGGTAGGAGGCGACGGCCGCGGCGAGGGCGGTGGCCAGCGCCGAGGTCTCCCGGGCGATCAGCTCGTCGACCGTTCCCCAGCCGACCCCGGCCGCCTCCGCCCGCTCGCCGGCGTGCCCGCTCACCGCGGTGCCGAGCGACGGGGCAGTGGACCGGCAGAGCCCGGCGTCGCCCTCCAGCTCTGCGGCGAGGGCGGCGAGCTCGGCGGCCAGCGACTCGACGGTGTCGAGCTGGACGGCGATGGTGACGGACACGAGGAGCCTCCCGGCGTCGGACCGACCCCCGGGTGGGACCGGCGCGCCGGACGCTAGGCGCGCCTACCTCCTCCGTCCGTCGCGTCGTCCACAGCGCGGTGGCCGTCCACAGCCGCAGGCCGGGATCCTCCGGGCGGCACGGGCCGGCCGGAGGATCCCGGTGTGCGGATCAGGGAGCGGTGGTGGTCAGCGTGGCGGGGGCCTCGGCCGGGGCGCCGCCGATGACGACCGACCGGCGCTTGGAGACCACGACCGCGCCGATGATCACCAGGGTGGCGGTGAAGGCGATCCCCAGCCGCAGCGGGGTGTTGGCGCCCTCGCCCACCGACAGGCTGACGATCGCCGGGGCGATCAGCAGGGCCACCAGGTTCATGACCTTGATCAGCGGGTTGATCGCCGGGCCGGCGGTGTCCTTGAAGGGGTCGCCGACGGTGTCGCCGATGACGGTTGCGGCGTGCGACTCGCTGCCCTTCCCGCCGTACGCGCCGTCCTCGACCATCTTCTTGGCGTTGTCCCAGGCGCCGCCGGAGTTGGCCAGGAAGACCGCCATCAGCGTCCCGGCGGCGATGGCTCCGATCAGGTAGGCCGCCAGCGGCCCGAAGCCGAGGCCGAAGCCGACCGCGACCGGGGCCAGGACGGCGAGCAGGCCGGGGGTGGCCAGCTCGCGCAGCGAGTCCTTGGTGCAGATGTCGACGACCTTGCTGTAGTCCGGCCGCTCGCTGAAGTCCATGATCCCGGGGCGGGTGCGGAACTGCTCCCGGACCTCGAACACGACCCGGCCGGCCGCCCGGGACACCGCGCTGATCGCCAGGCCGGAGAAGAAGAACACCACGGCGGCGCCGATGACGGCTCCGACGACGTTGTTCGGGTTGACCAGGCTGAACGCGTTGCCCAGGGTGTCCCCGGCCTCGTCGAGCGCGACGCCGATCTGGGCGTTGTAGGAGCCGAACAGCGCGGTGGCGGCGAGGACGGCGGTGGCGATCGCGATGCCCTTGGTGATCGCCTTGGTGGTGTTGCCGACGGCGTCGAGCTCGGTGAGCACCCGCGCGCCCTCCTCGTCGAGGTCGCCGGACATCTCGGCGATGCCCTGGGCGTTGTCGCTGACCGGGCCGAAGGTGTCCATGGAGACGATGACGCCGGCGGTGGTCAGCAGGCCGCAGCCGGCGAGCGCCACGGCGTAGAGCGCCGCACCGCCGCCGACGAGGAAGGCCGCGTACACCGCGCCGCCGATGAGCAGCGCCGCGTACACCGCCGACTCCAGGCCGAGGGAGATGCCGGAGAGGATCACCGTCGCCGGACCGGTCAGGGAGCTGCGGGCGACGTCGCGCACCGGCTTGCGGCTGGTCTCGGTGAAGTAGCCGGTGAGCATCTGGATGGCCGCGGCGAGGACGATCCCGACCAGGACGGAGACGAAGCCCAGAACCTGCGGGCTGACCACGGTGTCGGGGACGTCGGCGATGCTGGGCAGCACGGTGAAGGAGGCCGCGGCCACCAGCACGAGGGAGACCACTGCGGAGGTGAAGAACCCGCGGTTGATCGGCGCGAGCCCGCTGGAGTCGCCCTTGCCGGGGTTGCTGGCGAGGATGCCGACGACGGAGGCGATCACGCCGATCGCGGCGACGACGAGCGGGAAGACCATGCCGACGGCGCCGAAGAAGACCTGGCCGAGGATCAGCGCCGCCACGAGGGTGACCGCGTAGGACTCGAAGAGGTCGGCGGCCATCCCGGCGCAGTCGCCGACGTTGTCGCCCACGTTGTCGGCGATCGTGGCCGCGTTGCGCGGGTCGTCCTCGGGGATTCCGGCCTCGACCTTGCCGACCAGGTCGGCACCGACGTCGGCGGCCTTGGTGAAGATGCCACCGCCGACGCGCATGAACATGGCGAGCAGCGCGCCGCCGAACCCGAAGCCCTCCAGGACGACCGGCGCGGTCTCGTTGAACAGCAGCAGCGCCAGGGACGCGCCGAAGAGCCCGAGACCCACGGTGATCATCCCGCAGACACCGCCGGTGCGGTACGCGATGCGGAAGGCCGGCCGGTATCCGCCCGAGCGGGCGGCCGCCGCCACTCGTACGTTGCCGCGCGTGGCCAGGGTCATCCCGATGAACCCGACCATGGCCGAGAACAGCGCCCCTACGAGGAAGAACAGGGCCCGTCCCAGCCGGGTGCCCCAGCCGCCGTCGGCGACCGGCAGGACCAGCAGCAGGAGGAAGACGATGACGGCGAAGGCGCCCAGCGTGCGGAACTGCCTGCGCAGGTAGGCCGCCGCGCCCTCCTGCACCGCCCGGGCGATGTCGCGCATCGTCGTCGTGCCCTGGTCGGCGCTCATCACGGCGCGCGCCAGATAGGCGGCGAAGGCAAGGGCGGCGAGTGAGACGGCGAGGACGATCGTCACCAGCACGATGTCCCCGCCGGAGAGTGCGCTGTCCGGCATGTGTTTCCTCCCAGCGGTCGGCTGCCCCCGGGACACGCCCGCTCCCGGTCGGCGCAAGTCCGCCCCGCACGCAGGGTCCGCGTGACAGGACGCGCGCGAGTGTAAGGGGAATCACAACCCGTGTAGGCGGGTCGACGGACGACCCTTTCCGGCACCGGCAGGTCCGCCGGCGACGACAGAGGGTTGCCGACAGGTGTGACAGTGGGGAGGTGACCACGCTCCACCCGGTCCGGTCGGCTCCCCCTCCCGGCACGGACCATGGTCCAGAGGGCGGCACTCTTCCCGGGGCGGAGCTGTTGGCCTCCGTCCTCGCCGGCACTCCGGAGGAGGAGCAGCCGGTCACCCACGTCCACCACGTCCCGGTGCGGGCCGGCCGCACCCTGCCCTGGCCGGACTGGGTCGACCGGCCGCTGCGGCAGCGGCTGGAGGCGCAGGGCGTGCGGACGCCCTGGCGCCACCAGGTCGAGGCCGCGCAGCTGGCGTACGACGGCCGGCACGTGGTGGTCGCCACCGGCACCGCCTCGGGCAAGTCGTTGGCCTACCAGCTGCCCGCCCTCACCCGGCTGGCGGAGGACCCGCGGGCCTGCGTGCTCTACCTGGCCCCGACCAAGGCGCTGGCCCGCGACCAGCTCGGCTCCGTCGCGGCGCTGGCCGACCCCTCGGTGCGCCCGGCGGCGTACGACGGCGACACCCCGATCGAGGAACGGGAGTGGGTGCGCCGCCACGCGCGGTGGATCGTCACGAACCCGGACATGCTCCACCGTGGTCTGCTGCCGGCCCACCAGAAGTGGTCGAGCACGCTGCGCCGGGTCGCCTACGTCGTCGTCGACGAGTGCCACAGCTACCGCGGGGTCTTCGGCTCGCACGTCGGGCACGTGCTGCGCCGGCTGCGGCGGATCTGCCGGCGCTACGGCGCCGACCCGGTCTTCGTGCTGGCCTCGGCCACCGTGGCCGACCCGGCCGAGGCGGCCGCCCGGCTGATCGGCGCCCCGGTCGTGGCCGTGACCGAGGACGGGTCCCCCCGGCCGGGAGCCGCCTTCGCCCTGTGGGAACCGCCGCTGACCGAGCGCACCGGGGAGCACGGTGCGCCGCTGCGCCGGTCGGCCGCCGCCGACGCCGCGACGCTGCTGGCCGACCTGGTCGAGCGGGGCGCCCGGACACTCGCGTTCGTGCGTTCCCGGCGGAGCGCGGAGTCGGTGGCCGACCAGGCCCGCCGGATCCTGGCCGAGGGGGGACGGGGCGACCTGGTCCGCCGGGTGGACTCCTACCGCGGCGGCTACCTGCCCGAGGAACGCCGCGAGCTGGAACGCGCGCTGTCGGCCGGGGACCTGCTCGGCGTGGCCACCACCAACGCCCTGGAGCTGGGGATCGACATCGCCGGGCTGGACGCGGTGGTGCTGGCCGGCTATCCGGGGACGCTGGCCTCCCTGTGGCAGCAGGCCGGCCGCGCCGGGCGAGCCCAGCGGGAGTCGCTGGTGGTGTTCGTCGCCCGGGACGATCCGCTGGACCACTACCTGGCCCACCATCCCCGCGCGGTGTTCGGCCGCCCGGTGGAGGCCACCGTCACCGACCCGACCAACCCCTACGTCCTGGGACCGCAGCTGTGCTGTGCGGCCGCGGAACTCGCCCTGCGTCCCGAGGACCTCGCCGCGTTCGGCGGCGCCGCCGCCGAGGCCCGGGTCGCGGAGCTGGTGGCCGAGGGCCTGCTGCGGCGCCGGCCGACCGGCTGGTACTGGGCCGGCCGCGGACGTCCCGACGTTGACATCCGGGGCAGCGGCACCGAGCCGGTGTCGATCATCGAAGGGGCGACCGGTCGGCTGCTGGGCACGGTCGACGGCGACGCCGCGCACGCCACCGTGCACGCCGGCGCGCTGTACGTGCACCGCGGCGAGACCTTCGTGGTGGACGAGTTCTGCGTCGAGGATGCCTGCGCGATCGTGCACGCGGAGAGCCCGGAGTGGACGACCGTCGCCCGGGACGTCACCGACCTCGGCATCGTCAGCACCGACCGGTCGCGGCGGCTGGACACGGTCACCGCGCACACCGGCGTGGTGGACGTGACCAACCAGGTCGTCGCCTACCAGCGCCGCCGGCTGGGGACCGGGGAGGTGCTCGCCGAGTTCCCCCTGGACCTGCCGCCCCGGCAGCTGCGCACGCGGGCGGTGTGGCTGACCCTCGACGAGCGGGCCGTGGCCCGGGCGGAGCTCGACGAGGTCGCCCTGCCCGGCGCCCTGCACGCCGCCGAGCACGCGGCGATCGGCATCCTGCCACTGTTGGCCACCTGCGACCGCTGGGACCTCGGCGGGCTGTCCACCGCTCTGCATCCCGACACCGGGGCGGCCACGATCGTCGTCTACGACGGGCATCCGGGCGGGGCCGGCTTCGCCGAGCGCGGCTTCGCCGTGCTGCGCCGGTGGCTGCAGGCGACCCGGGCGACGGTGGCCACCTGCGAGTGCGAGAGCGGATGCCCCTCTTGCGTCCAGTCGCCCAAGTGCGGGAACGGCAACGATCCGCTGGACAAGGCCGGCGCGGTCCGTGTCCTCGACGTCGTCCTCGACGAACTGGCCGCCGCGGAGAGCCTGCCCGGAGAGGAGGACCGGGACGACACCGACCCCGGCACCGACGGCGGCGCCGGGAGCAGCATCGCCCGCTGACGGCGGCTCGGCGGCGGGCCCGGCCCGCGCCCGGGCGGTGGCCGAGCGGACGCCGAGCGGGCCCAGGCGGACCGGGACCTCGACCGTCACCTCGACCACCGCACCGGCGGCCGTCGTGCAGCCGGTGAGCACTGCCCCGTTGGCCCGGGCCACCTGGCCGGCGACGGAGCAGGTGCCGAGCTCCCCGCGGACCGCCCGCCCGGCGGCGACCAGGGCGGCGAGGTCGGCCGCGGCGCCGGCCCGGTGCCGGGCGACGGCCGCTGCGCCGACCAGCACCGCGGCGACGCCGAGGGCCGCGAGCACGCCGGAGAGCGCGACGACCCAGACGCTCGCCGATC
>DATAAV010000099.1:0-1836 GCA_036259935.1 Geodermatophilus sp. | reverse complement strand
TCGCGCAGGTAGTACTCGACCTCGCGCGCCTTGAGCAGGGGGTTCATCGGGACGACGGCGGCGCCGGCCATCAGCGCGCCGTAGAAGACCACCGGGAAGCCCAGCACGTTCGGCAGGACCATCCCCACCCGGTCGCCGGGCTGCACGCCCCGGGCCCGCAGCCCCGCGGCCACCCCGGCGGCGGCCTCGCGGAAGCCGTCGTGGGTCAGGACGGCGTCGTCCATGCGGAGCGCCGGGCGGTCGCCGTGCCGCGCCGCGGTGTCGAGCAGGTGCTGTGCCAGGTTGGCCACGGGTCCTCCCCACCGGTTCGGGAACGGGTCCGGCCCCTACCCGCCGCCGCTGTGGTCTACCCCACACGGCGAGGGGGCCGCGGTGGCGGGGCGACCGCCGGGGCGACAGGCTCATGGCCCACCGACGACGACGGGAGCGCACGTGACGGACAGCACGGTCCTGGACATGTTCCGGCTGGACGGCCGGGTGGCGATCGTGACGGGGGCGTCCTCGGGCCTCGGCGCGGTGTTCGCCCGCGCCCTGGCCCAGGCCGGCGCCGACGTCGCGCTCGGCGCCCGCCGCGAGGACCGGCTGGGGGAGACCCGGGCAGCGGTCGAGGCGGCCGGCCGGCGGGCGATCACGGTGCGCACCGACGTGGCCCGGCCCGAGGACTGCCAGGGGCTCGTGGACGCCACCGTGGCCGAGTTCGGGAAGGTCGACGTCCTGGTCAACAACGCCGGCGTCGGCACCGCCGTGCCGGCCACCCGCGAGACCCCGGAGCAGTTCCGCTCGGTGATCGACGTGAACCTCAACGGCTGCTACTGGATGGCGCAGGCCTGCGCGCGGGTGATGCAGCCGGGCAGCTCGATCGTGAACATCTCCAGCATCCTCGGGCTGACCACCGCCGGGCTGCCCCAGGCCGCCTACGCGGCGAGCAAGGCCGGGCTGATCGGGCTCACCCGCGACCTGGCGCAGCAGTGGACCGGCCGCAAGGGCATCCGGGTCAACGCGCTGGCGCCCGGCTTCTTCACGTCGGAGATGACCGACACGTACCCGGAGGGCTACATCGAGAGCCAGATGTCGCGGGTGCTGGCCGGCCGCAAGGGCGACCCGATGGAGCTGGCGGCCGCGCTGGTCTTCCTGGTCAGCGACGCGGGTGGCTACGTCACGGGGACGACGCTGCCGGTCGAGGGCGGCCTGTTGACCAGCTGAGCTGCCTGCACCGCCGGGTCGCGTCACGGAGGCCCGGGACGCGCGGGAGACCCCGCCGCGGACGGCGGGGCCTCCTGGTGCTGCTGGGTGCCCCCGGCAGGATTCGAACCTGCGCACCCGCCTCCGGAGGGCGGTGCTCTATCCCCTGAGCTACGGGGGCTCTGCGGTGGGGCGTCGTAGAACCTACCAGCCCTGCCACGGCGTCCTGGCGGCGGTGCGTCAGGGGGCGGGTAGCGGGGTGCCTCCGCGCGCGGCCAGCATCCGCTCCATCGTCGTGACCTCCGCGGTCTGGGTCTCGGCGATCGTGCCGGCCAGCCCGGCGACGGCGGGGACGGCGGCCTGCTCGGCGGCGTACTCGGCCATCGCGAAGCCGCCCTGGTGGTGCCGGACCATCAGCCGCAGGAACTCGACGTCGAACGCCGTGCCCGACAGGGAGCGCAGCCGCGCGAGCTCGGACTCGGTGGCCATCCCCGGCATCAGGCCGCCGTGCGTGGCCGACGCGTCGTGCCCGGCGTGACCGCCGTCCGAGGCCATCCACGCCATCGTGTCCCCGCCGGTGGGCGGCAGGCCCCACAGCGCCAGCCAGCCCTGCATCCGCCCGACCTGGTTCTGCTGGGTCTCGGCGATGTCGAA